>JANOAX010000022.1:0-28735 GCA_031411335.1 Bacteroidota bacterium
GCAATAGCAATTTGTTGTAAAACATCAAACGACTTGGTTTGAACTATTATAGGAATATCATCTACTCCGTAAGTTCGTGGCAAAGTCAATACAGCTTCTGCACTGTCTTTTACTATAAACAAACCTGCAAGACCTTTTGAAACTTGTTGTTCGGTTTGTCCCGCTCCATGGGGGTGATACCAAAATGTGCTTGCATTATTCCTGACCTTAAAACTAGGACTCCAGGTGGTTGATGGATTTATTTCTTGATGAGGTCCACCATCATTCATGGCAGATACATGCAAGCCGTGCCAATGCATGGTAGTTTTTACTGGCAAGTTATTTATAACATTTAATGTGATGCTATCGCTTTTATTGACAATAATTGTTGGCGATAAAAAAGCTCCGTTTATTCCGTAAGTCGGTGTTGGAGTGCTGCCGTAAAATGTTTGAGTTCCACTTTGAACTACCAAATTAAAGTTTACTCCTGTAAGCGCTGGTGGTATGACTAGAGGATTTTGCGCATGCAAATGCAGGCAGTGAAATAATAAAATGATGTAAGTTATATTTCTCATTTTTGAATTAAGAATTGCTTTGTGGTGATTATATTATGTTCTGTAAGTATGGACATGGAATATATTCCATTTCGAAAATTTTTCGTATCAATTGAAATCAAATTTGTTTTTGAACATCCGTTTTCAATTTTCCTACCATAAATGTCAATGATTAAGAACTGAAATCCTGCTGGCAGATTAGAAATGATGTTGATGTTTTCGCTTGCAGGGTTAGGGAAAATACTGAAAGCATTTTTGTTTTCTCCATCTGGACTTCCGGATGTTGTTGTAACAGTTAAAATGTAAGTGAGTGTGTCTTTAATCGCAGGGTTTGTAATATCCCAAACGACGTAACGAATTACGGCTGTACCGTAATTTACATGCGGCGTTATGTGCGTTAAAAGTAAACCGTAGTCGTTAGGGTTAATTGGGTTCATACTTCCACTATCAACTAAGGAAGTGTAGCAAGCCTGATTATCACAAACCGATGCTTCCCACATTGCCGGAACACTTTCACTCAACTTAGCCCACCTCAATTGAAGAATATTAGTTGAAGTATTGAGCTGCTGAATAGAAAGCGTTTCCAAATCTTCCATCATTCCCATCATATTAATTGTATCATTCGGAACAATGGAATAGGATTGAGCAAAAGAAATATCAGTAGCCGCAAATATTGCGGCTACTGATAAAACTATTTTGGAAAGAATACTCATTTTAATGATTAATTGTAAGTTTTTGTGTAACGGTTCTTCCATTCACTTGCAAGCGAACAAAGTAATTTCCACTTGGCAATTCATCAATGTTGAATTGTTTTGATACTAAACCATTTTGCTTTTCATTCATGATCATGGCAACTTGCTTTCCATTTAGATCGGTAATATCAACAATCAAGTTTGAAGATTCATTCAAATCAAGTTTGATAGAGATATTATCGCTAGCAGGATTTGGGTAAACCGAAAAAGCATTTACCACGCTAGGCAAATCATTGATGCCCGTTGTGCTAAGTAATGCGAGTATACTGTCTCTCATTGCTGTTGTGTCGCTCGTACTAAAACTTAAAGTTGAAAACATTACCCGCCTGTTAGCACCTGAACCTCCTAATAAAACTACTGTTGGCATACCGAAACCACCATAGTTTGCTACATGAGCTGCGCCACTGTCCATTGCTTGGAAAAGTGTTCCTAAATTGTTTGAGGAAACCCAACTTGCTGAATAAGTGCAAGTAGTTGAGTTTTGGAATGGAAATGCATATCCTTTAACCTTGCCTGGGTACATTGCATTAATTTTATTTGCCATCGTTTGAATTTTTTGAGCAGGTGGAGGGCAACTACCACAGCTAGGCATATAGAAATGCAAGATTACTGCTTTGCCAGCATCTAAGTCGGCAAACAGATCAACGGGCGCACCGTTACAACTAACACCACTAAACTGCATTGGTGTTTGTGCTTTGGAAATCGTAATTACGAACATCAAAGCGATTAATGATAGATTTAATTTTTTCATTATTATTTGAATTTAATTGTTTAAGAAATTTTATTTATTGCTGAATGTATGATAAACGCAAGCAATTGTTTGAGCCGTGGGCACAAACAATATCAGCCGTTTAAAAATATCGGCTTGAAAATTCAGAATATCAAATGAGGAAAACCCTATCCAAAAGATAAATTGGAATTTTGGGTTTAAATACTAAAGGTTGATTAAAATCAGAAAGCGCAAATAAATATGATGCGGAACGAAGAACTACTTTTTGGATTGGTAATGCGAAAACAAACTTTGGTGTTGAAATTTTAAAAGCAAATGGATCGGGTTTCGAAAGTTCATTGCTTGCTTTTAAGTGAACTGTTTTGTCTTTGCAACAATTGGATTTCATCGGTTTCTTGCCACACTTGCATTTGTGCTCCCCATTTACAAAAACGTCTACAGACGCTAACTTTCCTCCGCACCAATGCAAACTAACCGCCACTCCTGAATTTGATATCAGAAATAGCAAGAGAAGAAATATGCCAGTTAATTTTTTCATCGACTATTCAAAGATAGGGTTTTATTCATCACCATAGTTATACTTATTTCGAAGATAGGCTTCAAAATGATATATATATGATACATATCATTTTTACATACTTAAGCTGTTTTCATTACCGCGTATAAATGACTTAAACAATTGATTTAGAATCATCTATTGTTTTAAATAAATACTTTATGCTGAAATTCAAATCGAATTTGGTACCTGAAACAAACAAATAATCAAATTCCAATTCATTTTCACACTTGTAAAACACAAGGTCAATCATTGGAAATAAATTCGTGCACTCTACTCGTCTATCTTCATAAGGATTCCGAATACAATCTTTCGCATTGTCTCCTGATAAATAATAATAAACACTTTTCCTTCCAGCAACATCATTTATTGTAAGTGAAGGATCTACATTCAAAAATTTCATATTCCAAATTTGAAAGGGGAAATCAACAGAATTAATTTTAGAACGTCCTCTTTGCGAAAAAACTCACACCGTCTCTTTATAGGTAAAAATTAGATCCGAAGGATTGGCCTTGACATAAAATAGGCCTTTCCCATTGTTCAGCATTCTGTAAAAAACAACCTTTTATTTTTCTAAATTCAACAAACTATTTTTTGCTTGAAGGTTTCCGCTCCACAAAGAAAATAAAATCTTCGAACTAAGTAAGTTGCTTCATGTGCCATTAAAATCAATAAAATTTTTAGCAAATTTCCAATTCCTCATTTCGCTATTGAAAATTAAAAATAGTGGCTGCACTTTTATATGCAACCACCAAATTACGATTACTATTTAACAATAACTAATCTCTTTGTAACTACTTTAGTGTTTGTTAAAACCTTTACTATATAAACACCTTCATAAAGACCCTGTAGTGGAAACTGGCAAGTAGATTCGTTCTCTACGAGTTTATCCAGAACAATTTTCCCTGTTAAATCATACAATTCTACTTTACTAATTTTCTCCTCGGAATCGCTTCTCACATCCAGTTGAAAATAAAGACTTGCAGGATTCGGATACATAGAAATTAATGCATCATCAGTTTCTGTAGATCCAGATAAACGCAAAGCAGCCGTTGTAAAAGGCATCCAAGCAGACCAAGGACCTGTTACACCAACAGCACAAAGTTTTCTGATTTTTACTTTATAATTAGTTGATGGATTTAAACCTGTGATCGAGTAACTATTGGTGAGTGTATTAGCAACAAAAGAAAAATCTATCGGATTACCTGATCCGTCTTCTACTTTCACTCTATAACCCAAGCCGCCTGCACTTGCATTCCAGGAAAAAGTACTTCCTGTAGATGTAGTATTAGATATTGTAAGTCCAGTTAATAAATTACAATTAATAGCGCCACCTCCTGCTACAAAAGTAAACCAAGGAGACCAGCTGCTGTGGTTTCCGCCACAATTAGATCTGACTTTGAATTTATATACAAATCCACCAGTTAATCCATTCACAGTAAACACAGGATTAACTGTGGTTCCGGTTACTAAAAACGCAGTTGGATTATTTCTACCATTTTCTACATTCACTAAATAACTAGTCACACCGCTAACAGGTTGCCAAGTTAAAGAAGAACTGTTTGCTCCCATTGTTGAAGCTGCCAATCCAGAAGGAGTAGGGCATTGAGCACTTAATTGGTGCACTGATAACACTGCGATTAACAATGTTAAAATTGCGAGTTTCATTTTTTTCATTTTAATTAATTTTTAAAGTTCGAAACAAATGTGGGAACTATAGACTGATAGGTAAAAAGATTTTTTTTAAAACGGTAAAAATGATAGTTAAATAAGTCTCTCGTCTACTTAAAGTTGAAAAAATAAATAGAATTACAATGTATTAATTGAAAAACTTTCAATGTTGGAAGCAATAGACAATTAAGGTTACTACAAATTCGAAAGATGAAATTTCGAATTTACTTTAGTCAATACTTATTGTTCCAATAAAAACAGATTGAAGCTAAAATTAAATTTTAGCCTCTCCCCTCGCGAGGCTTCGCGACCTCTCCAAGGGAGAGGGAGCAAGAAAGAAATAGTAAAATAAAATTAGGATTATATTTAGAAACTCTGTGGTTAAAAGAATCTTGAATTAAAATCGAAATTAATGCATAACAATTATAAATTGGAAAATCAGTGCATCGTTCACTAATGCTCTGCCTTCTTCTTTCTAAATTCCTTAGGAGTAGAAATAGTAAACACTCTCGAAATATTAAATCCAAAATGAATATCGCCTTTATCCCAACTTCCATTTGTATCGGTGATTAAGGAACGTTCATTCATGCCTAAGGCATTTGTGAAATGCAATTGGAATACGTGACCACCAGTTTCAATATCAAAACCGACAGAGAGTGGATTTGTATTCGTCAGTGATAACTGGTCGGGTAAATTATAAAAATACTCTGCGTTGAATGAAAGTCGGCGAGTAAGTTTAATACGTGCTCCCACTCCTACTGAATAAATATCATGCTTATCAATTTTTTTCGCTACCAAATTACGATGTATCATTGTTGGCATAATTTGCATACTAAAAGAGTCCGAAAATTTTCTTCCGATCAATGCTTGGCCAAAATATGTAAATCGTGAGGTATAATAATTCTCCCGTTCGGGTTGTGCCCATTCAAGTCCATCCTTAGAAAATCCAGAAAGAAGAATCATCGAAAAGGGAACAGATCCCTTTCCTTTTCCTTGCCATATCATACGGTACTTAACAAACCCATCTATTTCCTTTTTATTACTAGATCTTCCTAGGCCGATCATAATTCGATTACTAATTCCGTAATCCAACCCGAGTCGAATCGTAGCTTGGTCTAATCCATACGCTTCTCTATGGCCGCCATTGACTCTTCCGAACCGATGCAAGATTCTAAAGTCAAGAACACCCGCACCAACATGCTCTAATGATTGAGCGCTGATGACGCGTGTAGCTTTAAATGCATTCTTAACAAATTCCTTCTTCGGTTCTTCTTCACCGAGCATATCCAAGAGATCATCTTGAGCAAACACTGGTGAAGAATTTATCAAGAAACAAAATCCAAAAATGAAATAGAATAATTTACATCTTAGCATAAGTAGCATCGACAAAAATTTTAACTTCGTTCGAAACTTTCTCTTTTACTAAACTTGGAATTTCGATTTTATAATCGCTCAAAAGAATAACAAAATCACTGTGTCCAATAATTTTACCTTCTTTCACAGTAAACACTCCTTTGCCTTCTATTTCCTTCGTGACGCCATGCAACATCATAGTACCTTTATAAAGTACAGGGTAGACACCATCCTTTGTAAAATCCACTTTAGCAATATTGGAAATTACTCCTTTGAATACAGCTTTAGGATACTTATCAGACTCCACATAATTTTCATGAAAATGCTCCATCATCAAAGCTTTTTCAAACTCAAATGCTTTCATCAATATTGCGAATTCAAATTGCCCTGAGGAAGCATCAAAAACGCTAGTTGCCTGAGAATTTTTTGCATCAATTTTTTCAAGTGGGGCATCGGATAAGAAATACACTTTTCCTGTCCTAGTAAAATATCTGTTTTGGGCATCTGAATGCGCAGAAAACAGAACTAACATCACGATAATTCTTAAATAGGTTTTCATAATTTAATAAAATTTAAGGGATAAATATTTTTGAACTTAGTTTTTGATTGCTTGATAAAATCGAAACTATATAATTTCCACTTTGTAATTCAGCAGGAATTGAAATGCTTGATTTTACTTCACCTATTGGGTGAGAATCGATCAATTGCGAACTAATCATACGACCTTTCATATCGTAAAGATTAATGCGTGGCTGGTCGGCCGCTGTTGATTGAAATTCAATTGCAATTTGACCTTCACTGTTTAGGTAAGCTTTAAATTCTGAAATGCTATTGCCTTGTTCAAGAATTCCGGTCGTACTTGCGGGAGTAACCACTTTAGTGCTATTATAAACATAATCATTATCCTCACTACCATTATTATTTGCAGCAATTCCCGCAAAATAAAAAGTTATATTTCCAATATTCGTAGCAGGTGCAACCCAATTAAAAGTAAAAATGGCAGA
Source organism: Bacteroidota bacterium (assembly GCA_031411335.1). Lineage (GTDB taxonomy): Bacteria > Bacteroidota > Bacteroidia > AKYH767-A > OLB10 > JAJTFW01. The sequence goes on from JANOAX010000022.1 coordinate 6,600, forward strand.
ATCAGCATTCATCCCTCCATTTAATTGATGCACTACATTATTTCGAGTAACGCCACTTATTGTTTTAGTTTTAATTTGAGTTTTAGCAGGATTGGTAATTACTAGGGAACCTGCGTTTGCATTGGTTGATGTGAGCGCTTCAAAGCCTACTCCAAAAAGTGGTCTGCCGCTTTGCTTTACAATTACATTCACGGTATAAGTTTGACCTGACACATACTGCCAATTATTCATAGTAGAAGTAACATTAATAGAACCTGTACCTGAATTAGAATTTCCAAAAGTATTGTGACAGTCGTCGCACTTCAATTCGCTTGGAGAACCGGTATAACCTGCTTTCCCATTATCACTTAATATACCGAATGCGGTAGATATAACTACTGCAATAATTGCAATTGGTATTAATCGTGCTTTAATCATTTTTTATGCTTTTAATGTTTTGATTTTATTAATCACTTTCTATTATACATCGAATTAAAATTACATCCATCAAATAGCCTGTACATAATCCTTTTATTTTTACTGTTTGTCCTTCCGAATATTGAGAGACATCTAAATTCTTTTCATCCATTTTACAGGTTACACCAAATAGCCCTGAACTTGTTTGCAAAGTAAAAGCGATTCCGCTTGTATCGGCCAAAACATTCTGAATTTTGCCTGAAACAGAAATTACTTTATTCAAATAAAGTTCATTTGATTTCATTTCATTTTGCTCATACAACTGAAAGATTGAATCAGCTGATAAGGTGGCTGTGGGTTTTACATTTTCCAAACTGTCGACTGGTTTACTGTATAAATAATAAAATATCAACCCTGCAATGCTTATGAGTGCTAATAATATCCATCCTATTTTTTTCATATTCATTTAATTCGGTGCTCCTTTATCAATCCAAACTTTTACTCTTTGCAAAGTACAATCGTCTAATTTATTTCCTCCTTGTGGCATTTGCGACCAATTGGGATCATGACTCATAGATCCGTACAGAGATCCATCAGCTGCATACAACTTTACGTTTGTATAATTACTCAAATCAATATTTCCGCTGGGTGCAGAGCCACTATGACAAGAATTACAGCTACTATTCAGAATGGGCGCTATGGTCGAAGAATAAGTAACATTCGTTGTATCACATACACCATTGGTTGGATACAACTCTTCTTCAACATCGTAATAACATCCCGAAAATAGGAGTCCCAACAAAGTGACAAGGATTAAAGAATTAGGAAGGCGTTTTAATAATTCCACTATTTATATCTATTTCTAATTATTGTTTTTAATTTATCAATTATTGGGAGCACCTGCATTTACCCAAATTCTAATTTTTGAAATATCACAATCGGGTAATTTACTTGTGTTTTTTGGCATGGCACTCCAACCGGGAGCGTGTTCAACAGAACCCAATAATGAACCATCGATGGCAGAACCCTGAACACCTAAATAAGTTGAGAGATTTACACCTCCTCCAGGGCTCGTACCTTGATGGCAACCTTGACATTTGTTTTGCATGATGGGTTTAATAACGGCATTAAACGTTACGTTTGATGTATCACATCCCCCATCACAATTTAAGTTTTGGGCTCCCTGTGCAATCCAAGTCTGAATTAATTGTATTTGTTGATTGGTTAATAGAGATGCTGGCGGCGGCGGCATTCTATCATTAGGATCAGAAGTAGTAATTACATCAATTAAATCACCATCATTAGGATCTCCAATTTCTATAATACCAGCGTTCATCAAAGTTTGATAAGAAGTAATGGTTATCCCGTCCGCATGCGATGCCGCATCATGACAACCAGGTTGAGAGCAGTTTGCAATTAAGAAAGGTAATATTTGCATATTAAAATATACAGAATCACTATCGCAAGGCAAGCTGTTTCCATTTCCATTGTCAATAGGAACAGTGGCTACAATAGGCTGAGGGATTTCATGCTTACATGCAGTAAAAAGAAAAATAAAAACGCCGAATACAATTTTCCAGTCACTAAAGCTTGTGCCAATTCTTCTACATCCAATCATACTACAAATTTACATTCGCATCCTTCCAGATAAAATTGAAATGTTCTGAACAAGGCAAAAAAAACATTGAACGGGAAAAGGTGGAACTATAAGATAGATTTAACCATTGCCTGTTAACCAGCCTTTAAAATGCGGTGAGCGCTCAGTACTTACTATGGTATCCTCTTTACTTGGAGGGCGCAAAACCACCTTAACTCTTGATTTCGACCACGCCAACATTTTATCAATTGCATGAATATTTACAATAAACTGTCGGTTTATTCTAAAAAAAACGCTGGGGTCAAGCATATGTTCCAACTCATCCAAGTTATGATCAATAGGATAACGCAAATCAGCGTGTGTACATAAGTAATTAATCTTTTCCTCCGTATAAAAATAAGCTACATCACTTACCTCCACCATTTTTATAGTATCTCCATAACGAATTACAATTCTTTTTTGAAACTCACGAGAGTGAAGTGCGAATTTCTTTAACAAACTTTCCATTTGTCTTGCATTTTCCTCATTGAAAGAATGCAACTTATCAAAAGCACGTTTTAGCTCATCCAATTTGATAGGCTTCAACAGATAGTCGATACTACTTACTTTAAATGCATCCAATGCATGTTGATCATACGCGGTAGTAAAAATGACTGGTATTTTTACTTCTACGAGCGAGAAAATTTCAAAACTTTGTCCATCTGCCAAATTGATATCCATCATAATGACATTTGGAGCGGCATGTGTTCTTAACCAATCAACCGATGATTTTACACTGACCAATGTACCTACAATTTCAGCAGCAGGTTCCAACTCCAATATCATTTTTGTTAAACGATCGGATGCTAATTTTTCATCTTCAATGATGAGTACTTTCATGATTCATTTTTATTAGGGGGATTTGAACGACGAATTCATCGTGAATAAAACTCACGAGCACTTTTTCTCCAGAAACTATTTGGAACCTTGATATTATATTCTGCAATCCGATGCCAGCACTTGGTTCTGGATGCATTTTGGGGCTTAATGTATTACGAATAATTAAACTACCATTCTCTTTTACGTCCACATAAACGGTGAGTGGAGTCTCATGAGAAACTGCATTATGTTTAACGGCATTTTCAATTAACAATTGCAAGGAAAGAGGAGGCACACCAAATTTTATTCTCCATTCATTCGGAATATCAATAATCAACTGCAGCGCATCACCAAATCTTTTCTTTTGAAGATAATAATATGTATTCACCATTTCCAATTCTTCCTCAAGGGATACTAAATCTTTATCGCGGTGATGAACCAAATTTCTGAAATAGTCAGATAGCTTTTCTACATAATCAATAGCTGTTTCCTTATCAATTTCGATTATTGCAATGAGTGTATTAAAACTATTAAACAAGAAATGAGGATTTACTTGACTCTTTAAGGTGGCGAACTGGTATTCGATTTTTTCCTTCTTCAAACTTTCCAATTTCCTTAAACGAACATCGCGATCACGAATAATAAGGATGACAGTCATTGTAACAACTAAAAAGACACCCATCATAAACCAGTTTTCCTTCCACAAAGGTTTCATGATTCTAAAACCATAGGCTAATACTTTTTGACTTTTAAACTGTCCGCCAATTCCTGCGATCACTTCAAACTTGTAAGAGCCGGGCGGCAAATTAGGAAAAGTAACGATTCGATCTCGAGTAGGAATCCAAGTGTTACTGAATCCTACTAATCTATAACGATACGAAACTAAATCGGGATTAGTGTACCAGAGACCAATATAATCAATTGAAATATTATTTTGATTATACTCAAAAATAGAATCACCGATATCCACACTCTGCTTCATGAAAGTGTACACTGCATTCAGAATCAAATGTGGTTGATAAGATCGTTCTTTAATATAACTATAATAACGAAACAACCTATTTCGCGAACCAACCCACACACCACCCTTGCCATCTCGAGCAACGGTATTCAAATCTGCATCGATTGTGTTGATACCTGATTCTGAACTAATTTTTTCAATTTCAAAAGTTTTTGAATTGATAATATCCAAACCTTTTGAATGAATCACTACCAAATTTCCAATATTATCGGATTCTATTCCTGAAATATCAAGTGTTGACAATCCATTACTAAGATTAAAATTTCGAAATGATTTGCCATCGTATCGAATCAAGCCGTGGTGTTGTGTACTAAACCAAATGTTACCGAAATGATCTTCTGTGATCGAATAAATTACTTTACCATTTTTTAGACCCGGGAATTCTTGAATTTTATTATTCTCATGCATCACAATCCCTTTCCCATCGGTGCCAAACCAAACTCGACCTTTAGAATCTACAAAAATCTTATACACAAATCCATTAAAAGGCAACTCAAAATCCTGCTTATTACTAAATGAATAATTTGGTTCGTTGCTATTCACGTCAGCCTCTAAAATTTTGCATTTCACAACACCCTCTAAAGTAGCCAACCAAAATTCATCCTTATCCCCTGAAATAGAAATAATGTTTGCATTTATCAATCCCTCATTCTTTGTATATTTTCGTACTTTTCCTGTGATTGGCTCCAATCGATACAAGGCATCATCAAAAGTTCCCACCCAAATAAATCCAAATTTATCTTCATACAATGAAACGATATGCAATTTTTTCTTATTGGCATCTAATGGATACTTTCGAATTCTTTGTTGATCGTTTGCTAAATAATCAAAACGAAACAAACCAGAAGGTTTACTTAACCAAATATATCCATCTTTGCTTGAAGTTATTGCTTGAATACTGTCTATTGAAAAATCCCCAACGTCACTTACGAACTCCACTTTTTCACCTGGAGAATAAATCAGTTTATTATCTCCAATGATCCAAACATTTCCTTCGCGATCACGCATTAATGCGGTCACCTTTTTATATGGAAAGCCTTTTGAAAAATTAAAATTCCGAAGTCGTCTATCTCCACTAAATTCATAATCTACTATACCAAACCCATCTGTCCCCAACCAAAATTCATTTTGCAAAGCAACTATTGAATTCAATGCGCCATAATTCCAGGTCTTATTAATTTCAACGTTCTTAAAAGACTTATCCTTCATATTAAAATGAAACAATCCTTGCTCTTGTAAACCAAGCAACACTTTTCCATCTGGATGAATTCCGATTGTTTTCACAATATTATCGGGCAATCCACTTTTTGAATTATATACTCTGAAACTAATGGGGTTAGATGACGGATTAATAACAATAAGTCCAGCATCTGTTCCGGCAAGAATATATCCGGAAGGATGTTTTACGATTTGATAAATATAAGGATCTGGAATTCCTGATAATCGATGCCAATCTTTTCCAGCTCTATAAAAAATTCCTTCACCGTAGGTAGAAACCCATACTGTATTGTTATCAAGCTCCACGATAGAAGACACTGAGCTCTTAATTGGAGTTTTAACTATCCTTTTCTTCTCTTTTGAATACCCGATGATAGAACCATCGGCCATACAAACCCAAAGTTCGTTATTTACATTTTTAATGAATTTTACTTCTTTTGATAAAATTTTTTCTGGAAAATCGATGAGTGTAAAATTGAATCCATCATACTTATATAATCCCACATCTGTACCCACGTAAATAATTTCATTCTTATCTTGATAAATCGCAGTTGCTTTTACATTTTCATTTTGTGGATCGATGGATAACTCTTTAAAAAAAGGTTGTTGTGCAAGGATAGCATTTGGGATGAGCCAAAGAAAAATCATCAAATAAAAATAACGATTTTTCATTTTTGAATTTTCATCTTAGCGTTTAGAGACACTCCAATATCAGGCGCGATTTTTTGTTGGACAATACGCGGGATACGAATATCATAATCACTTAAGCTTACTAAAAATTCCGAAGTGAGAAATAATTCATTGCCTTTTATATAAATGACTCCTTTTATTATTCTTTCTTGACCAACACCTTTAATATTGAGTACTCCTTTTGCACGAACCGGATACACACCGTCCTTGTTAAAATTCACCTCATCAATAATTTTTCCGGTAAAAGTACAGTGTGAGTTCAAATCCGTTTCCATATAATTCTCATTAAAATGATCGTGTTGCAGTTGACTGTTAAATCCTAAAAATGAATTATTTGCGACACGAAATGCGACGGAGTGCGAAACCGGATCAATTAGGCCTTTTAAGTCCTTTGAGCTTGCTTTAATTGTTTCCAAGTCCGCTTTGGAAATAAATTCTATTGTCCCAGAGAGGATTGAATACCTGCTAATATTTTGACTATCAACAGATAACGAAAATAATAAATGAAGAAATAATATCATTAAAAACCGAGAATGCGATTTCATAAAAAAGGAATAGGAATTTCGCTCTCTCATTTAACTAATTTAAGTGTTAGATATGGATCTAAAATAGTCAAATATGTTTTAATCCCATTTGAAATACTTTCTCTACAAGGAGTTAAAGTAGTTGAACACGGAAAATTAAGGGTTAAAAGAATATGAAAATTAAACAAATTTCCTATTTCTTCCCAAGATACATTAGTACTTTCGCAGTCGGGCAATTTCCTTAACCAAGAACAAAATTTGCTCTCCCTACGTATAGTGGGTTATTAAGTTTATGACTTCCAGATTACCTAATCTAATTATTAGTGGTGTGCATAAAGCCGGCACTACTTCCTTGTTTGTTTATCTTTCGAAGCATCCTGAGGTTGGGGCTTCGCATATAAAAGAAATTGGATATTTTATGCCTTTGCGTGAAGGGAACCCGCTTCCTCCAATTGAAAATTACATGTCCTATTTTTCTCATTGTACGAATGAACGATATGTGATGGAGGCAAGCCCAAGTTATATATATGGTAAGGAAAAGATAGCTGATGCGATTAAACAACATTGTGGCCAGGCAAAAATCATTATGATTTTACGCGAACCTATCGATCGTTTAAGCTCATTTTTTAATCATATTCGTTCGAAAGCGATGTTAGATGAAAATGTTGACATGTATTCCTTTATTCAAAAATCATTAGATGGCATACATGATCATAGTAAGCAAGATTATTTCACAAGGGGGGTAAGAGAAGGATTTTATTGGGAGTATCTAGGTCCTTGGTTTGAAATATTTGGTAAAGACCTGAAGATTGTTTTTTTTGATGATTTAAAAAATCGTCCTATGGAATTAACTCAAGAAATTTGTGAGTGGCTGGGAATTTCCAAAGAGGTCTTTCATGAAAGTGATTTCACTATTGAAAACAAAACGGTATATTACAAAAACAAAACGATGCATAAAATGATTCTTGCAGTCAATAAAAAACTGGAAGCTTTTTGGAGACGGAACCATAATTTAAAGAAAAAGCTTCGATCCATTTATTATGTTTTTAATGCGAACAAAACATCAGGAGAAACCATTGATGCGCGCACCTTAAAATTATTAAATGAAATTTATACTCCATATAATTATCAGTTAATGAAAATGCTTCAAGAACATGGATACACACAATTCCCTTCATGGCTAATTGAATCTGAAATCAAAAATAAGGAGTTGTTAACTTTGGCGCACCACTAAATTTACGATGGATACGCAAATCATCATAGTTACATGTGTTGTGCTTGGCATGGTCATCGCACTTTACAAAGAAATCGTAAAACCGGTGATGGTTTTTGTGGTTGCTATTACTTTGTTAATGGCTACTAATATCATCAATCCAAAAGAAGCGCTAGGTGGATTTGCGAACGAACAAATTGCTGTCATTTTTCTTTTGTTGATTATAAGCGATGTAATTAAAAGATCAACGGCTCTCGACTTTTCTATATCCAGATTGTTTAGGCCAAATTTGAGTTATGGTGCTTTTATTTTTAGAATGACCACTTCTATTTCTAGCATTTCTGCATTTGTGAATAACACACCGTTGGTTGCTTTAATGATGCCCTATGTTTACGATTGGGCAAAAAAGAAAAAAATTAATCCATCTAAGGTATTAATGCCATTATCCATGGCAGCTATCATTGGAGGTACTGTTACATTAATTGGAACATCTACAAATTTAGTGGTTAGTGGCTTGGCAACAGATGCTGGACTTCCCCCATTAAAAATGTTTGATTTCACCCCAATCGGTTTTCCAATCATGATACTTATAATAGTTTACATGGTTATTTTTAGTAAAAAGCTTTTACCCGATAGAACGGATGCATTAATGGATTTTAATGCACATTCGAGACAATATTTGATAGAAACGAAGGTGCCATCTACCTCTATATATGTTGGAAAATCATTAGATGATAATAAGCTACGTCAGCTAAGAGGATTATATGTTGTTGAGATCATTCGAGAAAGCAAAACGATAGCACCCGTCTCCCCCAAAGAAATTATTCGAGAAAATGATATTCTAATTTTTGCTGGTGAAACAGACACGGTCATTGACTTATTAAATAATCAAACTGATTTAGTAACTGCAGACTATTCTGACTATCCCTTAACAGGAAAAGTGGAAGTCGTAGAAACTATTATTTCACCAAATTCATCCCTGATAAACAAGGCCATCAATAAAACTAATTTCCGTGAAATGTACGATGCAGGAATTATTGCTGTAAATCGTGATGGCGAAAAAATTAGCGGGAAAGTTGGAGACATCGAATTAAAGAATGGGGATTTGCTATTAGTTGTTGCTGGAAAAGAATTTCGAAAACGCTCTGAACAAAACCGAGACTTGATTCTTGTTTCTAAAAAACGAGAAATCAATATTGCGCATAAAAGTAGAATTAAATGGATTTTATTAGCCATTGCAGCTTCCTTTATTTTAGAAGCGACGGATACGATGAGTTTATTTATGTCGTTATTTATTCTGACAGGGAGTTTAGCTCTAGCTGGTTTTCTAAATGTTGATGATGTTAAAAAATCATTGGATCTTGAATTATTAGTAATGCTTGCTCTATCCATTGGTATCGGAAAAGCTATTTCAAATTCAGGGGCTGATCAAATTTTTGCGAGAGAAGTAATAGGACTTACGCATAGTTTACATCCTATATTGGGTGTGATTTTAGGACTTTACTTAGTGACTAATATCTTAACGATGTTTGTTACCAATGCAGCGGCAGTAGCCATAACATTTCCGATTGCTGTTGCGACAGGACACCAAATTGGAATGCATGATGTGACACCTTTGTTACTTACCATCGCATTTGCCAGCTCAGCAGATTTTGTCACTCCTTTTGGTTACCAAACTAATTTGATGGTTTTCGGTCCGGGAGGATATCGTTTTTCTGATTATATACGATTCGGTTTTATCCCCACTTTGATTTATATGGCCATGACCATATTTGGAATTGCTTATTGGTATAATCTTATTTAAATTAAACATTGAAATTCTACAAATGAAAAATTTAGATATCATAAAGCAAGATTATAAAATTACTAAGGCAGACAGAGAAAAATTATTACAACAGAAGCCTGTTCTATTGTGGCTCACTGGACTTAGCGGATCTGGAAAATCTACTATTGCTGATCGAGTGGAGCAAGTGCTGCATGAACAAGGCTATAAAACGTATTTACTGGATGGTGACAATATCCGGCACGGGCTTAACAATAACATTGACTTCACTGAAACTGGTAGAAAAGAAAATATTCGAAGAATTGGTGAAGTTGCCAAGCTCTTTTTAGATGCTGGAATCATCGTTATTAGCGCTTTTATCTCCCCTTTTCGTGAAGATCGAGAAACAGTGAGAAATCTACTAAAAGAGGGCGAATTTATTGAGATCCATGTCGATTGCCCTCTCGAAATTTGTGAACAAAGAGATGTAAAAGGTCTTTATGCCAAGGCTCGTAGAGGAGAAATCCCTAACTTTACAGGGATTTCGTCCCCCTTCGAAATTCCTACACATCCCGAAATTACTGTTCACACCGACCAAGAAAAATTGGACGATAGTGTGAACAAAATTCTATCCTATACGTACAATTGCATTAAACCCTTAAAAGGATGATCCTTTATCATTTAAATCACCTTCGTGAACTTGAAGCTGAGGCTATTTATATAATTCGTGAAACGGCTTCTCAATTTGAAAAGCCTGCTATGTTGTTTTCAGGTGGAAAAGATTCCATCGTAATGACTCATTTAGCACGCAAAGCATTTTATCCTGCTCGTATCCCTTTCCCACTCTTACATATTGATACGGGACATAATTTTCCTGAAACGATTCAGTTTCGAGATAAAATGGTAGAAGAAATTGGTGCCAATTTAATTGTTCGAAATGTTCAAGATTCCATTGATTCGGGTCGTGCTAAGGAAGAGAAAGGCCCCAATGCAAGTCGAAATATGTTGCAAACGATTACGCTGCTCGATGCTTTAGAAGAATTAAAAGTAGATGCCGCTATGGGTGGTGCACGTAGAGACGAAGAAAAAGCAAGAGCGAAAGAAAGATTCTTTTCACACCGTGATGAATTTGGACAATGGGATCCTAAAAATCAACGTCCTGAATTATGGATGTTATTAAATGGTCGTAAACATCAAGGTGAACATTTCCGTGTGTTTCCGTTAAGCAATTGGACAGAAATGGATGTGTGGATGTACATTGCCATGGAAAAAATTGATATCCCTAATATTTATTTTACACATCAACGTGAAATTGTGAAGCGCGATGGAATGTTACTTGCCAACTCGGATTATATTACTGTTCGTGAAACTGAAAAAGCAGAAATGATGACGGTTCGTTTCCGTACTATTGGTGACATGACTTGTACAGGAGCTGTTCTCTCTCCTGCAAATAGCTTACAGCAAATCATTGAAGAAGTGGCAGCAAGCAAGACGACTGAACGTGGAACTCGATCAGACGACAAGCGCAGTGAAACTGCCATGGAAGACCGGAAAAAAGCAGGTTATTTTTAGTAGATTTAGATCTACTATAATTAAAATAATATTTGATAATTCAATAAGAAGAAGATGAGTGATTTTAGTAAAGACGGATATTTAAATATGGAGCTACTTCGCTTCACCACTGCAGGAAGTGTTGATGATGGAAAGAGCACATTAATCGGTCGATTATTATATGACAGTAAACAAATTTTTGAAGATCAACTCGAAGCCATTGAACAACGTAGTTCACAAAGAGGATTTGAGCATGTAGATTTAAGTTTACTAACTGATGGTTTAAAAGCGGAAAGAGAGCAAGGAATTACCATTGATGTAGCATACCGTTATTTTGCTACGCCAAAGCGTAAATTTATCATTGCGGATACTCCTGGACATATTCAATACACTCGAAATATGGTGACGGGTGCTTCTACTGCCAACGCTGCATTAATATTAGTAGATGCGCGCAAAGGAGTATTGGAGCAAACCATTCGACATTCATTCATTGCATCACTACTTCAAATTCCTCACTTAATCATTTGCATCAATAAGATGGATTTAGTGAATTACGAAGAAGCGGCTTTTGAAAAAGTGGTGGATGAGTTTAAGTCACTTTCTTCAAAACTGGATATTAAGGATGTAAGCTTTTTACCAATCAGTGCATTGCTGGGTGATAATGTCGTTGACAAATCTAAAAACATGTCGTGGTACAATGGTCCAACATTGATGTACTTGTTGGAGCATTTACATATCAGCAGCGACGAGAATCATATTGATTGCCGCTTCCCTGTGCAATATGTAATTCGTCCACAGCAAACCGAATATCATGATTACAGAGGCTATGCAGGAAGAATTTCCAGTGGAATTTTTAAACCTGGTGACAAAATCAAAGTGTTACCGAGTGAAGAAATAGCAACTGTAAAAACCATTGAACTTTTTGGAGAAGAAATTCCAGAAGCTTATTCTCCGATGTCAGTTACCATTACTTTAGACAAAGATGTTGACATTAGTCGTGGAGATATGATTGTTCGTGAAAACAATGTTCCCAATGTCCTACAAGAATTTGATGTGATGGTTTGTTGGTTAAACTCTACTCCGCTACAAGTTGGCGGTAAATACTCCATACGTCACACAACCAAAGATGCACGATGTATTATAAAAGACATTCGTTATAAAATTGATATTAGTACTTTACATCGTAACGAAGAAGATAAAAAGATTGGCATGAATGACATTGCGCGTATTTCCATTAAAACTACCGTTCCTATCTTTTTTGATAGCTATCGGAAAAATCGTCATACTGGAAGTATCATATTGATTGATGAATCCACAAATGAAACCATCGGTGCCGGAATGATCGTTTAATTTTATTTTAATTTATTCAATAGTTCAAATGGAAAATTACAATCAACTTTTATCAATCGCGATTAAAGCAGCAGTACTTGCTGGGAAAGAAATCAAAGAAGTTTATGCTCGTGAATTCAGTGTTGAATTGAAAGACGATAAAAGTCCTTTGACAGAGGCTGATAAAAAATCACATCATAAGATTGTAGACATTCTGCATGAAACCGGATTGCCTTTACTAAGCGAGGAAGGAAGAGAAATTCCATTTGCCGAAAGAAGTAAGTGGGGAATATTTTGGTTGATTGATCCCTTAGATGGAACTAAAGAGTTTATCAAAAGGAATGGAGAATTCACGGTGAACATTGCACTCATCAAAAATGGTGTAGCCATCCTGGGTGTTATCTATGCACCCATCATCGACGCCCTCTATTTCGGTGCAGAAGGAACAGGATCGTATAAAGCAGAAGCCGATTTAGAATATTTAACACATATTATTCAAACCCCACATATTGCAGATCGTTTAATTACTGCCAGCCGACGATTACCCATTAAAAATGAAAATCGTCCTTTCACTGTCGTAGCTTCTCGTTCGCATTTGAGTGAAGAGACAACGGTTTTCATTGATGAACTCAAGCAGAGCCATTCCGATTTACAAATGATCTCTAAAGGGAGTTCGCTCAAACTTTGTTTAGTAGCAGAAGGTGCTGCGGATGTATATCCACGCTTTGCTCCAACCATGGAATGGGATACAGCCGCAGGACAAGCCATCGCGAACTGTGCAGGGTTTACGGTGATCAATGCAAAAGATCAAAGTCCGGTAGTGTATAATAAAACGGATTTATTGAATCCTTGGTTTATTGTTCAATAAAACCTTTAGTAACCTTTCTTTAAAAACAAATATTCGAAGTATTAAAATTAGTGTTGTTGATTTGTTCGATCGAAATAAACAGTATTGGCATTAAACTTTCTATTCTAAAATTGGAATTAGAGATACTGAGCAAAGAAAATATCGGATTGATAAAAAATGATTTACCTATTTTCCTAAGTGAAACCATCCAAGAAGTTCGAATGATTTCACGATCACAATCTTCTGATTTTGTACTTGAAAATGGTATCGTCACTGAACTTTCGCAGTTGGTGAGAAAACTTAAACTTCTAAAGGAGATTGATTTTCAAATTGAAATTAATTGTGACCTTAGACAATTCAATAATGAATTTCAAATACATCTTTATCGAATAATACAAGAACTAATAAACAATACTATCAAGCATTCTAACGCTAATTTAATTGAATTAAAAATTACTGATTCCAAAGAAGAATTATTTGTAAAATATATAGATAATGGAAATAACGTAGATGAAAAAGAGGGTACAGGATCAGGAATAAAAAATATTATTACTAGAGTAAGTTTGTATAATGGAAATCTTATTGCTAATAATATATTAAAAAAAGGGTTTAATTTTAATTGCGTTTTTACAAAAAATAAAATCAACTAATTGAAGTTTGTCGAAAGACTTTTTATTTTATTTCACTCAAAAACAACTTTCTTCACCACTCGTCCTTCATTACAAAGAATTTCTAATAAGTAAAGTCCTTTTGAAAGTTCTGGGATGTCCAATGTGAAGGCACTTTCGAAATTTCTTTTTTCTTGAAAAAGCAATTGACCTTGCATGTTGTAGAATTTACATTGTATTTCTTCGCAGGCTCTGCCTAAGTTAACATTTACTGAGTTTTGTGCAGGGTTTGGAAATATTAATACCTGACTTGCTTGCCATTCTTCTATTCCAACACTTACAGTATCGCATGGACTTCCAACAAGTGCCCCTAACCTATAATTAGGATGATACGGAGGTAAACCTGCATTAGGTGAGGGTAAGATAAACGTATTAAACTCCATATTACAAAGAGTGTCTAAGCTGTCAGGTGAATTAATTACTGACAAATTGCACAAATAACAATGTCCGAAATATATTTTACCGTCTGGTGCTAGCTCAGGAAAACAAGCAGCGCTCGAAGACAGAGGTGTAGATATTCCATTACAACTACTACTATCTATATCCGGATTTACTAATCGTCTACTAATCTGTACTCCTCCTGGTTGATAATAAAAACTTAGGTCATATTGTAAGGTTAATTCAGGAGGATTAAAACTTCCAGTCCTATACAAAAATCTTGAATTTGGTGAAAAGGAACTATAACCTTCAATAACCGATCCTGAATTAATCTGTAAAGGATCAAAAAAAAGACCCGAACATCGGTCAAACTTATACAAAACTAAATTATAATCATTCCTAATCTGATAATAAGTAGTACCATCGGGTGAGAAATTAGAAATTGCAAAATCAAACTGCCCCATCTGAGGTCCTATATTTTGTGCTCCTACATACTGAACACCTATTGGAGAAAACATTACACTTTTAAATGAATTATTACAATTCTCTTTCACGACCAACCACCAATCTCTTCCATTTGCATGCTTAACGGCTGACAATCCAGTAGCATGAACTAAGGTGTCCACAAGTGAAATATTATTAGCAGAAACTATCCCTCCTAAACCTCCATTTAATGTTTTGTCCAACACCGTGTAATAAAGATGGGTCGAAAGCCATCCCCAACCATTGGCACATGGCCCAGAAGAAACAATCTGAAGTTCGGGTACGCAATAAAATAAAACAAACTTGTTTGTGTCATCTGGCCACGGCAGGAAAATGTATTGATGCGTTCGATTTAAGCCAGTAGAAGAATTCATTGCTGTGTACGTAGTCTGAACAATACCACCAAGAATTGGTTGAAACAGTCTATTGTAAATATTTATCCCATTAGTGATAAAAAGTAAATTTCCATTTTGGTCTGAAATATTTGCGTTGGTATAATTAAATGGTATATAACCGTTTGTTATAGATGCTTGAGGTCCTTGTCCTCCTGTAGGAAAGTTTATTATAGTATTGTGATTTATTGATCCATATCCCGTTGAAATGACCCAATTGGCATCATGGTATTGAGCAAAAACTAATTTGCTCAATACCATAAAGACAACTAAAATAAAATATGATTTACTATTTATCATTTAATTACCACTAGCTTTTTACCTAAGCTACCATCTTTCCATTCAATTTTTACAACATAGATTCCAGCTTGCAAATTTTCCAAATTAACATTTATTCCTGCCAACGAGGTTGAATAATTAGATATTAATTTCCCTTGTAAATTTAAGATTTTAATATCATATTCCTGTTCTTCTAAATTATATGTTTGAATATAAACATTATCTTTTGAAGGATTAGGCAAGATAGTAAAATTAATCTTATTTTCTAGGCTTTCTTTTGTAAAATTCGCAATTCTATTTTCACTGGAACAAACATCATCATCATCCACTACCAAATCTGTAAAACTTCCATACAACGTTCTTATATAGCCTATGGCAGGTCCGTATTCAAGCATACATAAATTGGCGTATTCTGATATAAGTATTGAATCATCATCCGCTATTGCTAAATCACTACCGTATCCATAAGTCAATATTAATTCCCAAATTCCTCTTTCTATTTCCCCTCTTTCCGTTTGAGGAGAATAATCAGAATATAATGATTTTATACTATCTCTTTGGGTTGCTAAAATTTCATTAAAGTTGTCAAATAGGGATGATGAGGTAGTCAGCCAATTGGAAATTTGAAGAGAGTAAGCTATGTTTTCATCAAGAATTCTTATACTATCTCCATCATCAAGTCCCAATCCCAATAAACTATCATTATAATTAATTGCGGTTTGAGCATCTAAAATTGAGTCAGAATAATACTTTAGTGCGCCATAATTATCCTTACTTAAGGAATCTAACATCACAACATTTTTCATTAATCCGGCAAGCACAATTTCATCCAAATCTTGATTTGATTCCCAGAAACTGATAATTATACTATCCTCCTCCAATAAATCAGGGTTCATAACTAATTTATTTGCTAGTGACCTTCTGTATTGCCATAATATATTTTCTTCCATTGCACTCCAGTTCGAATCTGTCGCAATAAATCGATCTTGATCTGTTATTTCGATGATTGGGACAATGGAAAGAGGACAACCTGGATCTGAAGATGGGACATCTATAAATACAACATTTAGTCCTCCATTAATTTGACCTCCACTAGGAGTAGTTATGCAACTTACGTTGGTAGCGTCGTCCTGTATCCAATTCGCGAATGAACCTGATCCAGCATTTATCCAAAAATCATTAAACGAGCCACACCACCAATTCCAAGGCTGAACACCACTAAGAGATACTCCGTTTATCATGGATAATCCAATATCCCCACCATTCATATCGTTTCCAGCCCAATCTACATTTGAAGTGGCGCCTCGGAAGTGAAAATCGAAATGACAATTAGTTACTTCGTTGCAATAGATGAAGTTTTTATTTGTAGAATTTCCAGAATTAAAAATATGAATTCCATGAGAATTTCCCATTAGTAAATTATCTGTTACATCATTATCATTTATAACATAATCCTGACATCCTGTTGTTTTAATTCCATTAGTAGGAAATGTAGTATTAACATTATCTATAACTATAGTGTTATTTATACAATTAAAATCATTATGATTCAAAAAATTAATACCATACCTAATCTCATTTGTAACAGTAATCGTATTGTCATTAATGGTATTAAACTTTCCAGAAATAAGGAAATCTTCCCAATTAATGCCAGATCCATTCGAATTACCGGTAAATGCAGTCATCGTATTACCGTTTACTTCTGTAAAATGATTACGACCAGTTGTAGAAGATATTTTAATCCCTATTTGAGACGCCTCAATTTCATTATCGTTGATTCTTGACATTCTATGTGTGAAAATAGAGGGTGGGTCAATATGTTTTATCCCAAACATCATATTTGTCATTACATTATTCTCAGCAATTAGCTCAACATTTTCTGCAAATATCCCTGTCCTGCAATTGATGAAAGTACAATTACTAGGATTTGGAGAATTTACGAATGTACTACGAACATTTCCATGTGTGTAAATTCCAGTTCGAGACCATTGAGGCGAAGGAATACACGGTCTATCCAATAAATTTAAAAAATGCGTATTAACCACTGTTAAGTTAGTTCTGTTCGATTCTATTCCAATAAATATATTATTTATATCAACTGGTAATGTAGGATCATTTAGACCTATTGCTATTTGCCCAGCATCATTGAGCAATATTCCACACTGAGGAACATCGCCTACATAACCAATACAAGTAGCTGGTGTTTGACCATTAAAATCAACACGTGAATCATAAGTAGTGATTGAGGCGGACTTTGTAATTATGGCATTATTAATTATTCGTGGATATGCTCCAGCAGATCCTGTTACTCTTAATGAAATATAATTATCTTCAAGTATTGTCCCTTTTTGAATAGAGTAACCGCCTCCATTTATTACATCTATCGCATATTGAGCTCCTTTAATATGAGAATTATGAACTCTCAAAAATCCATTGTCAACAGTTATCGATTTCCAAAAATTTTCACATGTCCAAAAAGTCGTATTATTAATGAAAAATTCAATGCCTGGCATAACAATTATTTCTGCACCAGGATCCATGTTGATATTAAGTCCATCCCAGGTTGTATTTACATCTACTTGAAATACTCCACGAATTATTACGCTATTTCCTGTACCTGGTGTTGAAACGTTAGAGGCTAATTCATTTCGCCAGTCATTAGAATTATTCCCTTGACAGCACCAATTAACAGGAAAGAAGGTTGTACTTGAACAACCACTTTGATCTGTTGTAATGACTTGAACAATATAATTTGCATCCTCCGTGTCGATATTTGGAAAAGTGATACTAGTTGTATTTCCAGATGATGGGTTAATAGAACTTGCTAAAGAAATTGTATTTGGACTTTGAATGTTCCAACCTGGAGGTGCCGAAATAGTAGACCAACTATAAGTATAATTTGTATTCGGATTGACAATTAAATAAGGAAGATCTTCTCCTGGAAGGTCTATTCCATTAGTTGCACATGACGTAGTGGATCCAGAAATTACGGCGGGTAAAGGAGTATTAATCGATGGACCTATATAGATTGATTCTGTAGAACTACATCCATTATTATCAGTAACAGTTACTACATATGTACCAATTACTGTTACCGAAATTGGATTAGTTGTTGCTCCTCCTGTCCAAGAATATGAATAAGGTGTTGTTCCATACTGAACACTTGCTGTGATAACAGACGTTTCGCCATTACATATTGTAAGAGGTGCTGCAGAAAGAGTTACATCAATTCCAACCGAAACAGTAACTTGATCGGTTACTGAACAATTGGTACTTGGGTCGGTAACAGTTAATGTATAAGTATAATTTCCAGAAACAGTAGGAGTGAAAGTAGGATTAGAAACAGTTGTTGAACTTAATCCTGTAGAAGGAGACCAAGAATAGGTTTCGCCAGAAGTAGGACACATATTATTGGGAATACCTAACTCTGTTGTACTCCCTAAGCAAGTAAATCTATCCGGACCTGCATCTGCATTTAAGTGATAAATGTACATATTATCCAAATTTATTGCACTCAATGAATTTCCACCTGTTTGACGTGGTATAAAAGCTATTCCCGTATAATTTGCCTGAGGAACAAAACAAGCGTCACGATAAGTCCAACTTGTTGAACTAATATTTGAAACGTTGTCAATTGGTTCTGTGTTACCCCAAGCTGTAGGGTAAGTACTTGCTAAATTAAATGCGGATTCCACTACAATATTGTCGCCAATATAAACATCAAGACCATCTACTGTAGTACTAATATTATAGCCTGGATAAACTATCGGTAGATTTAATTCCCTTCTATAATAATAACGTAAAATATAAGTTTCTCCTGCCAAAAAATTAATTGGTTGGAAAATTGATTCAGAAGCATTAAAAGAAAAAAGAGTAGCATGATAGATATCACCTGAAACACTGTTTGGAGCAGCAGGAAAAACATCTGATAATTGAGGGGTAGCATTTGCAGGTAGCCATGAGCAAACACTATACTCAAAATTCCAAGTCGCATTATTAAAATGTTGTTGAAATAAGGGATTAAATGGTTGTAGCAATTGGTTAAATCCCATATTTTGACCTAGGCCACAAAAATTCTCATCAAAGCAACCTCCTCCTTGCATAATTGGAATTCCGCTTTTAATACTAACATCCAAATTTCCATTAAAGAGTTGTGTACACTGACTATATGACAAATATCCTTGTAATTTAATGTAATAAGTACTATCGGGTATTGTGGTAACGAAAACAGTAGCACTTGAATCACCTGGTCCAAAAATGTGATTGCTTTCAATTTGTGTTAGACTTCCACAATTACCAGAATAAATATAGTAATCCTTCAATATTGCAGGATTTACAAAACTATAATTTTTAATTCTTACTAAAGTTGAGGAAGAGTCAGCAACAAATTTAAACCACATAATAGAATCTGTTAATGCAAAAGTATTATTAATAAATGCTGTGTCTGCGTCCACTTCAATTACACTTGAACACTTATTTCCAATTCTATTAAGTCCAATTAAGAACGAACTATAATTCGAAGACGCAACATTTGATTTTACAGTTGAGTTTGTACACAAACCGTTGCCAATATTTACCCAACTAGATCCATTCCACGTTGCAGCTCTGTAATTTGCTGAATCACTATCTATGCAACTTGAAGCATCAAGAGTTAAGGTCACATACACATTACTAGAACCAACATTTCTATACAATTTCCAATTGGAACATGTGTCTGGCAACATCAAAGTTGAATCTAAAGTAAGACTATAACCCGTCTTGCCTGAAATTGCTTGACATGTAAAAGCATCAGTAGTGTTGCTAGGCGCACTGATAGAAAGGGGAAAGAAACGGTTATTGTCTCCACATGGAAACGAGAAAGCTGCATTACCAATTTTTCTCACAGGACCATCAATATAACTATTCTGCGATCCGCCATTCAATACTATCCCATTTTTCAACGTTAAATAATTGATAGAATCAGTATAAATAACACCGTCAGTAAGAGTAAGTACACTATCGATAGTCATTGGCTTATTGCATGTAATACCATCAGCTGATTTATTTATTATTAATTTCCCAATTTTATAATCTGCACTTCCTCCAAAACCTTGGGAAGCAGCACCATCACACAATACAAAACCTGAACTATTATTGAATGTAACTTTTGAATTATTGATACTAACATCACCTTGAAATTCTGTGGTGTCAGCATACGCCACTTCAATTAATCCGTTACTGGTAGTAAAGGTAGCATCTCCACCAAAGAAATCACCACTTGTAGCAGCTAATCTAATTTTTGCAGTGGTTGAAGAACTATTGGTGAAAGTTGTTGTGTTAGCAAAATAGTTTCCACCCGCTGAAAAATCATTAGCAGTTCCAGTTTTTGTAAATGAGGCTTGATTATTAAAATTGCAACCTGATAATAGTATTGAACTAGAAGAACTTGAAAAGGATCCGTTAAAAGTTGAATTCGCTATATTTAATACACCAGAGAGAGATAAAGATTGAGATGTACTGCCTGTCTGAGTGAAATTCTTAATAAGTAATGTTCCTGTGAATCCTCCACTGCCAATAGCAATAGTTTTTCCAGAAGCAAGTGTAGAACTTCCATTTCCTGCTCCACTAAATGAAATGCCAAAAGTAGAAGATGAACTTACCTCAACATTTCCATTGAAATAGGTTGCAGCACCATATGATATTTGAAAATTACTAGAACCTGCACTAGATGCACTTATAAAATATGCATTATTATTGAAAGTATCTGAATTAGTTCCAGCTGTTCGAAAAGTTGTTGTACCTGCATTTTTTAGTGTTGTAACTCCATTAAATGTATTACCGCCAGCACCAGTGCCTGAAGCAGAACTATTGTGTTCGAAATAGGCCGTACTATTAAAAACAGAACCATCTAATTTAATTTGTCCTACTGCTGAAACTTCAGCACCAAAGCTGGTCCCATTAAAAAATACTAATCCAGAAGTTTGAGTTTTAAAAAGCCCATTATTAATACTACCCCCATTTAATCCAGAAGTTCCTGTTATGGTAAGTGTGTCACCCCCAAGATCAAGTACTCCTGAATACATTAGAAGTCTTTTTACACTTTTTTTAGCTGTTAAAATTAAAGAATTAGTAGTTGTACTTATGCTTATAGAATCAGATGATCCAGGAACACCATTTGGAGACCAATTAGTACTTGTACCCCAATTCGAATTTGTTGTGCCAGTCCAAGTATAATTACCTGCCTTGGCAGAGAAATTTACAATTATGCATACCAATAGTATGCCTATGATTTTTTTCATGGGAATAAGATTTTATGTTAAATTTTAGTTTGTATTAATTTGCGGTAAATGAAAAATAAGAAGTATACTGTCCACTTGATAACTTCAGCCTTGCACGACCAAAAAAAGTAGGGTATGCAGCAATGGTGCCTGTTTCAAGACTCACTCTATTTCCAACCCTAAGATACGAAAATCCAGATGGTATGCCTGAAGTAACATCAAAATCAAAATCATAATTTATTAAATCATTTTGTCCTTCAGTTGATCCAAGTTCAATTTCGACTTTATCTATTTGACTAGAGTCTGACAAACTGACGACAAAAATGCTTGTAAGACTATCCAGATTAGAGGTAGCTACCGAACGAAATTCAACATCGTTGATGCTTTGGCTAAATCCAAAAGTTAGTTGGAGTAAAAACCAGGTAAGTGCAATTAATTTTTTCATACAAATAGGTTTTAAAGTGTAAGCAATATTTTTAAAATAATTAAAAGCTAACTAAAACTAACCCAGAAATTTTGAAATGTCCTTACTATTTTCGCTTGCTAATTGATCAACACCTGCTTTTCAATAATTAGTCAAACCCCACCCCAGTTCAAAATGATATTCCCAAAGATTTTACAAAAGCACAAACTTATTCTTCTTTTTCTTTGAGTCTGATGTTTCAAATGTATG
>JANOAX010000023.1:0-5272 GCA_031411335.1 Bacteroidota bacterium
TCTTTCGCAACCACTGAACAATCTTTTGTGCTATCTCTCTACTTCATCGGTCTAGCAAAAATCGGTTCGCGCTGTTGCCTGGACGACCTCCGCGCCCTTTCGTACGAAATTCCTGTTTATTAATATTTATTGCTCGAAGAATGCCTCCATTTATATATAAATAATTGGATTACACAATATGCATAAATGGTATAATTATAATTCTAACGAAGTTTGTGAGCGATCTTGTTTAGGTGCTGGCTCAAACAATTCCGGTTGTTTCTTTCTCAATAATTTTTCTTGATCTAATGTTGCAGGCAGCACTTTCAGAATAGGAAACTTTGTAATTACATTTCCTTGCGCACCTCTTGCTTTAATCAACTGACTTCCGAAATGAATCACCGACTCTAAATTTCTCAACTTCGGTTTTGGTTTTAACTTCACGATTACTGTTGGGCCTTCTTCTGGTCCGCTCAACTCGAGATACAATACTTTACTTCCAGGTGTTCCCTTTGTTAAATCATAAGCTTTATCGCGAGTAATTCCACCCACTTTAAATCGCTTCATCATCACAGCACCTTTCGGTCCATCTAGATAAACTAAATTGTAAACGATATTTTCCTCTTCATCCTTTCGGAAAACATTGACTTGAATAATATCTTTTCCAACAAATGCCTTTTCTGAAATGCGTGATACCATCAATTTACCGTCAGCCGTGATGGTAATGATATCATCGATATCAGAGCAATCACAAACGAAGTCGTCTTTCTTCAATCCTTTTCCAATAAATCCTTCGGCTCTATTCACATAAAGCTTCGCATTATTGATAACCACTTTAGAGGCTACGATCGCTTCGAACTCATCAATTTGTGTTCTTCGCTCTCTCCCTTTGCCGTATTTCTTCAATAAATTTTTAAAATAATTTACAGCATAAGTTTTAATATTATCTAAATCATGACGAACCGATAACATCTCCTCATCAACACCTTTAATATGCTCATCCGCTTTAAATGAATCGAACTTAGAAATTCTCTTGATTTTAATTTCGGTGAGTCGGGCTACATCTTCGTCCGTAATTTCACGGAAGAATTTTTTCTTATAAGGCTTTAACCCTTTGTAAATCGAATCAATCACTTCTTCCCACGTCTCACATTCTTCGATGTTGCGATAAATTCTCTTCTCGATGAAAATCTTTTCCAAGGAACTAAAATGCCAATCTTCTTCTAACTCAGCAAGACGAATTTGCAATTCACGACGCAATAACTCCTGAGTATTTAAGGCACTTAACCTTAACATTTCATTCACCGAAAGGAATAGCGGCTTTCCATCCACAATCACACATGCATTTGGTGAAATACTCACTTCACAAGCTGTGAATGCATACAATGCTTCAATCGTTTTATCAATATCTTCTGATGAATCAGGATGCAAATGAATGACAATTTCAACGCTTGCTGAAGTATTATCTTCTACCTTTTTTACTTTGATTTTACCCTTATCGTTCGCAGCAAGTATCGAATCAATTACGGATGAAGTGGTAGTTCCAAAAGGAATTTCACGAATCACCAGCGACTTCTTACTCGACTTTTCAATCACAGCACGAACACGAATTCTTCCGCCTCTTAAACCTTCATTGTATTTTGAAAAATCGGCAACACCGCCCGATGCGAAGTCAGGAACTAAATCCACTTTTTTTCCTTTGATGGCATCAATGGAAGCCTCGATCAACTCACAAAAGTTATGAGGTAAAATTTTGCAAGCTAATCCTACGGCAATTCCTTCCACTCCATGCGCCAAGACCAATGGAAATTTCACGGGCAAGGTAATGGGCTCTTTATTTCTTCCGTCATAAGAGCTTTGCCAAATACTTGTTTTCGGATTAAAAACTACTTCCAATCCAAACTTACTTAATCGTGCTTCAATGTATCGGAAGGCGGCTGCGCTATCACCAGTGTGAATATTACCCCAGTTTCCCTGTGTATCGATCAGCAAATTTTTCTGACCCATTTGCACCATGGCATCGCCAATACTCACATCACCATGCGGATGATACTTCATCGTATGTCCGATGACGTTAGCTACCTTATTATAGCGACCATCTTCCAACTCCCACATCGAGTGCAATACACGACGTTGAACGGGCTTTAAACCATCGTCCAAATACGGCACAGCGCGTTCTAAAATTACATAGGACGCATATTCTAAAAACCAACTCTCATACATGGTCGACACTTTACCGTGGTGTTTGTCGGGACCATTTCCGTTTCCATTAACGGGGATTATCTTTTCTGACATTAAATTTCTTTCTCTAATTAACTATTTATCGATCTCAAAAAATTAAACAGCAATTGCTGAAGGTTGAACTTCTACTAGCGATTCAGTTTCATCTTGTGGTTCCAATTCCAATTCAACTTTCAAATTATTGATGATGAAATCTTGACGCTCGGGCGTATTTTTTCCCATGTAATAATCCAATAATCCATGCAAGGATGTCTCACCGGCTAATGTTACAGGATCCAAACGCATTTTTCTTCCGATAAATGCTTTAAACTCATCGGGAGAAATTTCACCGAGTCCCTTGAATCGAGTGATCTCTGGTTTCGCACCTAACTTTTGAATGGCGATTTGCCTTTCTAAATCAGAATAACAATAAATTGTTTCCTTTTTATTTCGCACACGGAACAATGGTGTTTGCAAAATATACACGTGACCATTCTTTACCAAATCGGGGAAGAACTGTAAGAAGAAAGTCAACAACAACAAACGAATATGCATTCCATCCACATCGGCATCGGTAGCGATTACGATTCTATTGTAACGCAGGTTTTCGATTGAATCTTCAATGTCCAATGCATTTTGCACGAGATTAAATTCTTCGTTTTCATAAACGATTTTCTTAGTCAGTCCAAAACAATTCAAAGGCTTTCCCTTCAAACTAAATACCGCTTGTGTATTTACATCGCGCGCGATGGTGATGGATCCGGATGCAGAATCTCCCTCGGTAATGAACAAAGTAGAATCCAATCGTTGTGGATTTTTTAAATCCGGAAAATGCACTCGGCAATCGCGTAATTTTTTATTGTGCAGATTTGCTTTCTTCGCACGTTCGTTCGCTAACTTTTTTATTCCAGCAATTTCCTTTCTCTCTCTTTCACTCTGCAAGATTTTTTTCTTCCAAGCTTCTGCCGTTTCTGGATTCTTATGTAAAAAGTTATCTAAATATTTTGATACAAATTCATTGATCCAGTTACGAAGAGAAGGTCCACCGGGATATGTATTTTGAGAACCTAATTTTGTTTTTGTTTGCGATTCAAAAACGGGTTCTTGAATGCGGATGCTGACGGCTGCGGTGATGGAAGTACGCACGTCACTCGGATCAAAATCCTTTCCATAAAAATCGCGTGCCGTTTTTACGATGGCTTCACGGAATGCGGCAAGATGTGTTCCACCTTGTGTAGTGTGCTGACCATTCACGAAACTATAATAATCTTCTCCATATGTGGTGGTATGCGTAAATGCAACTTCAATATCATCGCCTTTAATGTGAATGACATTGTACAATGCTTCATCACTGATATTCGCATTCAACAAATCGAGCAATCCATTCTCACTCATGAATTCCTTTCCATTCACGATCATCTTCAAGCCTACGTTCAGGTAGGTATAGTTTCTGATCATCGGCTCAATGAAATCCAAGCGGAATTCATAATCCAAAAAGATATCTCCATCGGGCTGGAAAGTTACTTCCGTACCATCATCTAAATCTGTATTCTGATTATTTTTTTCCTTAGATAGTACACCACGTTCAAATTCAGCCCATGTTGTTTTACCATTTCGAATACTTTGCACTCGGAAATAACTAGACAGTGCATTTACGGCTTTCGTTCCTACTCCATTCAATCCAACTGATTTTTGAAACGCCTGACTATCGTATTTACCACCGGTATTAATTTTACTCACACATTCCACTACTTTACCCAGTGGAATTCCACGACCGTAATCGCGCACTCTTACCTTACCATCGCGCACTTCAATCTCGATCGTTTTTCCATAACCCATCACATATTCATCGATACAATTATCGATAACTTCCTTAATCAGCACGTAAATACCATCATCCTTCGCCGACCCATCACCTAGCTTGCCGATATACATACCGGGACGCAGCCGAATATGTTCCTTCCAATCGAGCGACTGAATACTATCCTCTGTGTAATTGTGATCTAATGTTGCTTGCTTCTTCGCCATTTCTTAGTTCTCTATTGTCTTTTACAAATACGGGTGCAAAATTCGGAAAATTCAACCGTCGATTTCAAAGTTATTTCAAGGGGGTTGATAAAATCCAGCAGTTTGACCTCCTTTATCAACATTTGACCCATGAAAAAGTAAATGATTTCTCTTGAAGCTATTAAAGATCAAGTATTAATCATTTTCAGGGCTAATTGTATTCCCCACCTTTCCTGCAAAATAGTTAATAAAATCCTGATTCCAAAATTGGGAATGGGTTGAAGTTAAAATTGATTCATCTATATTTAATTGAAATAGAATGATTTACAAATAAAGCTATTTTAATCTCTATTTAATAAAACACACCGTTTTTAATCTTCTATCTATTTAAAATCTTAATTAAGGATATTATTTAAGTGCTAAATATTGGAATCAAGTGTCTTCTTATTTTCAATATAACTCAGGTTATAAAGATTCCTTTCTATAAATTTGTTTTGCAAACTATATGAAAAATAATTTATTTTAATGATTTTAAAATATCCACTATGAAAAATCAACTTCTCTTTCTTTCCCTTTTATTATTTGGATTTAGTAAGCTTCATGCTCAAAGAACCGAAAACAATTTAGATGCTCAACAAACACTTTCCAAAACGGACAAACATTTTTTCATAGAGAACAAAGGACAGTGGCCGAGTGAAGTACTTTACTTAGCACAACTAGGTGGACTAAACACTTGGATCACTAAAAAAGGAATGTTGTTTGAGTTTTACAAAACAGAAGAAATAAATCCCTCGGAAATAGATGAAAACACATCTCCTTTAGTCGACAAATTTGAACAAAAAGATTACAAACAATGGGGACATAGAGTAGCTTATTCTCTCATTGGAAATAATGCAGAGGTAAAAACACAAGGAAAACAAAAGCTAAGTGGCTATTACAATTATTTAATTGGCAACGATGCCAGCAAGCATGCAAGTTATGTAGGACTATTTAAGGAAGCGGTTCTAAATAATGTTTATGATGGAATTGACATGCGTTATTATTTCGACGAAGGTTCTTTACGTTA
>JANOAX010000024.1:0-6399 GCA_031411335.1 Bacteroidota bacterium
ATCATTGATTCGAACAACAATCAATATTTTAGGAAAATGGTGTTGAATTATTTTTCCAATTGTTTTTCTATGACGATGTCAGGACTGCGCCCCTAATTATTTTTCCAATTGTTTTTCTATGACGATGTCAGGGCTACGCCCCTATGTTGTCATTGCATTGATTTTGCATGATAAAATTAATTCAACACCATTTTCCTAAAATATTGATTGTTGTTCGAATCAATGATCAAGATTGTATACATTCCGCGTGCATAATTTTTGCATAAGATGTTTGTTTGATGTGCTTCATTTACTTTTTCATCATACACTAATTCTCCTAATCCATTGTAAATTTGAATCACTTCCATTTTTGTTGTAGAACGAATCGACACATTCTCTTGTGCCGGATTGGGTGCTATTTCAAATCCAACACTTGTATTTGCTTCAAGTATAGATGAAACAGATTCGTTGACATCAATAATGCTTATGCTATAGGCACTGTCAATACTCAATCCACCTGCATCGATTGCTCGGATTCGAATTGAATATATTGATTGAGTCTCGAAATCGAAAGGCTGTGCGGTTAGTAATGTACTTCCTGAAATTGTGAACGACCCATTGTCTGTACTTCCGGGTCCTGTAGTAAATTGATAGTTATGTGTGTCGCTAGCATCCGTATCTGTCGCTGTTAAGTTTGCAACCAATGTTCCAGCTGATAAATTTTCACTAATGGTATCATGATTAATACTCATGGTTAGCGGAGTTTCGTTGATGTTATTCACTTGAATGCTTTTTATTGATTCATACATCGCTCCCTGACTATCGGTAACTCGTAAACGGATCGATAAGTTTGGCTGCGTTTCGAAATCGAAATTGGATGCACTCAACAGTTGTGTTGCATTTATTGTAAACAATGCGTTGTGTGTATCACCTGAACCTGCCACCAGTGTATAAGTATGCGAGTCAACAACATCTTGATCTGTATTAGAAATGACTCCAATGGTTGTTCCCGATGCTTGATTCTCATTGATCGCATTTGCAGAAAGCGTGATGGCAGTTGGCGCATCATTCGTATTTTGCAAGGTGATCGTTTGTGTTTTTTCATAACTTAATCCACCTGCGTCTGTAGTTCGGATTCGAATACTCATGGTTGGAGTCGTTTCAAAATCTAAAACAGCAGCAGTGAGGAGTTGTCCATTGGAAATTGTAAAGGAACTGTTGTTGGTACTTCCTGTGCCATTCACCAAACTATAAACATGTGTATCACCTGCGTCTATGTCAGAAGTTGAAAGAGTAGAAACCATTGTTCCAATGGTTTGATTTTCGTTTGTGCTACTTGTAGCCAATGATAAATTCGTTGGCGTTTCATTCACATTACTTACAGTCAGTACAATTACTTCCTCATAAGCTAAACCTTGTGGATCAACTGTACGAACACGAATGGATAATGGAGTAGCAGTTTCAAAATCGAAAGGAGCGCTTGCACGCAGATTGGAACCTTGTACGGTAAACAAATTATTATTCGTACTTCCTGTTCCACTCACCAATGTAAATATGTGCGTGTCGTTTACATCAGGATCTACAGCATCAAGAACGGCGACGGTTGAATTGGAAGGTAGATTTTCAGGAATCGAATTTGAACTTACCGTTACTCCGGTGGGTGGCTCATTAATTCCGGTTACTCCAATGGTAAACATATTCTCATAATACAATCCACCAGCATCTGTGGTTCTAACTCTAATAAATAATTGCGGTGTTGTATCAGCATCTAATATGGCTGCCGTTTTGAGTTGATTATTAACAATGCTAAAAGAAGAATTGTGTTGGCTATTAGTACCGGGTACCAAAGAGTAGGTAAATGTAGTCGCCCCTGCATCTGGATCTACCGAAGAGAATAATCCTACATTAGTTCCGATGGGTTGATTTTCTGAAACGGTATTTCCTGTTAAGTTGAGACTAGTAGGCGCTTCATTGACATTCGAAATAGTAATAGGCCAAGTTTTTTCATAATAGCCTCCACTTTGATCCGTACAACGCACACGTAAATTATAATTGTTTTGAATTTCGAAATTGTAACTTCCATTGACTCGTAATTCATTTCCTACAATTTGAAACGAACTATTTCCTTGTGATTGCGATCCGCTTGCCAATGCAAATGTATGTGTGTCGCATAAATCAGGATCTTGTCCTGTAAAGGTCCCAATCACTGTTCCCATTGCAGAGTTTTCAGGAATCGATGTTGCGCTAAGCCATATAAAAGTTGGATTTAAATTACTTCCGTTTCCAATCATCCAATTTTCGCCTACCTCCGAAGTGTTGCCACTGCTATCTGTTGCAGAAATGGAAATATATTCTCCGCTGTTAACGGGCGTATTTATGATGGTAGAAAATTGTACGATGCCATTGCTAGCCGTCGTTACATTCATAGTACCAATCAATTCTTCACCAGCTCCAAATGTAGAGGCAGTTTGATTTTCACTTTTGTAAATCTGTAAAATAAAGGTTTCATTGATATTACTATTTAATTCTCCACAAACTCGAACTCCACCAGCTACACTGTCGGCATCAAACATCTCAGGAAAATTTTGTAAATAATTATTAGCGGCTCCTGTCGTTGGATCCGGATCTAAATTGTCGTTGTTGCTAACGCCATCGCCTTTTAAGTCAATGGCCATTTCAGTTATATTAATATAGCGATTGCTTAAGAAACGATTGCTATATCCACCATTAGTGGTAATAATACCCGCTAAACTATTCGCAATTATGTTTCTTTCGTTAATACCTGTACCACCAATGGTATTGTAATTTGATGGAGTACCATCAATGACAATTGCTGCATCATTTATTCCTAAGTCGGAAGTTAATGTAGCATCGGTACCAATGAAATTGTTTTGAACGGTATTGTATGGACTATCATCAATTATAATGAGTGCCGTAGCTGCAGGTCCAATTACATTGCTTGCAGCAGATGAACCAATTTGATTGTGATGTGCACCCGAATAAATCCGGATGGAATATAAACCATTGTCGAGTGCAGTTTGCAAATCAGATTTTACGCCAATGTAATTATTAAGCACAGAATTATAAGAAGTTTGAGTTCCATACATGACAATGCCATAATCATCATTACCAGAAATTAAGTTTCCCATGTTTGCATTTACACCTCCAATTTCGTTGTACGATGCACTATCATATAGTTGAATTCCCGCAGAATTTCTATCGATGGCCGTATCGCCTGTAATGTCGGTTCCAATATAATTCCCGTAAATTTTATTTCCAGTACTTGCATTTCCATGAATAATAATTCCGCCGGCAATTACATTTCGGTCTGCATTCGTAGTGCCGCCAATGATGTTATTGGGTGAGGCGTCTGTACCACTTCCTCCAATGTCAATACCTTCTATGTTCAGTTCGGGATAAGTTGCATTTCGAATTCCCGTACTCGTCATTCCAAGAAAGCATCCTTTTACTTGATTGGCACTTCCATCATAAATATTAATGGCTGCATTGGATGCATTATAAATGGCAAGGCCTTGTAATGTTGTATTTATTCCATTGACTAAAAATCCACTCTTGTTGTTGCAATTAATATTCATCATGACCGTGGAATTTACTTGATCACCAAATGAAGCTGTATTGGTAGTTGAACCTGGTTGTGAAAATCCATTAAACAAAATCGGATATTTAATTTCTGGTAAGTTTGCGCTGAGTGAAATCGTTTGCGCACTGGCTCCGGGAATATTAAAGTTGACTGTAAATACACTATCATTATAATACGGAGGTCTGGCGTTTGATTCCAGAATCACAGATCGTAATGTAACGGTTGTATTCCCAGCCACGCGAGAAATCGCACTTCCGTCACCATAGTTTGCATCTAAAGCAGTGGTTGTATTTTCTGTAGTGGAATTAATAGTGAATGTCGGTGTGATGGTTTCTTTGTTAAATCGAATTTTCATTCTTACTAAATCACGATCTGTATTACTATTCATTTTGGTGTAATACATGTAAACATCCTGGCCACTGTAAGTGAAGTTTCTAGATGTATCCGTTGGATCAATGATAGATGGATACAACACTTTTGGATAGCTGCTTTGTGACCAGCTAATAGGCATTTGCTTGATGAGTTTACGAAATGACCAATGAATTAAATCATCAGATAAGGAATAGAAAAATCCATACACAGTGGATCCATTGATAGTTTGTTGAGAGGAACCAACCAACATCCATTTATTAAAGTAGGTGTTGAAAGTTAAACTCTCACTCATCGTTCCAATGTTATCATTCAAATCATTCAAAGGCGCTAATGTATGTCCTGTAGGACCTGTGAATCCAGGAGCATACGGATTTCCAAGGGTTGCATTAAACCCCGTTCCATCCCATCCTCTCCAACTGAGCGGATCTGATAAATTATTCGTACGAATTAATCCGGTTCCCGTTAATTGTATGCCGCGATCTTGAAGACCAATTAAACAATAATAATATCCATCTGCTGGATTTAAAACAATATTACTCGGCCCGAAATATCCGCAAGGACCACTTCCCGCTAAATAAGTATAAGGCAATGCCCACACCAAATGATTGGGCGAAGCAACTTGATTATATGTTTTTCCAGTATCGTTTGAAGAAGCATAAGTAATTGCATTGTGCCAGTTCGCTGTGGTAGGTCCGTTAAACTCTGCATGCACTAACGAATGTATATTTACTCCGTCAGTGGTATATGGAGCTGCAATCCATAAATTTTGATTGAAGTTAGAATAAGTTGCATTCAAAGCTGACGTATATACAGGACCGTTAGCATAATCACGCGTTAGTGTTGTGAAGTCGGATCCTTTTAATCGATAGCAGTCATAATGGCTTGCAATCATCTGAATTTGCCCACGAGCATCACGAAATGCACGAGCAGCCGCATCCGGATAATCGTTAGCAATGCCTTGTGCCGAAAAATCAAACACCATTTCTACACCGGTAAGTGTATCCACAGTCCCCGGATAAACCAATTGTGCATGTGCACCATTTGAAACATGAAGCAACAATAGTACGCTGATAATGATTTGAGTAAATTTTTTCATTTTGTTAAATTAGATCGTACTTGTACGTTCCAGAAGAAAAAAAGTTCTAGAGGAATCTGAATTAGCTTTTTCCACAAATAGGATGGTAATCACATCGAATTATACTTGATTTTAGCATTTATTCTTAATAATATTGGGTAGAAATAAGGAGCTGGCTTACCAAGTAAAATGTATGAAATCAAGCGATAAGGTGAAAAAGTTGTTTCTCATCTTGACCTTAATTCAAATTTTAGTACTTTTAGAACATGAAAAAACTCTTACTCTCTCTCTGTCTACTCTTTTGCTTATCAGCATGTGATTTGTCAGCTCAAGGAATCGATAAGCCTATTTATCAAATTGTAACTTATCGCGATACCGCTATACTAGGAACTTTTACGGTCGAACTTTTCCCGCTCATTGCTCCCAATCATGTACAAATGTTCGATAGTTTAGTTGGCACACAATTTTTTGATAGCACCGCTTTTCATCGTGTCGTTCCAGGTTTTGTGATTCAGGGTGGAGACCCTAATACCATCAGTGGACCTATGAGCACTTGGGGACAAGGCCAACCTTGGCAGCCCACTGTAAATGCTGAATTCAATACCGTGCGTCATTTGCGTGGAATATTGGGAGCGGCAAGAGATACGGATCCAAATAGTGCGAGCTCTCAATTTTATATTTGTGTAGCTCCTGCCACTTTTTTAGATGGAAATTATACCGTGTACGGAAAAGTGACAACAGGGATGTCGGTAGTAGATACCATCGTTCTTTCTCCTCGCGATGCTAACGATATCCCAC
The DNA here is from genome assembly GCA_031411335.1 of Bacteroidota bacterium. Lineage (GTDB taxonomy): Bacteria > Bacteroidota > Bacteroidia > AKYH767-A > OLB10 > JAJTFW01. The sequence goes on from JANOAX010000024.1 coordinate 5,826, forward strand.
TTCAAAAAATTTCCATGTTTGTTACTTATATTGGAGTGAATGATACGGTTCCTGCAGCGCCATCTTTAGTTGCTCCCGCGGATAATTCAGTGAACGTAAGCAATTCTCAATTTTTTAGTTGGACAGCAGTGCCCACTGCAGTGATGTACACCATTCAGTTTTCTACCGATTCTTTATTTAACACGATCACGCTTGAAAAAACAGCAGGAACGAATTCAGTGAGTGCGACTACACTTCCTGGTTCTGCTACTTATTTTTGGAGAGTAAAATCAACAAATGGAGGACACGAAAGTATCTATTCAAACGTTTGGAAATTTACCACACTTACCGGTGCAGTGACTTTAGTTACACCTGTTGATTCTGCTACAAACACATTCTTAAATCCTGTGTTTAACTGGTTACCCATTGCTAATGCAAATAACTATCAATTACAAGTAGCAACCACCATATCTTTTAGCGGTGCAAGTACTGTCTTTAATCAATCGGGATTAACAAATACTTCGCAACAAATTCCTGCATTAAATCCCAATACACGGTACTATTGGAGAGTGCGAAGTTATAATGGCACTACGGC
>JANOAX010000025.1:0-12449 GCA_031411335.1 Bacteroidota bacterium
CCATCTCCAAAAAGCCTACGTGGAAGGAAAAATGCCCGACAACAACATTTTTCATCGCTCGGTAATGAATATTTTGTATCGCTATTGGGGACTTCGTTAATTCAGTCGCGAGGCTTCGCGATCAGAATTAAGAATTCAGAATTGCTTGCGCTATGAATAATTAAGAATTCAGAATTAAGAATTCAGAATTGCTTGCGCTATGAATAATTGAGAATTCAGAATTAAGAATTCAGAATTGCTTGCGCTATGAATAATTAAGAATTCAGAATTCAGAATTCAGAATTGCTTGCGCTATGAATAATTAAGAATTCATAATTGCTAACGCTATGATTAATTCAGAATTGCTTGCGCAATGAGTAATTCAGACTCGATAGAGTGTTCAACATTGAAAACGATTTCATTAATTCTGAATTCTGAATTGCTCGCGCTATGATTAATTCAGACTCGATAGAGTGTTCAACATTGAAAACGATTTCATTAATTCTGAATTCTGAATTAATATTCCGCGATTACCGTCACTCCACCCTTCGTTTTCTGCCCAATTTCTACATTGATTTTAGCATCCAATGGTAAATACAAATCCACACGCGACCCAAATTTAATAAAGCCTAATTCCGATCCTTGTTTTACCTTGTCATTTTCATGCGGGTAATACACAATCCGTTTTGCTACTGCACCTGCAATTTGTCGTACTAACACAGAGAAACCTGCTTTTTCTATTACCATAGTAGTCCTTTCATTTTCAGTACTTGCTTTCGGATGCCAGGCTACTAAAAATTTACCTTCGTGATAACGTAAATATTTTACAATGCCAGAAATGGGATACCAATTAATATGCACATTCAATGGCGACATAAAAATTGAAACTTGAATGCGTTTGTCTTTGTAAAATTCTGTCTCTGTTGTTTGTTCAATCACCACTACTTTACCATCACATGGAGCAATTACCAAACGATCACCAATGCTTTGATCGCGTTTTGGTGAGCGGAAAAATTGTAAAATCAAATAAAGAAATACTAAACTTAATACACCAATAAATCCTAGAAGAAGATCTTGTTCCGGAAAGAAATAATGAAATCCTCCATTCAGCAATCCTAATAATATAATCGTTAATAGTATGCTATTAAATCCTTCTTTATGTAGTGTCATTGGAGATTTTGTTTAAACATGTACGCAGAGATAAAGAGGTGTTTTAGTCTCTATCTCTGCGTAGATAATTTGTTTTTACTGTGTGCTGCGAAGTTTGTGCGACATAAAATCATTATGTAACGAACGAAGCAGTTTATTAATAACTACCGCGAGCGCGAATAGCTTTTGCTACAATGGTGAGTGCATGGACATAAGCTCCCAAACGCATAGGTACTTTATTCTCTACAGCTACTGCCCAAACATTGTTAAATGCATTGATCATCCATTTGTCGGCACGCTTATTTACTTCTTCTTCGCTATGATAGTATCCAGTACGATTCTGTACCCACTCGAAGTAAGAAACCGTTACACCACCACCATTGGCAAGAATATCTGGAATGATGATTACACCTTTTTTATTTAAGATGTCATCTGCATCGGCACTTGTAGGGCCATTGGCACCTTCAACAATAAGTTTAGCTTTTATTCTTGATGCATTTTTAGAAGTAATTTGGTTTTCTAATGCACAAGGTGCTAAAATTTCTGTATCTAATTCCAAAAGTTCAGAGTGACCAATTTCTTTTGCATCTTTAAATCCTTTCAACGTACCATTGTTTTTTTCACAATGCGATATTGCTTTTTGGATGTTGATTCCTTTCGGATTGTAAAATGCTCCCGTGTGATCAGAAATTCCTACGACAGTAATTCCGTTGGCTTCAAAATGTTTTGCTGAAATGGATCCAACGTTGCCAAAACCTTGAACAACGGCTCTGGTTTTCTTGGGATTCATTTTCATTTTTTTCATCGCCTGCAATGCAGCAGTACAAACGCCTCTTCCTGTTGCTTCAACACGACCTTGTGATCCGCCTAATAAAAGTGGTTTGCCAGTAACAACACCTGGAGTGAAACTACCATTTACTTTACTGTATTCATCCATCAACCAAGCCATCTCGCGACTGCTTGTGTTTACGTCTGGAGCAGGAATGTCTTTGTCAACTCCAAAAATGTCAGACATGGCCACAGTGTACGCGCGAGTTAAACGCTCCAACTCACCAACACTCATCGTTTTTGGATCACAAGTGATACCGCCTTTCGCTCCTCCATAAGGAATTTCTGCAATGGCACATTTAAAAGTCATCCAAGCGGCTAAAGCTTTTACTTCATGCTCGTCCACTTGAGGATGATACCGAATTCCACCTTTCGATGGTCCGAGTGCAGTAGAATGAATTACACGATATCCTCCAAATACTTTCACGCGGCCATTATCCATTTTAATGGGAAGGCTCACTTCAATTATTCGAGATGGAACTTTTACGACTTGGTATACATCGTCTTCTAAATTCATGATTTTTGCAGCCTGATCGAGGCGCTGCATCATGGAATTGAAAGGATTTGAATTGTCGTGAATCAATAATGGATGGGCTGCGTCAGCCTTCGTCTTTTTTGAAATCTTTGTAACGGCCATGTATTAGGTTTTGGGTGACGAAATTAGATAAAAAGCAAATAGCATTGACTATTTATTAAGGATATATTTTTTAATTTTTGATATTTTTGTACTGTTGCTCAGCGAGTTGCGGTCTTTTTCTGTTCAATAATAAATTGATATAAGTCATGTGCTTTTAAAATGGGGGTAAGATTGAATTCATCTTGCTGATTTCTATAGCGATAAAAGGACATGAAAAACGTATTATTTGGTAATGAGTCTTGGGTAAAGTCAAATCGATATCGCTGCGGATGGTATAAGGGTAATTGATTAATTCCCGCCATAATTTGGGCGATTTTTTTATACTTAAGATGTAATTTGTCTATACGATGGAGATGGGCAGGAAAGTGGAGATATAAACTGTCCAATGAATGCACTGCTTGGATCATATAATCTCCATACATTTTTTCATCACTTTGAAATTGAATGTAGTTCGTATAGGGGAGTCCGTTAGTCCCATATTTGTGTTTTAAAAATTGAATGGCTCCTTGCTCGCCTACATAAGTAGCGAAGTTTTCATTGTAATCTACACTGCCGGGTAAATAGAGTGTAGTATGCGTTAGTTCATGGATGATGAGTTCTGCTAACTGTCCTTCACTTCTTCTAAGCATATTACTTAAAATGGGATCTTCAAACCAGCCTAATGTACTCCAAGCTGCGGTAGGTCGATATTCTACATCGTATCCTAGGTCTTCTATTTTTTTTAATTCGGGCTGTCCTCGCTCTTTCTCAAAAAATCCTTTGTACGATACATTACCAAGAAATGGAAAATTCCATTCATAGTCTTGCATGGAAAAAGGGCTGCATGCTGTGATCACCCACAAAACAGGTTTTCCTTTTTGATCGTATACCTTGGTGTAGTTTTCAGAAACGATTAATCCGAGCGAATCGTCAGCGAACTTTTTTATTTCATGAATGATTCGAAGTTTAGCTTTTAAACTATCTGGAAAATGAGGATCATTGAGTTTTGTTTCGATGGGCTCTGCGTAGTAAAGAATTTTCACCTGACCTTTTAATTGCGCAATACCATAACAGACAAGTTGAAAATTGAATATGGAGTATCCAATGATAAAAAGTAGCACTAAGTATGAAAATATTTTTAATGATTTCAGCAGGATTTTCATGAGGAGCGGCGAAAAAGGAATTTCATCTTCTTTTTCATTTGGTTTTGTTGACGTTTTATAATTCGATAATTATTTTCAGCCAAGCCTTCTCTTTTCGTATCACCCAATTGTTTCCAATTTCCTCTTTGAAAATCAAATGCAGCTTCTAAATCCACAAGTTTATCAGACGCCGATGGATCCCAGTGAGCATGATAATTTTGTAGCCAGTTGTGATTGAATTGTAAGAATTCATCATTACCAATTCCTGCTCTGCTAGAAACGTAGCTTCCACTGATATGTGCTGTGGGAAACACATTTTGTTGACTTAAAAAAACATAGGCTTTGGGATCCGCAACAAATGCTAAGTTGTTCTTCGCGCAGTACTGTTGCAGTTCTTTTACTACTTGTAAAAAAGCTTGCAACAAATCGGGTTGATCGAGTGTGCAACCTGTATTGTATATTTCTTCAGGATGGTATTTTTCTAATAGTGAAATGTAACGATCGTAAGCCGGTTTTACAGCAGCATAAACTTCTGGATTATTTCTTCGGAATAAATCATAGTGTGTAAATTTTAAATCGTAATTTAACACACAAAGATCTTTTCGAAATCCTGTTTTAATGCGAGCGTAGTTGTAATTAATGATATTGGTCCAGTCGGCAATTAAAACAACACTCCCTTTCTCGATGGAGTTGTCGAGATCTTTCATGAGTGATGTGCTTAGGTCGAAGGTCGTAAGCGATGTTTTCGGATAATTAACACCCACCTGTATCAACAAAAGTATTGGAAGAATTATTCTCGCTTGAGGATGCCATGTACTCAGTCGAGCCATCCCTAAAGCAGCGAAAAAACCCATCAGATAAAAGGGTGTACATAAATAAGCATCAGTATCGGCAGTTTGATCAATTCTCAATTGATAAATAAGTAGGAATAGATAGTAAAATGTGATTCCAAACCACAAACGATGCTTCTTGGCAGAAATTAAATAGATAATGCCCATCAAAATAAAAATAAGGAAAATGAAAAATTGTTCGAAGCTAATTCTAAAGAAGTAGGGGAGACGCATACCTACAATTCCTTTCACCTCAGCTTGCGTATTTTTAATCCATGCTCCTCCTGAAAGATGATATATTAATCGATCGAAAGTGTTCGGACTTCCAAATGCAAAGGGTAACTCTGCCGATGCGCGAACATACATCCATCCATAAAATAAAATAAAAATACCACCCGAAATGAGGAGTAGCATTTTAGAATCTTTTCCAAAAAGTTCATTCCAGTTGATTTTTTCTTTTTCAGTTTTTTTCTTGGAGTTGATTTTATTCACCAACCATCCTTGTGGCCAAAGCAGAATCATGATGGGAATGAATAGAATGATGGTTAAGTGATGGTTGGCTAAACCGATTCCTAACCCAAGAGCAGGTAGATAAGTTCCGACCTTGTGGTCTCCTGTTTCTCGTCGGAGAAGTCCATAAAAGATAAGTCCAATACTTAAAACTTGTAAACTATAAACCTCTACAGAATGCGACCAATGCCACAACGTAGTTCCGGTTACAGGTGCTAACGAGGCGCAAATTGCAATGAGGTATATAGTGTTGTTGTTAAGTTGGGAATAAGTGTTTTTTAGCAAGATAGTTACACTTAAAAATAGAAGTACCGATGCTAAGCTCATGCATAAACTACTAAATACAACCAGACTTGGAATATGTGCTAATCCGAAAACCGAAAACACCGTTGTGAAAACTTTACTTAAAAGTATATAAGCTGGAAATCCAGGTGCATGCGCAATTCCCGTCAACTCATTCACCAATGCAAATTCAGCAGCGTCGGCGAATCCTAATGCACTAAAATTAGCATTCATTAGAGAGATCATTAGACTCACCAGAAATACGAGCAGACACCCAAAGCGTGAAATAGTTTTTTCTGTCATAGGTATAGATGGAATAACGAAAATAATATAATTTGAAACATCTACCAATATTATTTGTGAGATTTATTTTCTCACAGCATGAATGATCAAGTTAGCTCCATTAATTTTTTTCATGTAGTTCACTTCATGCCCGCTTAATTGCAATTCTTCGGTTACATTTTTTATTTTATCAACATCGGTAAAGGCATTAAAGAGAATTCTGCCACCCAAATTCGTTTTTTGTGAAAGATGTTTCCAAAATTCACGTGAAAGTAATTTCCCCGGAATCTTATCATCAATAAAAACATCGACTAAGATTAAATCAAATTTTCGTGTTTTTTTGGTGACATATTCCGCCGCATCGATACACTCGATCTTTAAATCTTTGTTCGGGATAATATTAAATTCATATCTAGCAATATCAATGATAACAGGATCAATTTCTACGGCAACTATTTTCCCAGTAAATTTAAATTTATCTCTGAGCAATTCGATAGACGATCCACCGCCCATTCCTAAAATTAAAATACGTTCAATACCGCGAAAGGGGATTTGATCTAAGGTTAACTCCCATACTTTCTGTAAATTTCCGTAACTATAGCTCGTATTTTTACTGTCAAGGACCTTTTGCCCATCTACATAATTTATTTCCAGAATCCCACTGAATTTCGATCGGATGAGCTGCGTCATTGCTAATTCTTTATTAAAGCGAAAGTAAAGATTCTTTTTGATGAACTTGATTATTATTCCTTGCAAATCAAAGGAAAGGGTAATTTTTGGAATTAATTTAAACTTCTTTGATTAATAAATTTATATTTGTAGTAAACGCTAAAATTATGTCATCCGAAATTCGTCAATTACAACCTCAATCACTTTGGAACCATTTTGTCGACTTAAATGCCGTGCCTCGACCTTCTAAAAAGGAAGAACGAGTGATTCAATTCATGAAGGACTTTGGAACCCAACTCGGACTCGAAACTTTTGAAGACGAAATTCGAAATGTGATTATTCGCAAGCCTGCTACCAAAGGTATGGAGAATCGTAAAGCAATTGTACTGCAAAGCCATTTGGATATGGTGCATCAAAAGAATAATGATACCATTTTTGATTTTGACAAGGAAGGTATTAAGATGATTATTGATGGTGATTGGGTGCGAGCAAAAGGAACAACCTTGGGTGCAGATAATGGAATTGGAGTGGCAACCATCATGGCGATTTTGGCAAGTAATGATATTCCTCATCCTGCAATTGATGCTTTGTTTACCATCGATGAGGAAACGGGGATGACAGGCGCACTTAATTTGAAAGGTGGAATTTTGAAAGGAGAAATATTATTGAATCTCGATACCGAGCAAGATGATGAAATTGATATTGGTTGTGCTGGTGGAATCGATGTCACCGCAAAACGAACTTATCAGGAAGAAAACATTCCTGCCGATCATATAGGGTATACGCTTACCGTTAGTGGATTGAATGGCGGACATAGCGGTATGGATATTCATAAAGGTTTAGGCAATGCGAATAAACTGATGAATAGAATTTTGTACGCTATATCGCGTGAGTTGAATGCAAAAGTAGCAAGCATCAATGGTGGAAGTCTTCGAAATGCTATTCCACGAGAAAGTGTTGCGGTGGTAACCATCGCCAAGGATAGTGAATCACAAATGGCAGCCTTAGTTTCGGCACTTTCAGAAGATATCAAAGCGGAATATACTACGATGGAGCCTGGACTCATCATCACCATGGTTTCAGTAGCCACTCCCCAAAAAGGAATGAAAGCCGACGATCAGACTCGAATCCTCAATGCCATTTACACTGCGAATAATGGAGTGTATAGAATGAGCGCCGATATTCCCGATTTAGTAGAAACAAGCAATAACGTTGCACGTGTTTTAATAGAAAATGGGGAAATGATGATTGGATGCTTAACACGATCCTCTGTTGAATCATCAAAAATGGATTTGGCAAATGCACTTCGCGCTGCTTTTGAATTGGCTGGGTGTGATGTAGTTTTTTCAGGAAGCTATCCCGGCTGGACACCCAACGTACATTCTCCAATTTTAAAAACGATGGAAGAGATCTATGAGAAATTATTTAATGCAAAACCAAAAGTAGTTGCTTGTCACGCCGGATTGGAGTGTGGCATTTTAGGAGCAAATTACCCTGGAATGGATATGATCTCTTTCGGCCCTACCATCCTTGGAGCCCATAGCCCCGACGAACGTGTTTCAATTTCCAGTGTACAAAAATATTGGAAGTTTGTCTTAGAAATTTTGAAAGAGATTCCAGTAAAGAGTTAAATTGAAATTTCTTTTGTACTTCATGTCTTCTTGTGTTTCTCTAATGTTATTTTGTATTTTCTAAACTTTTGTGTTTCTTGCGAGGAATTTTGCGCCTCTGCGCCTGCGAGAAAATTTCCTTCAGTGAAAAGTTAATGCTCGATTGAAAATAGATTCAAGTCAAATTAAGTTCAAGCATCTCCCCTCGCGAGGCATCGCGACCTCTCCAAAGGAGAGGGAGCAAAAAAGAAATAAGTAACTCTTGTGCACTCAATGTTCTCTTGTGTTTAAAATTTGTAATCTTCTCTCTTTGTAGATTATAGTCCCCGATTATATTCTTATTTAATAATACTTGTCTTTAAATTTAACATGTGAATTATGTAATTCTTTCTTTAAATTGTGTAATGATACTTTCTTTAAATTGATAGAACTTTATACATTCAAGATAAACTAGAAAGTCAAAAGGCATCGAGTATACCTTCAATATGATAAGTGAATCCTTCGTAGTGTTGAGATCACTTCATGAACATTTAAATGATCTAGGAATAATTAAAAACTACTATTATGGAAAATGCTAAAACATCAATACAACAGCTAGGGGTTAAAGTCGGGCTTGTAATTTGCGCTTTGTATATCGGATTTTTTTTATTGATGAAGGCATTAAACTTAGGACATATTTCAGAATTGAGATATTTAAATTTTTTGATTCTAATCTTAGGTCTGATATATGTTTTCAATTACTTTAAAAGGCCCGGGTATAAGATTGAATATCTCTCAGGAATGGGTTTGGGATTTATTACATCCACGGTCAGTCTAATCCCATTCGCATTCTTTCTTTATTTGTATTTTTCATACATAGACCCGGATTTATTAATTAAGATAAAAAGCGGTTCTACATTAATGAGCTCCTATCTCACGCCATTGGCGTCAGCTATAGGAGTAGCCATTGAGGGTATTGCATATGGTGTTATTGTTTCATTTGTAATTATGCAATACTACAAGTCTAGTTTAACTAAAAAGATACTCGTTTCTGGAAGCTCAAAGGGCGTTAATTAATAGCGTGCAAATGTTAGTTTTAAATTGATTTTAATTTAAGATTTTATCTTCAGCTCAATAAGTAGGTGTGAATGTTGTAAGATTTTAACTGAATGATATAACACGGATGGCAATGTTTGATTTTATATTTGTATGTATAAGTTAATTCACACTTAAAAACTATAAATCATGGAAAACACTGAAATCAAAGGAAATTGGAATGTAATTAAAGGAAAACTTAAGCAAAAGTATGCTGAACTTACCGACGACGATTTGACGTATGCGGAAGGTAAAAAAGATGAAATGCTAGGTAAAATTCAAAAAAAAATTGGGAAGACGGAAGACGAGCTTAACAAGATTATTGATGGCCTTTAAAGTTATTTAATCAGTACTGCAAGAACTTTTTAGTATTGCAGTGCTGATTTATTTCACTACAAATATCAAGCAGAATTTAATCCTCATTTTTTCTATTGATCAAACTATCCACTTGTAATTTTGTCTTCTCCATATCTAAATCAATACCCTCTACTTTATTTCCGAGAAAATAAACAAACTGCTTTTCGTTGTATTGATAGGAGAACAATGAATCCGCTGTGGTTTTATGGATACCAATAAAAAAAATATTCACGGGCTTCCCTGCAATTTCTAACACATCTTCCTTCGTCATACCCGGTTTAACATCTTCAATTTTCTGCCCCGCTACAATCATCGGAACCGCAACAATTAATAAACTTAAAATTATTTTTTTCATATGAATTGTTTAATGAAATATAGAGATTTTACCATATATCAATCCATCTATTAAAATCAAATGACCATCGAGAAACTAATACACCAATCCACTAACTCACCAATTCACCAATTATCAAAACGGGTATTTATTCGCATCAATCATCGCTTTTGCAATTCTTCTTCTCGTCGCCACCGTATTCACGGGTGCCATCTTACTAAAACGTTTTAAACCCATCAACAACATACGTTGTTCATCACCTTCACACATGGCATTAATTGCATTTTTACCATTCACATTTAATCGATCAACCGCATCATTTACATAAGTACTGGTCATGTCAATTTGTAATGCACATGCTTCCGCTCCTTTAGTCGCGACTAATTTTTGCGTTCTTAACAAAATAGATTCAGCCATAAAGGTGTCGATGGCCATATCTGCAATGCGCATGATAAGTTCTTGCTCTTTAGCTAATGTCATCATGTATTTTTGAACTGCAGTTCCAGCAACCATCAAAATTGCTTTTTTCATGTTTGCAATTACTTTGGTTTCTTCATCAAAAAGTTGATCATTGCCATTGCCAAATTCAGGAATGCCCATCAATTCTTTTTGAATCGCCGTGGCAGGACTCATTAAATCCAATTCTCCTTTCATCGCACGTTTTAAAATCATATCGACAGCAAGCAAACGATTAATTTCATTTGTACCTTCAAATATTCTGTTGATGCGAGAGTCGCGATAGGCACGATCCATGGGGAAGTCGGCGGAGTAACCGTAACCACCATAAATTTGTACTCCTTCATCTACTACAAAATCCAAAACTTCCGATCCTGCAACTTTCAAAATAGCACACTCTACCGCATATTCTTCCGCCGCACCCAATAACGCACTTTCAAATGATTTCCCGTCGGCCATCATTTCTTCTTCTTTATTTTCGATGAGTCCACTCACTCGGTAAATTGCAGATTCTATCGCAAAAATGCGAATGGCTTGTTCCGCTAATTTATGTTTGATAGCTCCAAACTTGGAGATAGGTAATTTAAATTGTTCTCTGGTATTTGCATATTCTACCGACTGCGTACAAATTTGTTTTGATCCACCTAAAGCGGCCGCTGCTAATTTCGCTCTTCCAATATTTAAAATATTGAATGCGATAAGATGTCCTTTACCAATTTCTCCTAAAACATTTTCAACGGGAACTTTACAATCCATAAAAAATACTTGACGAGTAGAAGATCCTTTAATTCCCATTTTATGTTCCTCTTCACCCAATGACAAACCTGCATAATCTTTCTCAACAATAAATCCAGTGAACTTATCGCCATCCACTTGAGCGAAAACGGTGAACACATCTGCAAAACCTGCATTCGTAATCCACATTTTTTGTCCGTTGAGGATGTAATGTTTTCCATCCGAAGAAAGTACAGCTTTTGTTTTAGCAGCTAATGCATCAGATCCTGATCCTGGCTCTGTTAAACAATACGATCCTTTCCATTCTCCAGTAGAAAGTTTTGGAAGGTATTTTGCCTTTTGTTCTTCTGTTCCAAAATACAATATGGGTAGTGTTCCAATTCCCGTATGTGCAGCCATGGCTACAGAGAAAGAATGTCCTGCACCCAATACTTCCGTCATGAGCATTCCTGTTAAAAAATCTTTTCCAAACCCTCCATATTGTTCAGGAATGGAAACGCCAAGCAAACCTAATTCGCCTGCTTTGTCCACCATAGAAGCCATTAAGCCGGGTTCCATAGCATCAATTCGATCAAGGTTTGGATAAATATTTTGTACTAAGAACTCATGAGCCATATCGGCCATCATGCGATGTTCTTCGTTAAATTCTTCAGGAGTAAAAACGGAATTAGGTTCTGTATTGCGAATGATAAATTCTCCGCCTTTCAGTAGCGATACTTCGCTATTAGATTTTGTTTCAGTGGACATTTTTTGATTGATTTTATTAAGTATACGTAACGAGGAAACAAGGGTTTCAATCCTTTGTGTTTTTCATTTTCGTTATCTCGAAGGTAAGAATTTTGTTTCAGACAAGTATTCTGTTCTATTAATTTATTTCTACTCTTCTGAACATAACCTTGTTTATAAGGGTGAATATTGCCGATAATTGTCTTTGTTGCTTTTATCTTAATTTTGTGTTCGAATGACAACGGAGATAGGGCGGCAAGTAGATAAGGCAATTTCTTTGCTAGAAGCAGGAGAGTTGGTCAGTATTCCAACCGAAACGGTGTATGGATTAGCAGCGAATGCATTAAATTCTACTGCCGTATATTCTATTTTTAAAGTAAAAGAAAGACCTTCTTTTGATCCGCTGATTGTACATATTCCAAAAGTGGATGTTTTGGATCACTATGCACATTCTATTCCTCGCATTGCTTATGATTTAGCGATGTCATTTTGGCCAGGACCGTTAACCTTAATTCTACCTCGCAAGTCCAATATTCCTGATTTGGTAAGCTCGGGGTTAGATACGGTGGGTTTACGTCAACCCGCTCATCTTTTAACATTAGAATTACTCAATCAATTAGACTTTCCTTTAGCAGCACCGAGTGCAAATCCCTTTGGATATATTAGTCCGACCACAGCTCAGCATGTATACGATCAACTGCAAGGTAAAATACCTTATATTTTAGATGGAGGACCCTGTAGAGTAGGAGTGGAGTCGACCATTGTTGGATTTGAAGACGATGAAATATTTATTTATCGTTTGGGTGGACTAACGTTAGAGGATATACGAAAAGTAGCTCCATATTGTCAATTGAAATTAAATAGTTCATC
>JANOAX010000026.1:0-21639 GCA_031411335.1 Bacteroidota bacterium
TTCCACGATGGGAACCGCACGAGGCAAAACGCAGGGATCGTGTCGGCCTTTTCCTTCTAGTGTGACCGATTTGCCCTCTTTGTCAACGGTTTGTTGGGCTTTCATCAAGGTAGATACGGCCTTAAAAGCCACGTTAAAAACTAAATCAGCTCCATTGCTGATCCCGCCTTGTACTCCTCCGCTATGGTTGGTGATGGTTTTGAACCTGGGGTGACCTTTGCGATCAATTTCAGCTGCAAAGGCATCGTTGAATTCACTTCCTTTCAGTTTGGTGCCTTCAAATCCACTACCAATTTCAAATCCTTTTGCTGCATTGATGCTCATCATGGCTGCAGCTAAATCAGCTTGCAGTTTATTAAAAACAGGTTCGCCTAATCCAGAAGGAACTTTTTTCGCCACACAGGTAATCACTCCGCCCACGGTATCACCAGCATCTCTAATGTTTTCAATGAGCGTAATCATTTTATCGGCCGTCTCTTTTTCTGGACATCGCACAATGTTCGCTTCAGTCTTTTCTAAATCGAGTTGCGTGTAGGGTAGTGTGACGTGTATATCAGCGACACTACTCACATACCCTGAAATTTGAATGTCGTGATGTGCTAACAAAAGTTTTGCAACAGCACCCGCCATGACGCGAGCAGCCGTTTCACGTGCCGAGGAACGTCCGCCACCACGATGATCGCGAAAACCGTATTTCTGATCGTATGTAAAATCAGCATGACCTGGTCTCCAATTTTCTTTGATGTGTTCATAGTCATCCGGACGTTGATCATAGTTTTTTATGAATAAAGCAATTGGAGCACCTGTACTTTTATTTTGAAAAACACCACTGAGAATTTCTACTTTATCGGCCTCGTTGCGGGGAGATGTGATTTCACTTTGTCCGGGACGTCTTCGGTTTAATTCACTTTGGATGAATTCCAAATCAATTTCTAATCCCGCAGGACATCCATCAATCACCACACCAATACCAACACCGTGAGATTCACCAAAAGTGCTGATGCGAAATGCTTGTCCGAATGAATTGCCTGCCATGGTGTAAAATTAGTCAATAATAGGATTTGAAATTACTTTTTAAAGAGCATTGCAAAATCATTCATGAAATAATTATTCCCAATATCAAAATCCTTTACTTCTTCAATGGTAAACCCTTTCTTGAAGTAAAAGTTGATGGCTTTCAGATTGGTTCGATTCACGGTCAATCGAATTGTTTTTAGATCATGAATGGCATTGAAAACGGTATCAAAAAAGAAATGCCCTAATCCTTTTCGGTGATGTTTGGTGTCGATGTAAAACTTATGCAAGAAGTAATTTCCCTTTTCGGTTTGACTAAATGATAAATAGCCCAGATCAGTTTTCTCATCCGATAAAATAAAAAAGCGATGTCCAACTGTCAATTGTTGCTGCAAGGCAGCTTCACTATACATCTTTTCAAGCATGTATTCAATTTGCTCCATGGAAATGATAGAAGGGTAATGATCTATCCAAATTTTTCGGGCAAGGGCATGGATAATGGGAATTTCAGAATGTTGGGCTTCGCGTACTTGCATGCAGTAAAAATAGTGGATTCATTGCTTGCGACCTTGCTTATTTTGATTACCCCCTTGTTTTCAATGCTAAAAATCCATCTTCACACCCCAAATAGCATCCAAAGAAACCGTAATTTTGCGCCATGAATTTATTTACCGCTGAGGGGATATCGAAAGCCTTTAATGAGAAGCCATTATTTACAAAAATTGATATTTCCTTATCGGAAGGACAAAAAATGGCACTCATTGCTGCCAATGGAAGTGGAAAAACCACGCTGATGAAAATTATTGCAGGGAAAGAAGTCGCCGATGAAGGCATTGTTTCTTTTCGCAAGGATTTACGAGTTGGGTATTTAGAGCAAGATCCACAATTTCCGCCAACGGCTTCGGTGATGGATTGCATCTTTGAACCTGGACATCCTGTACTGCATGCCATTGGTGAATATGAGCAGATTATCAACAGTGGAGAGGAAATTGACTCTGGGAAATTGCAGATCGCCATGGATGCCATCGATTCACTCAATGGCTGGGATTATGAAGCGCGTGCAGCAGAAGTATTGGGTAAATTAGGAATTCATCAACTCGACAAAGAAACTAAGTTGATGTCGGGCGGACAAAAGAAGCGAATGGCTTTAGCTCGATTACTCATCGACGATCACGATGTATTATTACTGGATGAGCCCACCAATCATCTCGATCTTGACATGATTGAATGGTTAGAGCAATACATCAAGCGATTGAATAAATCCATCATCTTAATTTCCCATGATCGATATTTTTTAGACAATGTTTGCAATGTCATTGTTGAAATAGATGATAGCAATGTATATACATACAACGGAAATTATGCGTATTACATGGAGAAGAAAGGTGAGCGTGAGGAGCAATCGAACTCAACAGTCGACAAAGCACGAAATTTATATAAGCGGGAATTAGAGTGGATGCGTCGCCAACCAAAAGCGCGAACTACGAAATCCAAATCGAGGCAAGATTCATTTTACGATACTGAAAAAGTAGCTAAAGGAAAGCGAGCAGAAGATAAATTGCAAATGACCATGCAGATGAATCGACTCGGAAGTAAAATTCTGGAGTTGGAAAATGTATGCAAAAGCTATGATGGAAAAGTTTTGCTAAAAGATTTTAGTTATACCTTCATTAAAGGGGAGAAAATTGGAATCATTGGACGCAATGGAGCCGGAAAATCTACCTTGCTCAACATGATTATGGAGCTTGCCAAACCGGATAAAGGCAGAGTGAAAACGGGTGAAACCGTAGTGTTTGGTTATTATTCCCAGCAAGGCATGAACTTGCCAGAGGATAAGCGTGTGATCGATGTTGCAAAAGACATTGCTGAGTATGTAGAAACTGGAAATGGAAACTATATTGGTGTTTCTCAGTTCTTAAATCATTTCTTATTTACAGGGGCCAAGCAACATGTTTATGTTTCGAAGTTGAGTGGGGGCGAGAAGAAGCGCTTGTATTTAATGACCATCCTTCTTAAGAATCCAAACTTCTTAATTCTGGATGAGCCCACGAACGATTTAGACATTGTCACCTTAAATATTTTAGAAGAATTTTTAGAAGGATACAAAGGTTGTCTATTAATGGTAACCCACGACCGTTACTTCATGGATCGATTAGTAGATCACGTTTTCGTTTTTGATGGAGATGGCGAAATAAAAGATATTCACGGAAACTATACAGAGTACCGTAGCATCATTGAAGAAACGCCATTAAAAAAATCGGATCGCAAACCTACGTTACCAGCTGCAGCTGTGGTTGAGGCACCCGCTAAGAAAAAAGTAAAATTAAGTTTCAAAGAGCAAAAAGAACTGGAATCTCTCGAGCAAGAAATCGCGCTTTTAGAAAAGAAAAAGGAGATGCTCCTCAACAAAATGAATACTGCGCTTCCTGTTGATGAAATTCAAAAATGCTCTATCGATTTTCAAGATACGGAAAAGAAGTTAGATGCGAAATCGATGCGGTGGTTGGAACTTTCAGAAAAGGATTAGTAGTGCATTAAAGTTTTAGAGCATTTCTATGCTGGATGGAACACTGATTTATTATGATGATTATGATTTTTTATGATTGCCCCGCGCCCCTAGCGCCTTCCTTGCGTTCCTAGCGGTTAAACTGTAAGTATTTTAGGTGCTAGAATTCTATCTTCGTGTATTCGTAAATTCGGAGATTCGTATTGATTCGTAATTCGTAACCCACTCGTTCGAGATTTTCAAATCATATTAAATAGCTTCCTACCCATCTCACATCCATAAACGTGCTCTTCATAAAACTCCACCCATTGTACACCTTTTACGGCATTGGTTAAAATAATTTCATCGGCTTCTAGAACATCGTTGGGATGAATTTTTTCTTCTTTACATTCTATTCCATGCTGCGAGGCTAATTGCATAAAATAAATTCTAAAAACACCATTGATGCATCCTTCGGAAAGTGGGGGCGTGATGAGTATATTGTTTTTTACAATGAAGAAATTGCTACTTAAGGCTTCAATGAGATTTCCCTGAGTATTCATCACCAATACCTCATCCCATTTATGTTGTCGGCAGTAAATTCCGGCCATCACGTAGAACTGACTGCTGAGCGATTTTAAACAGGAATAGGGTCCTGCCGCTTTGGTTTGTTGTTGGTAAATCCCTGCTTTTAACCCTTGGGTTGGAAAAACATAAGGTCCATCTAAGGGAATGCAGGTGATGAGGTAAGATGTAGTATTGTTTTCAGGTGTATAAGCTCCCATACTTTCTCTAAAGATATTTAATCGCACTCGGCTGAATTCGGAAATATGATTCGACTCCACCAAATCCAAAATCATTGTGTTTAAGTCGGACAAGGAGGGAAAATGACTTGCATCCATCTGTAAAAGTTCGATGTTTCCTAACAAACGATCGTAATGCAAATCGTAACGAAGTATTTTTCCATGTTCAAAACGCATCGACTCAAAAAATCCATCTCCATAAAGAAAACCCCTGTTATGGATGAGTAGATTTAATTCTGTTTCTGGAATTAGTTTTCCATTGTAAACGACGTTGGCCATTTTTTCCATCTTAGAAACCGCTCATCAGTTGATCGTAGAAGTAGAAGATTAAGTCGGGCTTTAAAGCAATGGTGTATAGCACACCAAAAATAGCACCCCAGAAATGCGCATCGTGATTGATGCCCGTTGCATTTTCGCTTTTTGAGAGTTTGTACTCTAACAATAAATAGAGCGGACCTAAAATAATTCCTGGAACTCCAATAATTCCAAAGAAATAAATTTTACTCCAGGGTTGAAAAATAATGGCTGCAAAAATGATGGCTGAAACTCCGCCCGATGCTCCCAATGAATTGTACCAGTGATTATCTTTGTTTTTAGCCAACGATGGACCATTGGCAACGAGAATAGCTCCCAAATACAAAACAATAAAGTAGAGCATTCCTTTCTCTTCAAAAATAACATTGTAGTAATTTTCTACAGCCATTCCGAATCCGTAAAAAGCAAAAAGGTTAAAAAATAAATGCATGAAATCGGCGTGGATGAATCCCGAGGTGAGCATGCGCCACCATTGTTTGCGATGATGGACTAAGTAAGGATTTAAAATCCACTTTCTTTTTAATTCTTCATTGGAGAAAGCAATGAGCGACATTATTACAGTAGCTCCCAGAAAGATCATTGTTAGACTCATTTGGTAAAGATAGTAGCAATGCCTGAATTTGCAATTTGAGATAATACTTTCTTAGAGATCTATAATGGAACACGGATGACACGGATTATTATGATTTTCACGGATTTGATTATTCTAACTTTAAACTTATTTATATCGAAGTTTTCTCAGTGACCTCTGTGAAAAACTCTGTGTCCTTTGTGGTTAAAGAAAATTGTTATGAAAACCATAATTTTAATTTGAGAGATAAATTTATTTAGTTTATGGAGCTACTTATTATCCTAACTGCTTAGATTTCAATATTGTCAAGAGTTAAACATTTGTATTCGTTTAAAACCAAGTAGGCTTTTTTAGTTGTTGATTTTTGCAGAAGATGAACCCATCGAAACGAGGTATTATTTTCGGCAGCAGCTGGACTTTATTCAAGAAAATGCCCGTGCTTCGTTTTTTGATTCCATTTATTATTGGATTGCTTTTTTCTGAATATTTTACTAGAAACAATTACCATGAACTATTTTTAATATTGTTATTGCCTCTTGCTGTTGGAATGTGGATTACATTGAAAACGACATTTAGCAAACGTCATTTTTTTGGAATTTGTCTTCAGTTATTTTTATTGTTAGCAGGATTTGAATTATGTCTTCTATCGAAAGAACGACCTTGGGATACACATTTTGAACATGAAATAAAGAAAGAAAAATATTTAGTGGAACTGATTTCAGGTGCACAAGAAAAACCAAAGTCCTTCAAGTTTAAGGCAGAAGTAAAAGCTGTTTTTAACGGGAGCAACTGGAAGAATGCTACAGGAAAAATTACATTGTATTTGTCGAAGAAGAATTATAGAGACTCATTGCTTTACGGCGATCAAATTATTTTTACAGATACACCCGAGAAAATTTTGCTGGAAAAAGATAAGTCTTACACAGCCTTGAGTCACCACCGTCAAGTTTTTTATCGAATGTTTGTTCGATATTATGAAAAAGTGAATGTAGGTGAACCTGAGTTTTCACTTTTTGGATTAGCCATTGCATGTCGTAAATGGGTGGCCTCGGTATTAATGCAACAATTTAATTACACCAAGGAAGCTGCCATTGCGGTGGCCTTAATCGTGGGTGACGAAATTCCCATCGATCAAGAGCTCAGCACGGCTTATGCTGCAACGGGAACTTTGCATGTGTTAGCAGTATCGGGAATGCATGTTGGACTTATTTATTTTTTACTCGGATTCTTGCTCAAACCTTTGTTGAAAACGAAATATGGAAAACATCTCTATTATCCGCTTGTGATTTTGCTGGTATGGGCGTATGCCATGATTGCAGGTGCAGCACCTTCGATAGTGCGTGCTGCAACCATGTGTACTTTTCATATGTTGGCTACATGGTTGGATAAAAAGAATGAAGGAATAGGAGCCTTGGGTGCATCCTTGTTTTTTATTTTGATGGTAAATCCTTTCAATCTTTATGAACCCGGCTTGCAACTTTCCTTTTTCGCGGTGTTAGGAATTATTTGGCTGCAACGTCCCATCTTAAAAATATGGATTCCAAAAAATAAGTGGATGTTTAAAGTATGGGAGTTGTCGAGCGTTTCCATTGCCGCACAAATTATGACCTTGCCCGTTTCCCTCTTATACTTCGGACAATTTCCAAATTATTTCATTTTCGCTAATCTGATTGTGATTCCAATTACCACCATCACTATTTACTCATGCCTCATACAATTACTTTTTACATCGATACCATTTGTATTGCCATACATTGTTTTGTTCAATCAAAGTATGTTGTCGTTCTCCAATTATTTAGTGATGCACATGCAGCATATTCCAGGAGCGGTGAGTACATGGAAAGTGGGATTAAGTGAGATGATCTTTCTGTATGCCTATATTATTGTTATCATTCAATGGTGTCAAACTAAAAAATTCAATTTTATTTTGCAGTTATTGAGTTTGATGGTTCTGTTTTCTTCGCTTAAACTATTTCAGATAATTTGAAAAAGTTATTAGGTCGCACGCCTTTCTCCGTCATCTTTAAATCGCAACATTCGTGATGGGGGTCGTGTTCAAAAAATAAAATATAATCTTTCTCTTGCGCTTCCTTAATAAATGCCGCCTTTTCGTTCATGCTAATGAGTGGACGCGTATCATAAGCCATGATAAATGGAACGGGCAGATGAGCTGCTGAAGGGAGTAGATCAGCCACAAACACAATGGTTCTTCCTTTGTACTGAATATGAGGTAACATCATTCCATCCGTATGACCGTTCATGTATTTTACTTTTACATTTGAAAATACTTCGGCTCCGTCGGTGGTAAATTTTAATTGTCCGCTTTCTTGGATAGGTAAAATATTTTCTTTCAAGAAGCTTGCTTTCTCTCGGGCATTGGGTTCGGTAGCCCATTTCCAATGGTTCTCATTCGACCAATAGGTAGCTTTCGAGAAATTCGATTCAAATCCCTCGCCATCTGTAGTTCTACGTACACTTCCTCCGCAATGATCGAAGTGGAGATGAGATAAGAATACATCCGTGATGTCATCTATCCCAAACCCACGTGCCTTCAATGATTTTTCTAAGGTATCATCACCATGTAAATGATAATGGCCAAAGAATTTTTCATCTTGTTTGTCACCGATCCCATTGTCGATTAAAATTAATTTATTCCCATCTTCAATCAGCAAGCAACGCATCGCCCATGTACACATATTATTTTCGTCGGGCGGATTTAATTTTTGCCACATCGTTTTCGGAACTACGCCAAACATGGCGCCTCCATCCAACTTAAAAAATCCAGTGTCGATAGTATGTAATTTCATAGCGATTTTCTTTAGGTGAAGCCCAAATTTAATCAATTCTTGTGAGATGGATTAAGGGGTGAATGAATCTAGACCAAATCAAAACCCTCATTAACTTTTGAATGTTATTAAATTCACTACCCTTTAAAATATTCATTGTCGTACTTTCCTATTTTTGAATACCATGAAAGTACACTTCATTGCCATTGGCGGCGCAGCGATGCACAATATGGCGCTGGCATTACAACATAAAAATTATCAAATAACAGGTTCCGATGACGAGATCAACGAACCTTCTCGTTCGCGTTTGCAAAAAGCTGGACTCCTTCCAGCAGAAATGGGTTGGTTCCCTGAAAAGATAACATCTGATTTAGACGCTGTGATTTTGGGAATGCATGCACGGGCCGAGAATCCAGAATTACTTCGTGCAAAAGAATTGGGAGTGAAAGTGTATTCCTATCCTGAGTATTTATACGAACAGTCGAAAAATAAAAAGCGATTGGTGATCGGAGGGAGTCATGGGAAGACAAGCATCACGGCCATGGTGCTGCATGTTCTTCAAGATGCAGGTTTGGACTTCGATTATATGGTGGGCTCGCAGTTGGCAGGATTCGAGCGCATGGTGAAGTTGACCGAAGAAGCACCTATCATCGTGTTAGAAGGCGATGAGTATTTATCATCACCAATCGATCGCCGACCTAAATTTCATCTCTACAAAGCCGACGTTGCCTTACTGAGTGGTATTGCTTGGGATCACATCAATGTATTCCCCACCTTCGAAAATTATGTGGAGCAATTTCAAATTTATGTTGATCAAATTCCAGCGGAAGGAGCATTAATATATTGCAACGACGATAGCGAAGTACGAGGAGTTTGTGAGAAAGCTGCTCATGTAAAATCTCGTTTCCCATATACCATTCCTGCACATCATATCGATAATGGCATTACAATTCTAGAAACGAAATTCGGTAACGTAGCATTAGAAATATTTGGCGACCATAATTTATTAAACCTTGAAGGCGCCCGATTGATGTGCAATCAAGTAGGAGTAGGAGATGAATTGTTTTACAAATCCATTTCAACATTCAAGGGAGCTGCACGTCGGTTGGAATTAATTGGAAACAGTGACAAAGTGAGAGTGTATAAAGATTTTGCACATTCTCCCTCTAAATTAATGGCGACCACCAAAGCCGTAAAGCAACAATTTCAAAATCGAAAAGTAATTGCTTGCATGGAATTGCATACATTCTCATCGTTGAATGCTGAATTTTTAGATCACTACAAAGATTCCATGAACGAAGCCGATATTGCCATCGTGTATTACAATCCTCAAACCATTGCCCATAAAAAATTAGAACCCATCACCCATGATCAAGTAAAGAAGGCATTCGCTCGCGAAGATTTACTAGTGATGAGTGATTCTGCGGAATTAAAAAAGTATTTGAAGAATTTCCCTTTTCAAAATGATGTGTTGCTCTTGATGAGCTCGGGAACTTTCGATGGTTTGGACTTTAGATTTTAGACTTTAGATTTTAGACTTTAGATGTTTTGATCCAATTTCTAAAATCTAACAACCAACATCTAACATCTAACATCAATTATTCATCGAAATCAAAAACTCTTCATTCGACTTAGTTCCTCTCATCCTGTCGAGCATAAACTCCATTGCTTCCAACGGATTCATATCGGCTAAATGATTTCTAAGGATCCACATCTTTTGTAAGGTTTCTCTGTCGAGTAATAAATCGTCGCGACGTGTACTGGATGCTACCAAATCAATAGCCGGATAAATTCGCTTGTTCGATAATTTACGATCCAACTGCAATTCCATATTTCCTGTTCCTTTAAATTCTTCGAAGATAACTTCGTCCATTTTAGAACCTGTATCAATAAGTGCAGTAGCAAGTATAGTTAATGATCCGCCTTTTTCAATTTTACGAGCTGCACCAAAGAAACGCTTTGGCTTTTGCAATGCATTTGCTTCCACACCGCCCGATAATACTTTACCTGATGCAGGAGCAACGGTATTGTAAGCACGAGCTAAACGTGTGATGGAATCCAAAAGAATGCATACATCGTGTCCACATTCAACTAAACGTTTTGCTTTTTCTAAAACAATATTTGCAATACGTACGTGACGATCTGCTGGCTCATCAAAAGTAGAGGATACAACTTCCGCTTTTACGCTACGTGCCATATCAGTTACCTCTTCTGGTCGTTCATCAATTAATAAAATAATTAAGTAAACTTCTGGATGATTCATCGCAATAGCATTCGCTACTTCCTTCAATAAAACCGTTTTACCTGTTTTCGGTTGAGCAACGATCAATCCACGTTGACCTTTACCAATAGGAGTAAATAAATCCATGGTGCGGGTACTGTAGTTCGACATTCCTGAAATTAAATTCAGTTTTTCATGTGCGAATAGGGGAGTCAAGAAATCGAAAGGAACGCGGTCACGAACAATTTCTGGTGACAATCCGTTGATTTGCTCTACACGAACTAAGGGAAAATATTTTTCACCTTCTTTTGGTGCGCGAACCACACAGTTCACAGTATCGCCGGGTTTTAAACCGTATTGTTTTATTTGAATTTGTGTTACTTGAATATCGTCGGGAGAAGGCAAGTAATTATAATCGGAAGAGCGTAAAAAACCCATTCCTTCGGGCATAATTTCCAATACTCCTTCTGCAATAATTTTATTGCCAAAATCGTATGAAGGTTCTAAAGGAGTAGATCCAGTACGACGTTCGCGAATTGGGAAATCTCTTGCGGGCGGGGGCGTTGTACTTTCTCTTTGAAAGCTTGGTTTGGGTTCGGAAATTCTTTCGGTTTGAAAACCACTCATTGAAGGCATCGGTTCAGCTGCAACTTCCTGAGTTTTAAATTCTGCCTGTGGCTTCCTTACTCTTTCAGTGCTTACTGAATGAGGCTGGTAAACGACCGCAGTGGTTTCAGTATCATCTTCATTTCGAACGGGTATAACTCGTTGACGCTTAGGGCGACCGTTGACGCTATCGTCATTTTCAGTTGAAGTTTTGGGAGCAGCTACAGGCCTTACTTTTTTAACTTCAGGTGCCTCTTCTGCTTTCGCAGTTTGCTTTTCCTCAGTTTTGGCAGCCGGCTTTTCCTTCGACTTAGCAGTAGCGCGAGGTTTTTTCGCAGATTCCACTTTCTCGGGTGCTTCGATTCCTAAATTCTCTAAATTGATTTCGGGATTGAGGGCTTGGTGATCGAGGATTTTGTAAATTAAGTCTTGCTTTTTTAATTGATCAAAACTTTCGATGCTCATCTTCTTCGCAATATCTTTCAATTCCGGGAGGAGCTTTTCATTCAGTTGAATGATGTCAAACATTTAATAAGATTTTTAAATATGATAACAATCAGTAAATCCTGATAGAATCAGGTCATTGTTGAATTTATGGGGGGATTTTTTTGAAGAGGGCCCGTATGGCCTACTTCTAAACGTATAAAAACTGCATTGTTCTGCAATTACTCTGCAATGATATAACTATTACGTCAAAACTGCAAATAATGTTTTAATAAATTTCAAATTTGTTATAAACAGGCTATTACGCATCTTTGCAGTTCTAAATAGGTACCCAATGATTCAACGAATTCAAAGTTTATATCTCTTCTTAGTGGCCATTGCTGGCATCTTCATGTTCATTTATCCCTTTGTGAGCTTAGTGCCCGACACTACAGGCGCCGATCCTTCTATCTATTATGTTTCTTCTTTAAAGATTGAGGTATTGTTAAACGGAGCATCCTCCGTTTTTATGCGACTTTGGCCCATGGTAATTTTGAATACAGTGATTGTAGCTTTTGCATTGTTTGTAATTTTTCAATTTAAAAAACGTAAGACACAAATTGTGTACACCTATTTTTTACTTTTTCTTTTGATGGGTGAAATTGGGTTGATCGTTTTTGATGTGTACACATTAAATATTGCGGTGGGTGCCGGACATTCTATTTCGTATACCGTATTTACATTATTCCCGATTCTTCAAATTGTTTTTACGCGATTGGCTACATCCGCAATTAAAGGTGATGAAGCGTTAGTGCGTTCTGCCGATCGTTTACGTTGATTGTTTACTTCTTTCAATTTCGATCACTTCTACGTTTTGAATTTTTCCTAAATTTACTTCAAAACGAATCATGGTTCGTGTTGCGTGAAATCCATAAATACCAGCAGCTCCTGGATTCATATGTAGGAGTGGGGGAGATGCGTTTCTCGAGATGTTTAAGATGTGACTATGTCCACAAATAAATAAGTTGGGACGATATTGTTGTATTATTTTTTTTGCAGTAGGGATGTATTTTCCCGGTTTGCCTGCGATGTGTAACATGAATACTCTTAATCCTTCGCATGAAAAAAATAAATGTTCAGGAAAACTAACTCTTACTTGTGCATCGTCGATGTTTCCATGTACTGCTCTGAATGGTTTTAATTTTTGGATGGTGTCAGCAACCTTGATCGCACCAATGTCTCCTGCATGCCAAACTTCATCGGCAGCTTTAACATGTTTTAAGATGGACTCATCGATGTGACTATGCGTATCCGAAATCAATAAAATTTTTTTCATGATCTCAGTTCGATAAAATAGGAGAGGACCTTGAAATTAAATTTTTTCAACTTGTTCCGTAGCCACCCAACCTACATTACCGTTCGCAATTTTAATTTTTTTCCAGCCTTGAGTTTCTTCGGTGATTTCTACTTTCGTCCCTTGGTGGAGCATAAATAAGTTCGTGCTCTTATCGTCTGGCGAACTCTTAATGTAAGCACTTGCTTCCATCACAATGGCGCCGTGATTTCCGTAAATAAGTTGGTGTGAAGCCATCGAAATGTAATAGCAAATTCCCGACAGAATTAATAAATTGATGGATGCTAAGAATGCATTTCTCTTGAAGCTTACTGTTTTCGCAAATAAATAGGCAATACCCGTAGCAAATGTGAGCCATAGCAAACAAACAGAAAGTAAACTCCATATACCTGTTGGAAGGGTATTCAAAAATGATTGCCACCACCGCTGGTAAAACAATAATGGAATCGGTTCAATTTTATCGACGGTATTGGAATAAGCAATTTTTAAGTTGTAGTTGATGTCTTCGTCGTCGGGGTTTAACGTTTTGGCTCTTTCGTAATTTAAAATAGCATCCGCAATATTGCCTTGTTTGAAATGACTGTTCCCTAAATTATAGTAAACTAAATAATTTGTTTTGTTTTCTTTTAAGATGGAATCATAGAGGGCAATACTTTGATCATACTGTTTACCTCTGTATAATTCATTGGCTTTTTTAAAAAGTAATGGTGATGTAGATGCAAGAAGTTGATTATTTCCAATCAGGATTGCAGTCAGAATGAAATATTTTAAGAATGAGTTTTTCATGCTTTCAGCCCTCCTTCAATGGCAGAAATTACTTTTTCAGAACTAGCGTATACCGAAGCAGCGGAAATTCCTCCTCCTAATCCACCATAACGAGCCATTTCGCAATCGTCGATGTTTTTTAGATACTGTTGAATAAGATCTGGACTCACTTTTTGTTCTTCTAATAAGGATGAAGCTCTTTCTTTACTCATCTCGGAAAGTGGTAATAAAAATTTGTCGCCAATATAACCCATCAAGGCCTTATGAATTTCTTCCATCACCTGTGAATCTTGTTTACTTTCCAATAGTTTTCTAGCGGCTGTTAATCGCTTGCGTGCAACATTTGTTGCGTTTTTTTTCTTGAGTAGAGCAGTGTTTCCTGCCAGTTTGTTTTGCTGTTGTTGCCAAAAGAAAATTCCACCAAAAAGAAGGAATGGACATAAACTTAAAGTGACGAAAAGAGGAGATCCATAAAAACTATTGAGTCCTTGATTAAAATCAGGCTCTTGAATTTTGATGTAGCGAATATCATTTCCAATCATTCTAAATTCGCTTTTTTCAGTGGGTCCCGCTGAAGCACTTGCATAATTTCCACTTCCTTTCCCAACTTGAATGGTGTAGGGTCCTGCTGTTTTACTGATGTATTGCTTCTTCCCTAAATCGAAGTAAGAAAAAGTAAACGCTGGAATTTCATATTCTCCTTCGTGTCGGGGAATAATTAAATATTCAATACTCTTGGTGCCATTTACCCCTGATGTTGAAGCCTTAAAATTTTCTGATACTTTTGGATCGTAACTTTCTAAGTCATTTGGAAATTCTATCGTAGGAAAATCAGCTAATTTCAAATTTCCATTTCCTGAAATTTTTAATTTTAAACTGATGGCTTCATTGGCCTTGGTTTTGTTTTTATCGAGCTTTGCTTCGAAGTTCAGTTGTCCAACCGCTCCACTAAATCCAGGAGGAGGATTCCCTGGCAAATCACTTACTCTTATTTTGATGGGATCACTTTTGAAAGCGTACTTAATATCTTTTACTCCACCCATCCCAAAGAAAGGATCATTGAAAATGCTGAAAGGGTCGTTGCTTCGTTGTGCATTTACTTTCACCCGAGCTATGCACTCAATTTCCATAGGCTGTACCGTTAGTAAGCCAGTTTGCTGCGGAAAGAGAACTAGTTTTTTTATTTCCCAAACCGTATAACGTTGTCCATCGATTACTTCTGTGTTTCGCTCTAAAGCTTGTGGAAGTTGAATGTCTTGATTCCAGAATCCATCGTAATTTGGCATTTTAGGAATGGCAAAATCAACCAAGGTGACATTACTATATAATTTAAAAGTGAGCAAGGCGCCTTCGCCTTTCATCAATGTGCTTTTGCTTAAGATGGCTTTTGCAAAAATATTTTTATTACTTAAAATACTTTCTTCATCGTTACTTTTTTTCTGTTGCTGAGGGGCTCCTTTTACCACCGTAATTTGTACAACGTTGGACGCAATTCTTTTTCCTTCCGCTTCTATACTTGCAGGACCAATTTTATAATTCCCAACATTGCGAGCTTGTAAATAATACGTGAAGCTAATCGACTGAGAAAATTGCCCGTTGATGTATTGCATATTTGAACTTTGGTTGGGCCCCGATAAAATGTTGAATTCGCGAAGGTCGGGACCTTGAAAAGATCTTCCTGCACCGTTAAAAGTATAAGTGATTTGAAGTTGTTCGTTTAGTCCGATGGTGGATTTATTAGCAGTAGCTGCGAGGAATGGTGTTTGTGCAATTACAGGTTGCATCGACAATACAAAAAAACTAAAAAGACAAACCAGTAATTTTATTTCTTTCTTCAAGATGAAATTCATTTTCATAGGTTCTTCGGAATGCGGTACAAATTAAACGTTTCTAAAATGAAATTTCGTTGAATTTAACGGTTCCTTAACAGCTTTCTTTTTTACTCTAAATAAACGGCTTCTTTTCCTTTACTAAAATCAACACGAATGTGATCTTGCAAAGTGGTGCTTAGCGTGATTCCTACAAAGTCGGCTTCTACCGGATATCTTTTGTGATCTCGGTCCACTAATAAAACAGTTCTAATTTTTCGCATATCTGCTTCCAGAAAGGGTCGCAAGCTATACATCAATGTTTTGCCTGAGTTGAGAACATCGTCTACTACAATTACAGTTTGGTCCTTCAACACTTCCTTTTCTTGCAGTGGACTCATTTTTATTTTGATTGGATTTTCTTTATCCACTTCAATCTTTATCAATTTCACTGGGATAGGACAAATCTTTTTAAGTGCTTCACAAAGTCTTTCTGCAAACAAAAATCCGCTTTTGGCAATTCCAGCAATTAGGAGTTCAGGTTGATTAAAGTTGTCTTCATAAACTTGAAAAGCCAAACGATCAATGCGCTGTTGAATTTGCTTACTGTTAAGGAGGAGAGTAGAATTACGAGGCATACTCTTATTTTTCGTTTTCGTTGGATTCAACAATTTCGTTTTCCCATCTTCCTGCACCAGCATAGCGATTTTTGTAATATGTCTCGTCTAAATTGCTGATAATTACTCCATTGGAAGTGCTAGCGTGTACAAATTTATTATTTCCTAAGTACAATCCTACATGCGAAATTCTTCGTCTGCTTGTTTTAAAAAACACTAAATCACCCTCTTTTATATCATCCTTCTTGATATGAGTAAGTTTTTCATAGATCTCAGCCGAATTTCTTGCTCCTATTTTCTTTCCATAAACACGGTTAAATAATACAGTCACAAAACCCGAACAATCAACACCTTTCTCACAATTCCCTGCATATTGATAAGGTGTGCCAAGCCATGTGGAGATGGTATCATATAACATGATGTTTGCATCTGAATTTAGTTGAAATCCAACCTCTTGTGATAAATACGCCTTTTTGTATTGAAGAATAAAGCTTTCTCCAGTGTCACTTGCTGTCAACAGTTCCTGAGCAAAAATGCTCGGAGCACTCAGACAGAATAGAAGGAGAAGTTTTTTCATCTTTGGCAAAAATAGTCAATCTAGATTATAGTTTAGAAGCAATGAAAAACAGCTCTTTTCCACTTCTTGGGGAGATGGAATTGTGGCAAGTCTCAAGTTTTTCAAATTGAAAGGAAGGCTTGAATGTGCTTTCGTATTCTGATTTGCTGCCTCCAAAGGGCGGACCTTCTGTTTCAAATTGACAATCAAATAGAAGTCCAGCCAACTTTCCATTTTGGGAAAGGAGCTGATGCATCTGTTCAACATATTTAGTTCTTAAGATGGGATCTAGGGCACAAAAGAAAGTTTGTTCAATGATTAGATCATAACTTCCTTGATGACTAAAAAAGTCTTGATGTACTAAATGTTCTTTCGGAAAATCGGGATTATTTTTTTGGAATTGCAAGAGTGGACTTTCCGCAAAGTCGAGTAAAAAAACATTCTTAAATCCGTTGGAATGAAGGTAAGCCGCTTCGTGAGCATTGCCGCATCCAGGAATTAGTATTCGCAAATTTTTATTGTCAAGGGTGTTGAAAAATTCCATCAGTGGAGTGGAAATTTCTCCAATGTCCCAGCCCGTTTCCCCTTTTTGATAGCGCGATTCCCAGTAAGAATTACTTAGTTTTTTATCCATTCGTTTTTTATTTTGGATCAATTACCAATAGCGATTTAGGTTGAAGTAAAACATTAATTTTCCTTATTGGTTCGCAAGCCTCTCCATCAATATGTAAGTGGATTTCACGATCGGAGGTGGCTGTGAATTGTTTGCATTTAAAGGATTGTAAGTAGTCCGTATCTTTAAGCTTTCCGGTAAACAAACGATAAAACATACTAGGTAATTGTAGGGGAGATGGTTTTCTTACTAATACTACGTCCATCAACCCATCTGTTAATTGAGCCGTGGGAGCAATGATAGCAGCGTTTCCAAATTGCGATGCATTTGCAATAACCAACATATGGGCATTTGAAAAATTTGGTTGCGGAAGACCTTCTAATTCGAAATGGATTGAAGGGTATTTAGCGTATTCTCTTAATGCAATTTTTGTATAGTTCGACAAACCTCTTTTGCCTTCATTGTTAAATTTCCAAGCAACAAATCCATCAAACCCAAACCCAGAAACGTTTACACCAAAGCGATTATTGATCAGTAAGGTGTCAATTTTTTTAATGTTAGATACTGCAATTTGCTGCAAACATTTTTTAATTATCATGGAATATCCCATGTGCCTAGCCAGCCCATTTCCAGATCCAATTGGAATGATTCCAAGTGCAGTATGGCTATTCACGAGTTTCGACGCTACTTCGTTTACTGTTCCGTCACCACCAGCGGCAACTACAACATCCATTTTTTCTTGAACTGCTTTCGCTGCTATTTCAGCTGCGTGGCCACCGTGTTTGGTGAATTGAATCTGAACTTGAAAATTTTCAATCAATCCTGATTCATCGATCGCTTTCTCAACCTTCTTGGCAATTCCTTTTCCTGCTATCGGATTTAATATAATGAGCAACGACTTCATGGTTGTAAAATTTGATTGTGAATTAATCCGTAGTGATATTGTTGAAGTAGTGCCCGAATCAATTGTGACGAAGTATCTTTCGAAGGAAATGTTGTATTAATTAAATCAGTGGTCAACAAAGAATCACTACGTAAATAATAGTGAGTGGTGTTTGTTCCGTCAAATTGAAGTATACGCGTATCCGTTATGAGTTCCCATGTTTGGTTGCTGTAGTTGATTGACCATCCTTCCTCATTTTTAAATAAGTTTCTACCTAATGATGTGTAATTCCCAGCGTAATTCAATAAATGAAGTGCACTCGGAAGTATGTCGGTTTGTTGTGCCGTTTCAGGATGTATTTTTCCGTTTGTACTTTGAGGATTGATAAATAGTAAAGGAATATGATAGGCACCCAATCGGTTGGAAGTATAAGCAGTTGTTGCAGGACCACTGTGATCGGAGGTGATGATAAAGATGGTTTCATCGTACCATTTTTGCTTTTTAGCTAAATCAAAAAAAGAGCGAAGAGAAGCATCTGCATAAGCCATTCCTTGTTGCGCTGGTGTAAGTCCAGATGGAATTTTGTTTTTGTAATCAGATGGAATCGTATATGGATGATGCGAGGAAATGGAAAAGAATGCGGTGTGAAAAGGAGGTGTAAACCCATTTATTTTACGAATCATAAATGAAAAAAATCGATCGTCAAATATTCCCCAATGTCCATCATAATCCTCACTTGGACCATCGTATTCTTTCTTTCCAAAATACTTAGAATAGCCAGCTAGTTTGGTGAAGTTGTCGAATCCCATCGTTCCATTATTACCGCCATGAAAAAAAACCGAAGTATAACCGTGTGGCTGAAGAATGCTTGCAAGACTGTTAATGTTGGAAACGTTGTAAGCTGAATTAATGAACGATTGATCCATCAAGGAAGGCATGGAAGATAATACTGCAGGTATCCCCTCAATTGATCGCTTTGCATTGGCAAAACAATTAGGCCACGTGTCACTAACTTTCATCAACGAATCCAAAAACGGAGTAATGGTTTTTTCAGGATGATAGAACGAAATGTATTCATAAGAAAAACTTTCCATGATAATAAGTACCACATTTTTTTTATTGAAAGTGGTATCTGAAGAAACTACTTGATGAATGTTGAAAATCTTTTTTGCTTCCTCCATTGGAATAAAAGTAGGCTCTTTTAAAAGTTGATCGTCGCGTGATTTAAAGAGGGTGTAAGGTGTGTTGAGTACTAAAGGTATGGAGTTAGAAGGTACCATTTTAGCAGCAGCTTGAATCGACAACGGCTTCAGCTGCATTCCGCCTCTAAAACCGATTATTCCGAAAATGATGAGAAGTACGGCTACTCCAATACGAAGATGCGTAGGTAAAAATTGAATTTTATTTTGAGAAGTGTTTACAGATTTTCTAAATCTAATTTCGAAATAAATTAAAGCAAACAGACTCAAGCCCCAAAAAAGAACCAAATACCAAAAATCCAGCAAGTAGATTCCAATATTATTTTGAAGGTCATCGCCCGTCGAAATAAGTGTAAAAAAATCGATAGTGCTTCGTTTTTGAATAAATGGAAACCAACCCGTATCAATATAATTAAAAAGTAACGCTAATGAATTCAACGAAATAATCAGTACAGAAATGATTTTTTGGTAGCCTGCTGAAAAAGAAAATTTAGAGGGATAAACATGCATTAAAAGAACTGGCAAATTGAGAATGCAAATGGTAGTAATGTCATATCTTAATCCTGCTAAAAAAATGGAAAAATAATCGGATGAAACGGTAGAAGGATTTGTGAAACCAAAAATAAAACGACTTAATTGAAACAACGCTAATAACAAGATCAGCCTCTTGAAAAGCAACTGATAGTGAATCCAACGAAGTAGAGGCATGTGCAAATTTACAAAGGTTTTTTGATATGAATTTTGGAAGTTAAGGAACAAAAAAAAGGCTGCTAATAAAGATTAGCAGCCTTTTTATCAAATAATTGAATTATTGTCTAGTATAATATGCTCTACCAGTAGAAGAACCAGAAACAGTATTATTCACGTCTGTATAATTGATTCTAAATCCATTGAGAGTGACAACACCTGTTCCAGAAAATGTATGACTATCTCCATTCGAAACGGTTACTGTTTGGTTGCCCATAGTAATTGTACCGTTACCGTTAATTGTAGAAGTTACTACGTAATTTGTTGGAGTCGGCAGATTGTAATTTGCGAATAAGCTATAAGTATTCACATCACTTCCAGAGGCAGTAAGAGTTTGAGTGTAACTGAAAGCTGGTGGTACAAATACTCCTGATGAAGTGAATACACTATCAACAACGTTGTATGTTTTTGCTAATGCATCATTGGTTGCATAAACAACCACTTCGCGAATAGCATCAGCAGGGTTACCTGCTGCATCGGATACTGAATAATAAACATTGTACGTTCCTGGTACACGATTTTCTATATCTGATGCATCTACATTAATGGAACTAGAAATGTCTCCATCTTCGTTATCGTCAGCAGTAGCGCCTGGCTCAGAGTATGTTTGAAGCATTTCAAGTTGGTATGGATTGCTTCCAGTTAGTGTAATGATCGGAGCCTCAGTGTCGTCCTTACTACATCCAATGATAAATAGAGAAGAAACAGCGATTAGGGCTGCAAGTGAAATTGATTTTTTCATGTTTTTTTGTATATCTTTTATTTAAAGGACAAAAGTAAGTAAAAAAGAGGTCTTTGTGCAAAATATTTTGCTTGTAAAGTTTAGAAATGAATACATTTGTGCCATCAAACTAAAAAACAAACCATGAAAAAGTTCGCTTATCTATTAGGAACAGTGGCTATTAGCCTTGTTGTATCTTGCGGTCCTAGCGCAGAAGAAAAGGCTGCTGCCGAGAAACATGTAGCTGATTCCATTGCTGCTGCTGTGGAAGCACAAATTCAAGACAGTTTAATGATGGTGGAAACCGCTCGTCAGGATAGCTTAACGGCTGTTGCTCAAGCTGCTGCCGATTCATTGAAGAACTTAGCTATCGCTGATTCTATTGCTGCGGCCCAGAAAAAAGGAAATGTAGGGAAACCTAAGCCAAAGAAAACTCCAGCGCAAATTAAAATTGAGAAGGAAATTAAAGAAGTTAAAGACGCAACTCGAGGTCGCGGATAAAATTCAACATAGAACCTAACAACCCTAAAACCATAATACCATGTCTAAATCTCTTCTATTATTATCGTTTATCGGCTTAAGTTTCGTAGTTGCTTGTGGACCAAGTGCTGAAGAAAAGCAAGCTGAAGAAATGCGCTATAATGATTCTGTAAATGCTGCAGAAGCAGCTTTGATTGCTGCTGAAGAAGCGGCAGTTCTTGCAGCTCAAGCGGATTCTGCAATGTTAGCAGATACTACTGTGAAAGCAGATACTATTGTAAAATAAAAATTAAACTATGATGTAGTAATCGCGAAATGCGATTACTACATCAGGTCTAAATAGTTTGAAAGGAGGCTGCAGAGATTGTTGCCTCCTTTTATTTTTTCATTAAAATGGAATCGTATGATTCGACCATTCGAAAATAAGTGAGGTTAACAATTAAATTTGCTTTTTATTAAATTATGAAACTATTTTGCAATTAAATCAAAATGGCAGTTGCTGAAATTAGTGGTTGAAGTAATTGGATCACCATTATCGGCTTTATAAAAAGTAGAGTAACCAGCAGTAATTAAAAGTTCAACTAATTCTTTCGCACTGCTTTTGTTTTCTTTTAAGCTGTTGTCATTAACTTCAATAAACAAAAGAGGTTTTGACTTGAGAGTTTCTTTTGC
>JANOAX010000027.1:0-8826 GCA_031411335.1 Bacteroidota bacterium
CCGATAATTATATAATTGAAAATTCTGCTGATAGAAAAAAAGAAGATTCAGCAACAAGATTCTTCCTCTAGTAAGTTAAATTCTAGTAGCCATCAGCAAATTCAAATCACGAAATGGAAGCTTGCAATAATCGGCAACAAATTTATTTGTGACTGTTCCTCTGTATAAATAAGCTGCTGAACGAACGTGTGGGTCCTTCCATAAAATCGCATCCATCCCACCTTCTTCACCCATATTTAAAAGTATAGGCGTAAAAATATTACTCAGCGCATACGAAGCAGTACGTGGAACTCTACTCGCAATATTAGGAACACAATAATGGGTAACACCATGTTTTTTAAATACAGGATCAGAGTGATTGGTTACTTCCGATGTTTCAAAACATCCACCTTGATCGATACTCACATCAATAATCACAGCTCCAGAACTCATTTCAGTAACCATCTCTTCAGTTACGATTACAGGCGATCTTCCTTCTTTAGATAGTATTGCACCAATAGCCACATCGCATGTGCGAAGTGCTTTAAGTAGAATATTAGGATTCATGGTAGAAGTATAAACTCTCGAACCCAAATTTCTTTGTATTCTTCTTAACTTATAAATGGAAGTATCAAATATTTTTACATTAGCTCCCAACCCAAAAGCAGCACGAGCAGCATACTCACTCACCGTTCCAGCTCCAATAATTACCACTTCCGTTGGCGGAACACCAGGCACTCCGCCCAACAATTGACCCTTTCCACCTGAAGCCGAGCTCATCAATTCCGATGCAATTAAAATAGCAGCGCTTCCCACAATTTCACTCATCGCTTGTATCACCGGATAAACCGAAGTTTCATCTTTTAAATACTCATAAGCCAATGCAGTAATTTTCTTATTGCTCAATTTCTGAACGTACCCTTCCGCTTGCATTCCAATTTGGAGAATCGACATCAAGGTTTGCTTATCTTTAAAATACTCCAGCTCTGCTAAAGAAGGAGGAGCCACTTTCAATATTAAATCGGCTTTATAAACATCTTCTGCTGTGTATGCAATTTGCGCTCCCGATTCAGAATAATCCGAATCCGTAAAATTTGCACTTTTACCAGCACCAGTTTCTATTAATACACGATGTCCGTTACTAACAAGCAACCCAACGGCTGACGGCACCAAGGGAATTCGATGCTCTTGAAAAGTAATTTCCTTAGGAATTCCAATAAATAAATCTTGTCGCATTTTACTTACCTCTAAAACACTTTCTTGTGGCAGTAAAATTCCTTGCTGAGCAATGGAAGACATTCCATGTATACCTCTAGTCATATTCACATTTTATTTGACGCTTGGCATCGGCAAAACTTAGATAAAGATCTACTTTTTTTAGATTCAATAAATCTTCCACCTTTTCCGGCCATTCAATAAAACAAAAATAGTTAGAGAATAGATACTGTTCGTAACCTAAGTCATAAGCTTCTTCCTCAGTTTTCAACCGATAGAAATCGAAATGATAAACAGGCTCTCCTCCACTCGCTTTGTACTCATTCACAATTGAAAAGGTCGGACTTTGCACCTCATCGGCTACTCCCAATTGTCGACAAATAGCTTTAATGAAGGTGGTTTTACCTGCACCTAGGTCGCCGTAAAAACAAAGTACACGGTGATCTCCAATGAACTCCAAAAGTTCCTTTGCAATTCCATCCAGATCCTTCAGTTCGGTTGCATCCCACTCTTTTTTCATGCCTTGCTTTGCAATGTGATAACAGGGATAATCATTTCCTCGGGCGAAATTCCTCCATGCTGAAATGTATCCTTATAAAAATTGGCGTAGTAATTAAAGTTGTTTGGATATGCGAAAAACTTATCGCCTTTTACAAAAACATAAGCCGTACTCACATTCACTTTCGGCAAAAAAGCATCCGTTGGATTTCTGATTTCCAACACATCCTTTTTTTCATAGTTCAAATTTTTTCCTAACTTGTAACGTAAATTTGTGTTTGTGTTTCTATCTCCAATAATCTTTGATGGATCTTTCACTCGAATGGTTCCATGATCGGTAGTGATAATTACTTTCGCTGGTTTCTCAGCTATTCTTTTCAAGGTTTCGAGAAGTGGAGAATGTTCAAACCAAGAGCGTGTGATGGAACGATACCCTTTTTCATCTTGAGCCAGCTCTTTAATTACTTTCATATCGGTGCGAGCATGTGATAACATATCTACAAAATTATAGACAATCACATTTAATTTATTTCGAAACATATTAGGCACTTGATCGACCAATGCTTTTCCAGCATCTAAATTAGTCACTTTTGTATAGGAGTGCTTATAGGTTTTGCGCAATCGCTGAATCTGATCTACTAAAAAATCTTCTTCAAAATTATTCTTTCCTTCTTCTTCATCGTCATTGATCCATTTATCGGGAAAGCGTTTTTGAATTTCAGAGGGCATCATCCCTGAGAAAATCGCATTTCTTGCATACTGAGTTGCCGTTGGTAAAATACTGCAATAAGTATCTTCCTCCACAATCTTAAATAATTCTTGAATCGCTGGCTGAATTACTTTCCATTGATCATAACGCAAATTATCAATCAACAAAAAGAAAACGGGCTCTTCGGAATTATCCACCAATGGAAATGCTTTTCGTCGCATCAACTCATGCGATAACAACGGTGCTGTGTCTGGATTTTTAAACCATCCCAAATAATTATTTTCAACAAACTTGCTAAACAGATGATTCGCTTCCGACTTCTGCATAGTTAAAATATCATACATACTTGGATCTTTCGATGCTTCCAATTCAATCTCCCAATACACTAATTTCTTGTAAACATCTACCCATTCATTCCAACTCAATCGGTCGCTCATCGACATTCCGATTTGACGAAATTCTTGCTGGTAACTTTGAGATGTTTTTTCGGAAATCAATCGCTTATCTTCCAAATTTTTCTTGAGCGATAATAAAATCTGATTTGGATTTACTGGTTTGATGAGATAATCGGCGATCTTCCCTCCGATCGCTTCCTCCATAATTTCTTCCGCTTCGTTTTTGGTGATCATTACTACAGGAACCGTACTTCGCAGATTTTTTATTTGCATCAACGTTTCGAGTCCGCTGATGCCTGGCATGTTTTCATCTAAAAAAATAATATCATACTCTTTCGACTTCACGAGATCTACCGCATCACGACCATTGGTAGTAGTAGTAACTTCATATCCTTTATTCTCCAAAAACATGATGTGTGGCTTCAACAAGTCTATTTCATCATCGGCCCAGAGAATTTGTACTTTTTCCATATTCTAAATTATTTTTATCAATTCAAGAACAATCAAAACGATTATTCCTCCACAAAAGTACTCGAACCATCCCACAACAGGGTAAAGATTTAGGTTCAATTTATTGTGCACGTGAAAATTTTCTTTTTCTTAATCGTCTCAAAATAAGGAGACAAACATCTTCAAACTTAGTTTTTAACCATCTTTATAAATTCCTCGAGCTTAAATCTCATTCCAATTGAACGCGG
The DNA here is from genome assembly GCA_031411335.1 of Bacteroidota bacterium. Lineage (GTDB taxonomy): Bacteria > Bacteroidota > Bacteroidia > AKYH767-A > OLB10 > JAJTFW01. The sequence goes on from JANOAX010000027.1 coordinate 3,495, forward strand.
ATGACACGGATTAATAAGATAAACACGGATTTGTTCCCAAAACCCTTGCGTCCCTTGCGACTTCCTTGCGTTCCCCGCGGTTAAAATGTGATTTATTATAGATCGAAGAACTCAAATCCATTTAAAATTTCCTTCACTAAAGCACCAGCCCATTTTCAAATCTTCAAATTATCGCATTTTCAAATTAATCTCCTCTTAAAAGAGTAATTTCGTCCCATTAATTCCATTCTCTATTTTGAAAACCAATAAAAAGAAAATATTCAACGATCCCGTCTATGGCTTTATCTCCATTCCGCATCCCCTCATTTTTGATTTGATAGAGCACGCTTGGTTTCAACGCCTGCGTCGCATTCGTCAATTGGGTTTGGGACATATGGTTTATCCCGGTGCTTTGCATACTCGGTTTCATCATGCTTTGGGTGCTTTACATTTGACTACACAAACCATTGAAGTGTTGCGATCGAAAGGAATTGAAATTTCGAATGAAGAAGCATTAGCTGTTGAGGTAGCCATTTTGCTTCACGATATTGGTCATAGTCCCTTTTCTCATGCCCTCGAGCATAGTCTCATTTCTGGAATTAAACATGAGAAGGTTTCGCTCCTATTCATGGAAAAGCTGAATGAGGAGTTTGATGGGCAACTGAGTATGGCGATCGAAATTTTTAAAGGGACTTATGCTAAAAAGTTTCTACATCAAATGATTTCCAGTCAGTTAGATATGGACCGATTGGATTACCTGAACCGCGATAGTTTTTATACAGGCGTTCTCGAAGGAACGATTGGCGCTCAACGCATTATCAAGATGCTGGATGTGCACAACGACCGATTGGTGGTGGAAGAGAAAGGCGTTTATTCTATTGAGAAATTTATTCTCGCTCGCCGATTGATGTATTGGCAGGTGTATTTGCATAAAACCGTATTGGCTACAGAACAACTCTTAGTCAATATTTTAAAGCGTGCTCGAGAATTGATTAACGCTGGACAAACCCTATTCGCTACTCCTTCCTTGCATTATTTTTTGAAGAATAAAGTGTCGGCGAAGGACCTAGAATCGAATCCCGATTTACTGGGAATGTATGCGAACTTGGATGATTACGATGTTTTCACGTCCATTAAAGTATGGGCTGAGCATTCGGATGTGGTGTTAAGTCGACTTTGCAAAGGTATGGTTAATAGAGATTTGTATAAAATAAGATTACGAAAAGATGTGATTTTACCTGCCGATCTCGAAGAATATCAGCAGCGTGCGGTGGATCAATTTAAGATTAGCAAAAAGGAATCAGAATATTTCGCATTCAGCGGATCCATCAGTAACTCGGCTTATGATCCTACGGGTGAACCCATTCAAATTTTATATCGTGATGGCACTCTTGCTGAACTTATTGCAGCGAGTGACCAAATGGATGTTGCCGTTCTTTCTATGCCCATTCAGAAACATTACATTTGTGTGCTACAAGAGCTCATTCCGCTCCCTTGATCCCTTATTTTGATCTAGCATAATTTGGGTTGATATAATCCAAATGAAAGGGATGAACTCAACAATTAATTCGTAAATTTGCAGGCTGTTATGGAATTTACCGCACAACAAATCGCAGAACTTCTTCAAGGAACCGTAGAAGGAAATCCGGCCGAAAAAGTTTCTCGACTTTCGAAGATTGAAGAAGGAACGGCTGGCTCGCTTAGCTTTTTGGCCAATCCAATTTATACCCCCTATATTTATTCGACGGAGGCTTCTATCGTGATTGTGAATAATGATTTTGTGGCTGAGAAGGAAGTGAAGTCGACCATGGTTCGAGTGGAAAATGCAGCACAAAGTTTCGCCAAGCTTTTAGAAGTTTACAATACCATCAAAAGAAATAAAGTAGGCATCGAAGCAAATTCTTTCATCGATGCTTCGTCAACACATGGTGACGATTTGTACTTGGGCACATTTGCCTATGTGGGCAAGAGTGTAACATTAGGTAACCGAGTAAAGATTTATCCGAATGCATATGTCGGCGACAATTGTGTGATTGGTGATGACACAACCCTCTTCCCTGGAGTAAAGATTTATTCTGATTGTATTATCGGAAAAAATGTGACTTTACATTCGGGCGTGGTGGTGGGCGGAGATGGATTTGGCTTCCAACCTAATAATGGCAGCTTGCAAAAAGTGGCACAAATTGGAAATGTGATTATCGAAGATTTGGTGGAAGTGGGTTCAAACACCACCATTGACAGAGCTACTTTAGGAAGTACGATCATTCGTAAAGGAGTGAAGTTGGACAACCTGATTCAGATTGCTCACAATGTAGAGATTGGTGAGAATACAGTGATCGCTGCACAAACAGGAATTGCAGGATCAACAAAGATTGGAAAGAACTGCATGATTGGTGGACAAGTAGGAATTGTAGGACATATTCAAATTGCCGACGAAGTAAAAATCGCTGCGCAGTCGGGTATTGGAGCTTCCATCAATACACCAGGAGAAATTTTACAAGGCTCACCCGCATTCAACATTGGTGAATTTAAACGGACCTATGTGCTCTTCCGCAAACTTCCTGAATTAGAGAAAAAAATTATTGAGTTACAAAGATCGCTAGCAGAAATTAGATCTACATCCACTTGATCACAGAGCATGTCGCAAAAACAAAAGACGATTAAAAAACCGATTACCGTTTCTGGAGTTGGATTACACACTGGAGCAAAAGTCAACTTAACATTTAAGCCGGCACCCGAAAATCATTGGTACAAATTTGTGAGAACCGACATCGAAGGAAGTCCGGTAATTGATGTAGATGCTTTCAACGTGGTAGATACCTCTCGTGGTACAACACTTCAACAAAATGGAGCAAGAATTAGTACTACGGAGCATGCATTAGCCGCTTTAGTAGGATTGCAATTAGATAATATCATTATTGAGGTTGATGGACCTGAAGTTCCCATTATGGATGGTAGTGCGGCTCCCTTTGTGGAAGCATTGTTATCAGTAGGATTTGAAGAACAAGATGCAGAGCGAGAAGTGTACGTTTTAAACGAAGTACTATCGTATGAAGAGCCTTCCCGTAATGTAGAGATGCTTGCTGTTCCTAGTCCAGAATACCGCATTACCGTAATGGTGGATTACAATAGTCCGGTATTAGGAACTCAACATGCCCAGTTGCATAAGATGGAAGAGTTTCAAAATGACTTTGGTCCATGCCGCACCTTTTGTTTTTTACATGAACTGGAATCTTTGGTAAAACATGATTTGATTAAAGGCGGAGATTTAAACAACGCTATTGTGGTAGTAGATCGTGAGATTAGCCAGGAGAAATTAGATGAATTAGCAAAGCTCTTTAACAAACCTCGTGTAGAAGTAAAAGAAAAAGGAATTTTGAATAATGTACAATTGCATTTTCAAAATGAACCTGCTCGACATAAACTCTTAGACATTATAGGAGATTTTGCGTTAGTTGGTATGCCTTTTCAAGGACATATCTTAGCAGCGCGTCCAGGGCATGCTGCGAATGTAGAGTTCGCCAAAGTAATTAAGGAAGTTATTAAACGTGATCGCAATCAGAAAGTACGTACGTATGATTTGAATGCTACACCTGTTTACGACATCAACAAAATCACAAAAATGTTACCGCATCGCATTCCATTTTTATTGATCGACAAGATCATGGAACTGGAAGCAGATCGCGTGGTAGGTGTAAAAAATGTGACCATGAACGAATGGTTTTTCCAAGGTCACTTCCCCGAAAACCCTGTAATGCCTGGTGTATTATTAATTGAAGCAATGGCACAAACTGGCGGAATTTTAGTTTTAAACACAGTTCCTGATCCAGAGAATTACTGGACCTACTTCATGAAAATAAATGAAGCAAGATTCAAACAAAAAGTAATGCCTGGCGACACTGTTATTTTCGATTTAAAATTAATCAGTCCTATTCGCAGAGGCATTTGCCATATGAAAGGAGAAGCCATTGTAGGTGACAAAGTAGTTATGGAAGCCGAAATGATGGCACAAATTGTAAAGAAAAGCTAATGTTAAGTTCTCTCGCTTTCATCCATCCTAAGGCAAAACTCGGAAACAACGTTACCGTTGATCCCTTTACCTGCATACATGGTGATGTAGAGATTGGAGATAATACTTGGATTGGATCGAACGTAACCATTTATGATGGAGCTAGGATTGGATCTAATTGTAAGATTTTTCCAGGAGCTGTAATCGCAGCTATTCCACAAGATTTAAAATTTAGTGGAGAAGAAACAACTGCTGTCATTGGAGACAATTCTACCATCAGAGAATGCGTCACGCTCAACAGAGGCACTTCGGCTATGGGCAGATCGGAAGTGGGTCAGAATTGTTTATTGATGGCTTATGTACATATTGCGCATGATTGTATCATTGGGAATCATGTGATACTTGCCAATTCTGTAAATCTTGCCGGACATGTTACCATTAACGATTGGGCTATTTTAGAAGGATACGTAGGTGTTTCACAATTCATGCATATTGGAGCGCATAGTTTTATTGGCGGACAAACTGGAGTCAGAAAAAATGTTCCTCCCTTTGTGAAAGCAGCCAGAGAGCCGCTAAGCTATGCTGGAATTAATTCTGTTGGATTAATGAGACGCGGATTCAGTAAAGAACATATCGAAGAAATTCAAAACATCTATCGCACCATTTTTCAACGTGGCTATACGATTTCAAAAGCGATAAACATGGTTGAAGATGAATTTGAATCATCAGCCCATCGCGATTTAATTATCGATTTTGTTAAATCATCAGAGAAAGGAATTATCAGAGGTCCTGTTAGTAGTTTTCAAAAAGCTGAGTAATCTTTCTGCTTTGATCCAGATTCAACTACAATCGGCAGGGAAAAAATTTCAAAAGCAATGGGTCTTTCGAAATTTAGAACTACAAATTAATGGGTTTGAAAAATTAGCGATCACGGGATTGAATGGATCAGGAAAATCGACATTACTACAAATCATTTCTGGGTTTCAATCATTAAGTGAAGGTACCATTCAGTTTTCTTTAGATGACAAAATCATTCCCATCGACCAATGGTATCATCAAATTTCTTACGCAGCTCCTTACATCGATTTACCAGAGGAGTATAACATACAAGAATTGCTTTCTTTCTACGGCTCCTTTAAACCATTTCAGAATAAACTTTCAATTCCTGATGTAATTGACATCATGCAATTGGGAAACAGCAGCAATAAAGCCATTAAACACTTTTCATCGGGGATGAAACAACGTCTTAAATTATCGATGGCGATATTGAGTAACACACCGGTTTTATTATTAGATGAACCATTATCTAATCTCGATAAGAATGGGCATTCATGGTATCAAGAA
>JANOAX010000028.1:0-38255 GCA_031411335.1 Bacteroidota bacterium
GGGTTCCAGTAGCTCAAATGGAATTACAGTATCCCCTTTAACGACGAGCAATTATATTGTGATGGTCAATAATAGTTATAATTGTTTTTCTCGTGATACTGTTAGGATAATCGTTCATCCTTTACCCCTTGCAAATGCGGGGACAGATCAAAGTATATGCATCGGATCCGCAGCATCTTTGACCGCTACAGGAGGGGTGAATTATCTCTGGCAACCGGGAGGAAATATTTCTAATACCCTGCTCGTGAATCCACTTATTTCGACTACGTATTCGGTTTTGGTGGAGGATTCAATCGGTTGCAAAAAAACCGATTCGGTTTTAGTAACGGTGAATAATCTACCCAATGTAAATTTGGGAACCGACGTTTCCATTTGCTATAGAGATAGCATTTTATTGTCTTCACCAACTACAGGACAAAGTTATATGTGGTCACCCTTAGGCAGTGTAACCAAAGACATTACGGTAGCACCATTAGCAAATACATTTTACATACTCACTTTGACAGATTTTAATTCATGTGTAAATAGTGATACCATTCAAATAATCGTTCATCCCGAATTAATAGCAGATGCAGGACCAACAACAATAAATTCATGTGTGAGTTTAAACACATCGCTTACGGCAATAGGAGGAGTAAATTATTTGTGGACGCCGGGTGGACTAAATACCGCTACCATCTTAGTTTCTCCTGCGGTTTCTACATATTACACCGTCATTGTTTCCGACGTATTTGGGTGTACAAGTATTGATTCTGTACAGGTATTAATAAATCCACTCATTACAGGATCTAGTACAACATCCAACATTTGTTTTAACGATTCCATTACTCTTGTAAATAGTAGTGCAGTAAGTTACTTATGGATGCCAAGCGGAAGTACAGATTCTTCTGTAGTCGTTTCTCCCGCTCAATCGGCAACCTATGTTGTGTACATGGAATTAAGCAATGGATGTCTCGTTTATGACACTACCTACATTAACGTTAATCCGTTACCGTTAGCGGATGCAGGATTCGATCAAGAAAAATGTATTGGTCAAAACGCCATACTAAATGCAGCGGGTGGAATTTCCTATTGGTGGACAAATACAGGAAGCACTTCTGCATCGATCATGGTGACGCCAATCAATTCAGACTATTATGTCGTCATTGTAACGGATGGAAATGGATGTAGTCAGTCGGATTCATTATTCTTAAAGGTACACCCACTTCCAACTGTAGATGCAGGAAATGATAAAGTGATTTGCAAAGGGGACTCAGTACTACTTCAAGCTACTGGAGGAATAATGTATAACTGGTTTCCGGGTGGGCAAACAGGTTCTTCTAACTATTTTCATCCCCTTTCGACAATAAACTATATAGTGGTCGCCACAGATACAAATGGTTGTGTTAGTAACGACTCTGTTCTTGTTATACCAATTGAAGATCCTGAAGTTAGTTTTACCGTGATGACACTTCTCTGTGAACAAGAAGAACTCATCTTTAAAAACAATTCTTCCATTTCAATTGGAACCATTGTAAAAAGTAACTGGTCATTTGGAGATGGAGGCGTTTCAACGTTATTAGATCCCGTTCACAATTATGCATCACCGGGGACGTATCCAATATCGTTAATTGTGCAAAGTGACAATGGATGTATAGATAGTTTGTTCACCACCATTTTTATAAATGTCAAACCAACTGTTGATTTTACTTTAAGCAATGAGTGCGTGAATGACGATGTGCGGTTTACGGATCTCTCTACCATCTCCGCAGGGGCAATTAATTATTGGGAATGGAATTTTGGAGATGGGAGTCATGCTTTGGAGCAACATCCATTGCATGCATATTCAACAGAAGGATTTTATTCTATACAATTAACAGCTACTTCTGATAGTGGTTGTAGCAGTAGCAAAACGATAAACAATGCTATTCAAATTTATCCGCTCCCCATTGCAAGCTTCAGTGCAGCACCCTTCGAAGCGTCCATTTATACTCCCCAAATTCAGTTTGAGGATGAAAGCATCGGTAGCATTCAGTGGAACTGGAATTTTGCAGACGGTATGGGGGAGTCGAATGTGTCAAATCCTTACTATGTATATTCTGACACAGGAAGATTTAATGTGGAGTTAATTGTCACTAGTATTCATGGTTGTCTAGATACTATGTACCGAGAAATTTATATTTCTCCTGGATTATCTGTTTTTATCCCCACTGCTTTTACTCCTAATGATGATGGCAATAACGACTACTTTTTTCCATCCGGAATAGGATATTCGAATATGCAGATGTTTATTTTCAATCGTTGGGGCGATGAAATATTTTCAACAAATGACAATGCCAAAGGATGGGATGGGAAAAGCAAAAATGGAAATATTCCCTGCGGTGACGGGGTTTATATTTATGTTGTGAAATTGTCGGATTATAATAATGTACCGCGCGAATATAATGGTTTAGTAACATTGCTTAGGTAAGGCAAAGAGATACATTCTAAAGTCAAATAAAAACCCCGACAATAAATTTTACCGTCGGGGTTTATTTTAAATTATACACTTAAGATTTTCTATTTTGAAAAATAAGGAGAATGGCTTTAAAAGAATTATCTCCAAGCACTCAATACACCACACATCAACATCGAAGTGATTCCCCAATAGCCAATGTTGACTAGCGCCCAAGCCCTAGATCTCATTTCGAAGACCGCCATCGTTGTAAAAATAGGGACCAAGACGGTTAATGTAAATGCGAAACCGTGGAATACTCCATGTCCAAATGTCACATAACTGTGTCCATCAGGAGCCGTAGTTTGAAATCCACCATCTGCTCCACCGCCACCTGTTACCCATCCCCAGAAAAACATGGTAAGGAGAAAGGCGCAAAACAAACAGAGCACATACAATACAGGCTTAGGTCCTTTGCCAAGACTTTCCATTGTAAATCCATTGGCTTTCATCCAGGCATTCCCCATGACTTTAGGATGATAATAAATGAATCCCATAATCATCGGGATAAGCGTTGAAATTATCAAGGAGAGTGTGTTCATTTTTGTAGGTTGTTTTTAAGTTAGAAAACAAATGTAATCAAATATTAATAGGGAAGGGAAAGACAAGAGTTATAGGAATAAAAGTCCATTAGTTTGTGTAAATTGTACCAAAACTTATTCTTTAACTGTATTCAATTTAACCAAAAGGTTTTTTTTTGCGCAATTTTAAAATTATTTGTGTTTAATGGAAGCTGCACTGTAATCGAAATCTTCAATTCGTTTTTTAGATCGGGATGTTTTCTAAGTAAGTGAAAAAGCGCCATCATGGAATAGTATTTTGTTGTAACGGTAATACCCGGTGTGTTCAACCAGTAGAAAAGTCTATCTACAATTTCTCCTTCCAGTTTTAGTGGTAAATCATTTCCGCATACCATGCATTGTTTCGCAAAGGTTCTATCGAAATTAAGAATGTGAATACGATCGAAGTTTTTAAACCCTTCCACAATAATTTCTTTCGATTTACTGGGATCGATCACACTGATGTCTCCAAGCAACCACGAAAGTCGTGTAGATGTGGGATGTTCTAAATAGAGCAAAGGGAATAAATCCTTAAAAGGAATTCTATTCTTTAAAATTTTATGAGCAAGGGGAATTCGGTAATCAGCATAACTACTTCCAATGTGTTTTATAATTTCTTTTTTGATGGATGCTGCACTCATGATATTGTATTAAACGAATGGTGAAAAAATCATATTACTGATTTATTTTTTTGAAAACTTTAAATTTGAAATCACAATTCGGTGTCCATCTGGATCTTTAATTGTAATTCCATTTTCTTGCCAATAAGGATTTTTTGCTACTATTTTTATGATATTATTTTTCTCTATTCTTACTACTATTTCATTGTAATCGGCTTCGCTTTCTGGATAAAAAACAAGTAAATCATCTTCATCAAATTGATGATCGACAACTTCTCTCGTTGTAGTAAATTCTAAATGCCAGTTTAAATTCCTTCTCCCTAGAAAGACACCATCGTAACCAGCGTGATTTGTAAATTCTCCTATTACATCAAGTCCTATGATGGTTGTATAAAAGTCAATTATGGGCTGTAAATATTGGGTATGTCGAGCGATACGGAGTTGCATGGTGGAATTATTATTGGCTTATTTCTATATTAAGAAATAAAGAAAGTAAATATAGGGCTTTCTGCTTTCGTACAGTCTATGTTACATAGTTTCTTCTATTATGAATAGATCTAAGCAATTACCTATAATTAATCAAATTCAAGAATTAAATCTTCCTTTTGAAAGAATATTTCACAGACCTACATTGGAAGTTAATTTTCCAAGATCAATTCCGATAATTATATTTATACTTTCTTTCTCGTAATTATTTTTCCCGCTAACCATCCCATCGGAATGTATGCTAAGGTCAGGTCTACTACATTAAACCACATTGGAGCCGGAATCATATAAACGGCCATAATTCCACCAATCAGGAATACACACCCTATGGCAATTGCGAATTTCATTTTATTATTGGCAGCAATAAGTGCTGCGATGAGGGCTCCTACAAAAGTTCCCAATGCATGTGCTAACCACGGCATGAGAAAGTTGATGGGCGTAAATAAATGAATAGAGGCTTTGAGTCCTTCCATCGTAGTGAGGTCGGCGCCCTCGGGTGGAGGAATGATAGAACCGCTGATTTGGATGATGGCCCCATTAACGATACTTCCAATGACAAGTCCGAGAATGACAGCAAGAATGTTTTTTACAGTAGAATTCATAGGTTAGATAATTCAAGGGATTATTATATTGAGACTAGATACATCCATAAAAAATAAATAGAATTTTCTCTATTCTATCTGTAAATATAATAATATTATTTACACCTCAAAACAAAGTACTATATTCCACTTAGCCTTCCCGAATGCACCCTTTCCAACTCCTCTCGTTTCCATTTATTAATCATCTCCTGACTAATTTCAGCTTCAGCCTCCTTGAATCGACGGGTGTAATTCTTTTTATTGGCAATTTCTTGCTCTAAGGTATAGTTACCCGTTTGTTTAGCAAGCTCCAATTTCTCAAAGCTCAATTGACTTCTCAATGTCATTTGTTCAACGCTTTCAATTTGAAAAACATGTTCGTCGTTTTCTAAAATATCATCATAGGGACCGCGAGAAGAAAGAAGCTTCACGAGAACAGGCGCCATTTCAATAGCTAAGAATAAAAGCATAATAAAAATGCTTGCTATGGAAATAGTGGCACTGTTGTTCGAAACATTTCCCAATGCATCGAGTCGTTTATCAAAACCATCATAGGCTCCTCTCACGATGGATGATTTTAATCCTTCGATGGTAGCGGCGGTTTTGTCGAGTTCGGTTTGTTTTGATTGAATGAGCGGAAGATTGTTCGCCGATAAATCACTTAATTCTTTTTGTGCTTTTTCGGCATCTGCTTTTTTTAGTTTGTAGATGGTAGCTGCCCCGCGTTTATTCGATCCTCCACTTCCATCCGCTTCCACGCGTGCAATTTCGTCTAGGCGGTCGCGTTGTAAAGTAGCTTGCGTTAGTTCTTCTTTCAGTGATTTTATTTGTGAAGCAAGGGTAGCCATCTCCGCTGTGTATCGACTTGTCAACGTAGCTTCTTGAAGCTTGATGTCTTTTTGCTTCATGATCTCCAATTCATACTCGATGGAAGTATGAAATATTTGAAGTTCCAACGGTTTTGAAATCACGAAGGCAATCAAGGCAGCCAACAGAATTCGCGGAGTTGCCATTTTAAATTCATTCCAAAATCCGCCTCCTTTTTTCATGCTCGAAACGATGTAACGGTCGAGGTTAAAAATCATCGCACCCCAAATACATCCAAAAAGTACAGCTGCAAAAATTCTCCAGAATAACGCCATATCATTAAAAATAAAATAGAGGGCATAGCCTCCTGAAATGGCAGCGAAGAGTCCGGTGAAAAAAACGGTAGCGCCCATGCCTACATATTTTGAATGCTCGGTGGGTGTTTTTTGGAGGATCTCTTGGTTCACTCCGGAGCAGAACCAAAAGAAGTTTTTCAATTTTTCCATGTTTAGGGTTGTTTAGGAAGGGGAGAATGTATTCTCCTACTGAAATTTAAAATACCTAACGCAATATGGATTGTAATTATTGATCTAAAGGGAAATATTCTTTCTCAAGCAACGAAAGGCGAAGCTGAAACTAGCTTCTGGCTTCTAGCTGTCTGCAGAAATATATTGTTTATTGCATTGATCTATGTTTTTGATGGGCCACTGATTTATTAAGATGATTAAGATTTTTTATGATAAATTTTCAAATTGATTAGGATAATAAAAAGAACGCAGATGACACGGATAAATGAGATTTGCGCGGATTTTTGTAGAAATTACCTAAAAAAACAATTCGCATTTTTCGCATTTCGTGATCATTCGCATTTCGTGTCAAAGACCTATTTACTTTTTTTATGCAAATTAATATTAGCCCCCAATTCAAAATTAAATTGTGTAAAGAAAAAATGTTGACTCGCATTATCTGCTTTATTTTTCGTGGTTCGAATATCGGGCATATTGATGTAGCCACCTTTCAATTCGGTTTGTATGAAGAGCCATTTATGATAAGTCAAATTCAATCCTACTAACGCTCCCAATCCATATCCTGAAAGATGAAACTGATCATTTCTTTCTTTGCTGAGTAAAGTCGTATTGGTTCTGGGCACTAATACACCGAGACCAAATCCTTCGGTTACATTTAATTTGAATCTTTTGTAGGTAATGAGATTATCAAATCTTCTGATGTCTGTATTTATATAATTCAATCCATCGGTATGTTCGAATTGTAAAAAGTCTTTGGAGAGGGTAATGTCTTCATCCGAATAGAGTCCTTCGTAATGCGCTACTGTATCAGAAATCCCGCCGTTAATTTTCACGGTTTGATTTTGCTTCATTACATATTTCATATGATCATCCCCTATGGTAATGCTCCAATGTTCATTGAAGAAGTAACCCACTCTAAAATTATATTGCGGGATGGTGAACCGTGATGGATTCAAATACGGATCTGCAGCCAAGTGAGAAGGACGATCTTTCGCCACTACCTTATTTAATGTGAAATCATAATTGGCTCCTTTAAAGTGGATATCGGATGTGGTAAACCAGGCTCTGTTCCATCCAAAGTAAACGAAAAACTTTCCTTTTTGATGGTATTGTTCTTTTGCTTGAGGTTCTTGAGAAAAAGCACAAGTCGATAGTAGTAAGAGGCCAAGGAAGATGGTTCTGAATTTCATGGAGGAGGTCATCGTCAATTCTTGATGGAATTGTAGGTGCGAAGATAGTAAATTCAAAAATTACCTATTATGACTTTTGATCAGTTGAATCGAAAAATTCAAGTGAATTGTTATTTCATTCTAGAATATAGAATGGTTGAAGGTGAGGTTGCCCATCTGTTAGTAAATCAAAATTTTGCCTGACAAGATTTTATTAGAATTAAGCGCTTGATAAAAATATAGGCCACTTGATAAATTCAGGGAGATGGATTCATCTTCATGAAACAATCGTTTTTGAAAAACCACATTACCCAGAAGATCTAAAATCTTCAATTCTGTTTGACCTAATGTTGAATGAATAAATACATTTCCGTTAGATGGATTTGGATAGAGGACGAACTTTTGCGTAGATGGATTTTCTTGAATACTTGAAATTAAATTGATGGCATTAAAAGTAGGCTGCATGTATACGAAAGGTCCCGTTCCATTCGGATATCTTCCCCACGTAATGTCGTTGGATTGTATGGGGAAAGTAGTGCTGTCGATGACCATACCATTTGCATAAGATAGAATGATTTCCTCTCCATTTCCTGAAAAACCAAAGCTACAGTGCGTTTCAACGGACGACGTATCATTGTCAGCCCAAACAATAAAATATCCGAAAGGAGGAATTGTTTTTCCGAATGGGAACTGCCACTTATTTGGATTAGAAATATTATCGGACAAGAAAAGATAATCAAGAGAAACAATAGTGGAGGAAGTATTATATAATTCAATCCAGTCTCCATACCCTCCATTTGCATTTTGCACACTAGAATTATTCATAGCCATCATTTCATTGATCACCACTTGTCCCGGAAGCAAGGAAGCATAGTTAGCTTGTAAAGTATAGAATTCGTGTTCTGCTCTTGCTGGAGAAAATATTCCAGCGTTATTATTTTCAGCGTAAATATAATATTGAAGCGTTGAATTATTGGCTGGAATTGAAATGCCATAAATACCATCTGCTGCTATCCCATCTCCATGCAAACCATCATCAAACATGGACCAACGATAGAACCGATCAAGAACTGTATTTCTCCATCCTAAATAAACATTAGTTGCATTTGTTACGGTGGCTGTGATTATTACATTTGAATTTACAGTTGGAAAAGTGTCAGAAGGAACTATATTTGATATGGTAGGTGCTACTTGTAAAAATTCGGGTGTTGAATGGAGATAAGTTCCTCGCGCATTCATCAACTCAGTGATTCCTGGAATTATTTTGGGACCTGAAACTACAGTAGAATTAAGATTGCTATTGAATTGTGAATAAGTGAAAAAAAGATTTGGATCGGAAGCGACGGCGGTATCGACGATGTTATGTATAATTTGTGCTTGTGTTAGGTAGTACCCATTGTCAATATTTTCTTCTACTATTGTTTTCATGTGCGCAATATATATGCGCTTGTATTGAGGAATGGACAATAATTGTTTCACCAATGGCCATAAACTATCGTTGGCATGCAACATCGGTGATAGCGTTTGCATCTGAGCCGTGGTGAGTGAAATGTTATTGGTGGGCTTTGAAAAAACACCCAATCCACCATTTAAATCCCATAGGATTGGATTGAATCTTCCAAGATGATCTTCATATAAATAGTAATTGTGTTTAGAGTTTCCTAAATAACTGTCAAGAATGACAAAAACATTATTAAGTGCTATCATCCAAAGAGCACGATCTACGTCTAAACTATTTTCAATACCTGCAATATTATTATTAAGGGTATCACAGAATCGCATCAAATCAGCAAGACCATAATCTGATTTTAAGGTATAAGGAGTGGAATATAATGTACTATCATTTCCTTTATATCTTAAATCACATCCACCATTATCAGCAAAAACAAAAGTGTTGTTTTTTGAATAAAATCGATCCTCTAAAAAATGATTGGTCACGGCTTCGGTATTGGTGTATTGTCCCATTAATTGGCCATTGATGTACACCTGTGCATAATTTGCCGAAGAGATCTTTGTGTATTGTTTCAGGAGAGAGTAAAGTAGCGCTTCTCGAATGCAAGAAGGTTCATTAAACCCATTACTCAACTTTATATCTTTGTACCCGAGGTAATCTTGATTCTTGAAATGATCCAACTCAATGTGTAAAGGGTTTTTGATGTTCACCGGATTGTACGAACTATTGCCTTTGTATTTCACTCCGACACTATCGAAAACTACTCCGTTTATTTTTACCCATTGAGCCATCGTATAGCTATCACTGCCTTGTTTTGCGGTGTCTAGAATATAATCCCAGTTTGATTGCGAAAATGAAATTTCAATTTGTTGAATCGTATCCATGGCATAAAAATTTTGTGCCGATGATTTCATCGAGGAAAAATGTAGACATAGGAGGATAAAGTAAATCTTTTTCATGTTACAATAGAATGATCTAATTTAAGGAATAGAATCGAGGATGTCAAGAGAATTATTGGCAAATCTAAATTTAGAGCCTATTCAACGAAAAAGGATTAATCCATTTTCAAAGAAACATACAAGATTTCTAGAAGGAATCAAGGATTAAAATGCTCCTTCATCCACATCTTTAATAAACTGAACAACCCCGCTCATAAACACTTGTTGATCGTCCCACATGGAAAGGTGGCTACCGTTTGGACAATACAAATAGCGACCTTTTTGTACTAAGGTGCTTTGTTCTTTCATCGTTTTTGGATCCATGGTATCGTATTTTGCACCAATCATCAGGGTCGGAACATAAATCTCCTTCAACCGATCTTTAATATCCCAGTTTGAAAGTCGTCCACTAATGCCAAACTCGCTCGGACCTTGCATCATGGTATAGATGGTTCCATTTACATGCTTCATGGAACGATTGAATCCATCCGGCCACTCTTTTAATCGGCAAAGATGTTGTTGGTAGAAATTAGGAATGAGTAACTCCATATAGCGCGGATTTCCAAAATCTTTTTTTGCTTCTAACATTTTAATTTCTGCTAGTACAGATGGATTCATTTGTTTAGCGAGTACTTCATCCGCATATTTTCCATATTCTTTCGCACTGGCCATCATATTGGAAACAACCAAACTCTTTAGATGATGCTGATATTTTAGCGCATACTCCATTCCTAGAATTCCACCCCATGAATTTCCAACAATGTAAAAATTCGAACTGTCGGCATGAATCGCAATTCTTACTTGTTCTACTTCTTCCACAAATCGCTCAGTAGTCCACAAGCTGCTATCCGTTGGTTGATCGCTGTAATAGGAACCTAATTGATCATACTCATAAAATTCAAATCCTTCACGGAGAAAAAACGTTTCGAAACATTCCATGTATTCATGCGTCATGGCCGGACCTCCATGCAAAAGCAAAATTTTTATTTTCGGATTGTTGCCAAATCGCTTCGTCCACACTTTAAATTCTCCGATAGGTGTGGTTATCGGAATCATTTTCACTCCCGCCGATTCAATGGAATCAGGATAGTCGAAATACGTAGTAAGTGAGGTGCTTTCTACAGCGGTAGATCGTGAAGATTTGTCCTCTTGTTTACAAGCACTGAAGCAGAGAGAGATCAAGATTAAAAGGAAGTGTCGCATAAGTCAATTTTTATTTAAAGATATAAAAAATCAATAAATTCAATCTATTCGTTATTGTTTTTTTGAACTTCTACTGCAGATTCTCTTTCGTAAAGAGAGTAAAAAAGAAGAAGGATAGCAGCAAAGAAAAGCGCAGCTACAAAATCTGGATTTAGAAAGAATAGTTCAGATTTTTCTATATTGAAATAATCCAACACTAATTCTAAATTCAAAAAATAGGCGATGCTTAATAAAGTATAGACGATATATTTATTGTTTAGTATGGCGTAAGTCCCAGCAAAAATTAACATAGGGTGCGAATAGCGCTCATGCATTTGCGTATTGAAAAAGAAGAATACAATAGGAATTAGAGTGGCCATGAGTAATAATTTATTTAGTGATAAATCTACGTTTTGTTTGTTCATCAATAGCAATACTCGATTTCGAAAAAGGGGAAATAAAGTAGCCGTATAGGCAACAATGAAACTAATGAATCCCCAATGATAATAGCTCATGCCTCCATAGGTGTTTGTATCCAACACTCCCATCGGCTCATCATCAATTAACCAATACCACAAGTTGTAAGCATTCAATGAAACTTTTGGAAAAGTGCCTACAGAATTCGTAACTACTGCAAGTACTTTTTCTAAATCGCCTTGTAAATAAAATGGAAGCAAAATGATCAATTGAAGGATGAATGGAATAACAACCCAAACAAAAAGCGATGTTAAGTTGAACTTTCGAATGATTGAAGGTAAAATAATGAGTCCAATAAAAGGGAAGAAAATAATCGCTTGTAGTTTCATATTTAAACTCAATAAACTAAATAGTATAGTGAGTAGAATTTTATTTTGAAGACTAAAGTAAAATGCAATAAAAATGAACGCTGTGAAAATGGCATCCACTTGCCCCCAAATCATCGTATTGTATAAATAGGCTAAATTGAAAAGTAGGAGCAAAGACAATACAATACTCGTTTTAGAATTTTTTATTTTTGCATTTACAAATAGAAAAACAAAGTAAACACCAACCACATCAAACAATAAATTCAAATATTTTAGTGAATTAATATTAGAATGAATATTGGATACGCTACCCTGAAAATTGCCAAAGAGCATTAAAAAATATTGATACAACGGTAAATAGTTTGTTCCGTGACTATAAATGTTTCCGAGGCCTTTTGAATAGATTGCACTGGTCCAATCTGTCCAACAATTGAAATCACTAGGATGCCCAGATTTTGGAATGAGAAAGGCAAGTAAAATATAAAGTACGAAGTATGCACCTATTATACAATAGGGATTGAAAGAATACTTTTCATTTCTCCAATATTTATTTAACATGTGAAAGAAACCATTTTTTGAAAACAGGAATTGAACTTATTCTACGAAACTAAATAAAAATATTGTACTCAATACGAAGAAAAATCAAACTTACATTTATTATCTTCCCATTTCCATCCAATCAGTTGACAATTATTTTTTTCACTATAATTTTGTTTTGAGAGAGGATGGTAATGAAATAGACCCCTGAATTCCACTCTTTTGTTTGCAAAGAAATACTATGGTTAAAAATAATTGGATCTTTAATTCTTTCGCCAAGAAGATTTGTAATTGTAATAGAGCACTTATCGCTGTTGGTTTTTATTGTTAGAAATTCTGAAGCAGGGTTTGGGAAAAGATCAACCGACACATCTGAATTTAGTTCAAGAGTTGAAGACGTTGTACTGAAAATACTTTCGAAAGTATTCGCATATTCGTAAGTTGTTGCACATGTTGATACCGCATCCCAATTGATAGACCATGTCATCATTCCTCTTAATGAAGGATATCCTCCGGTCTGTTGTAGAGTATAAAGTCCAGCTATATTTCCAACACCTCTTAAATATTGAACGGCGTTGATCAATGAAGTGGTATCTGTATAGCCACCTCCGGCTGCTAAAGCGCATGCAGGTAAACCAATAGCTACTTTATTTGCAGGGAGACCGATAAACATTCCGCCTGAAGTATTGAATCCTTGTATGACTGCTTCAGTCATGGCTACAATAAAATCTGATGTTCCTTGCGTGTAAATATTACCATCAATACCATACATACTTCCACTGTTATATAATTGAACATGTAAAATTTCAATAGAGTCGCGAAGAGCATGTATGATGGGTAAATAGGCTCCCCAAATTCCGCCGTATGCCGACATTCCCCCTTGTACAAATGCAGTTTCTGGAGCCATCGTAAGAAGTAATCTTTTATTATGGGTTGTATAGTAGTTGCTCATTATTTGTTTAATAGCGTCTATTAAATTTATAATTTTTGCATCCACAGGTATCGCAATAGTTCCTCCAGTAACCGACACAGAACTTCCTTCAAGATCAATATCGATACCATCAAATCCAAATGTGGTTAAGATGTTTCCCATGGTTGCAATGAAAGTGTCACGCTCTGATATATTATCTAGTGAAACATGGGTTGCGGCTCCGCCAATACTAATAATTACTTTTTTACCTTGGCTTTGGAGTGCTTGAACATGTGAAAGAAAAGTTACATTTGAAAATTGATCTGGAATAAATTCCATTTTATAATCGGTACCAACACTAGGAACTGCAAATGCGATGTCAACAATTGTATACCTTGAATCTACCTGATTAAGAGGAATAGACGGTGCATTTGGATCATTCCAATTATGCCAGTACCCAATTAAATCAGGAGTTATGGTTTGTGCGATTAGTGTATTTGAAAAACTACAAATGCTTATAATTAGCAGAGCAAATGACTTCATAATATCTTTCGTTTAAATATTATTAATTAGTTATTGTGGATTCCCTTGATTTCTTTTTGTTGAATTATCTTTTTGATAATAGCAATTTGCCCTAAGTGATAATGTGTATGCTCGATGATTCCATGAATGTTTCTATAATAGATTCCATATTTCTCTTCCGCAATGTTTTCCCAAAGTTTTTCTTCTGGTAAATTTTTTAGTAGCGTTTCAAAAGTTTGAGCATCCGCCCATACTTTTGATAATAGATTTTCCCAATCTTCTTGTGAATGAATAGGAGGATGAGCAAAACTAAATTTATCATGAGCTTCTAATTCCGCTCCTTGAAAAACTTTTATCACAGCATGAACATAATAATGCGTGTGATATACTAATGTTGCAATCGTGTTTAAGGAATAAATTTGTTGGGTGGCTTGTTGCCAAGTCACATCGGCTAAAGTGTCTCTTAAATTTGAGCAGGTCCAGTTTCCTCCAAAGTGAACTTCCTTAAAATGTTTTGCAATTTGCTGTGAGATATTCATGGAATATAGAGATCAATTTAACGTTTCATAATTTTTTTCGAGGATTGTCCGCTATTCGTTTTAATGATCGTCCAATAAATTCCATTTGGTAAATATGCCATCGAAAATGGGGTGGAATAGAACTCATTAATTAAAGTACCAATTGAATTATATAGTGATATGGATATTAAATTGTTTTTTTCTAAATGAACCATCACTTCATCGTAAGTAGGGTTTGGGAAAAGAAAAACATCAGATATAGTATTGTTTTGCGAACCAAGTCCAGATGTTGTCGTAATATTTAGTGTCGTATCAAATTGAGCAATCGTTGCATCAAAGCCACTGAAGGGGCAGATGCTTCCTTGATGAAATTCAATATTAATGTTATAAATTCCTGATGGATACGTTTCTAATTTAAAAGTGTCGGTGCTAGTGCATAGAGTAGGAGCACCATAACCGCAATAAGTCGGAAGAATATGAATTGTTGATCCTTGTAAATGATAAAAATAGCCCACCAAACCAAAGGTACAATCGCCATTATAGGAAAAGTTAGCAATAACTGAAATAGTATCACTACTTGTTGGATTTGATGGGATTATTGTAACTTGATTTACTACTTGAGCATGTGTGGTAAATGATAAAAGTAGTATTTGGAGAAGTATTAAATAGCGGATCATCTTAGCAAATATTATTATTTTATTTAATAATTACGATTTTTTTCGAGTACTTAACTTTTGCTGTTTGTATCTGTATCAAATATATCCCAGCTTCCCAATTACTTGCATTAATATCTAGTTTGTTCGTGTCAACTAGTGCGTTGTTGTAAATAATTGCACCCGATATATTGTAAGCAGTTACTTCTGTATTGTTTTGATTTTTTTCAAATGCTAATTTAATAGTATTATTTGTTGGATTTGGATAAAGTACAAAATTATTTTTTTCATCGACTGAGTTAATGTGGGTAACCGCCAATGTGTCTGACGTTTTGGCAACGAAAACGTGATAATTGAGTAGCGTGCTATCGTAAGAAGATCCTGTAAAGACAAAGCCATTATCCATAGTAAGATGAATGGCATTGGGAAATTCAAGAGAAAGCTGATTAAAACTTTTTTTCCAAATTTTTGTCCCCATGCTGTCCAGTCGAATGAGTACAACTTTACTGTTATTCGCATTAAATTCTATCCCAATTAATGCATAACCATTATCGGACGTTTTTGTGGCGGCGCTAACATGTACATTAATTTCATTTAAACTGTTAAAACTATTAACACCTCCTAAGTTGTCGAATTCAGCTATAAAAGGTTCCTCGGCGGTGCCAATATTTTTATTTCCTATTACAACTATATTATTATTTGAAACGAAAGCAGCCACTGCATCAGATTCAAATGAAGTGTCAATTTTATGATTCCAAAGTTCTTGACCCAGCGAATCTGTTTTAACAATGTAGCCATTTGTACCAGCATTATTGTTTAGTTTCATTCCGACCGAAACAAATCCTTGATCGTTGGTTTGCACTACTGCGAATGGAAATTGTTCTAGCCCATCGAAAGGATAATAGTGATGCGACCATAAACTATCCCCAACAGAATTAGTTCTAATAAGCTGATAGGCATTGAAAATATTGAGATTTACAAGTACACCAAATGAAGATTGAATAAGGAAATCGCCATTCGTCAATTCCAAAACATCAAAACCAATGTCGGTACCGATATCTCCGTAACTTTTTGTCCATACTGTATTTCCTAATGTATCAAGTTTTGCAAAAAATACATCTTGGAAAGTTGGACTTACACCAAAACCATAATCGATTACTCCCACTACTACAAGATTTCCATCTACCGTTTTTTTAATTTTATTAAAAACCAAATTGTATGCATTGGCGAAATTGTAGTAATTCGTCCAAATAACATTTCCAGAAACATCTATTTTTTTTACATAGGCCGATTGTCCATTGTTATTATTAATAACAGCAGAGTCAACACATCCAACTATTAGATAGGAACCATCGCTGTTTTGAAGTACAGAGTTGGAGGAAATAAATTTATTTCCAAAATGGTAATGATTTTCAAAATTTGTTTGAGCAGTACTTTTGAAAGGAGAATGAAGGAAAATGTACAAAAAGATGAGTAATATGCATTTCCCAGGCGTAACGCAAGCAAATTCAAAGGTTTTCATTTTTTTAGTGTTCATTAAGTAAAAGTAACCAATTCTAATGATAGGTTCGTTTTAGAAATGTAATCTTCTAATTAAATCTGCTGAAAACTCAAATTATAATTTTATAGGACGCTATTGGATGATTATAGACTAAGTGAATTGACTAGAAATAATGAAGTGAAATGCTTACTATTGTTTTGATCATCTTTACGATATTTGGAATTGATCTTCCATGTTGATTTTGAAGTGAGGATCAATAATTATTCGTTGGTTAGACTATAATTAATAAAGTACATACGGTAAGTGTATTGGAAACATGAAGAATGTGTATTCTTAATCCTTCCCAACAAGACATCTATATCCTCTTGATAAAATTATAGGGCTAATTAATGAGGAAGAGTGTCAACTATTATTCGTAAAAAAACAGATGTTTAACCAATAGCCATTAGGGTAGAGATTCGTAGTTGATGAAATATATTCGTAGATATCAAACGTTAAATATTCATGTCCTTATTTTCAATATCGGCACTGAGCGAATCGTTACGCGTAGGTTTAGGAGCATGTATGTTGGACATATTAACATTCTTAATCTGCGTCAAGATTTCCACACAATTATCTACTAATTCTTTAGAGGTTCGAAGAATGTATTCACTCTTTTTAAATTGCATAACATTTTTGTCCATGTCTTCTGCTGTCCATCCCCGACTCCAGCCCAAGAAACTAAACGGGGGAAAAGTAAATCCAAGGTCGGTGAAGAAGCACATCATTTGTCCAGCTACTTGCTGAATATTGTCTTGACCACCTGTAATGATAAAAGAGGCAATTTTATTTTTGACTAATATTTTGTTGTTGATAGTAATTTGATTTTGTACACAGTTCAAACGCTCGGCCATTTTGTAGTAAAGAGCGGAAGCATTTCCCCAGCGAATAGGCGTAGAGACAATAATAATATCAGCCCATAAAATCATACTTTCATATACTTCCGTCATTCCATCTTTCGGATCCATTTCTGTAATGCTGCAAGGCCAAGTACAAGCATGACTATGTTGCGAATAATATCCTTCACATGTGCGAAATTCTAGATCGCGAAGTTTTACCATTTTCGTGGAAGCACCGTATTTTTCTTCTGCGTATTTCAATGATTTCTGTAACGCATCCTCTGAAGTTGAAAAGCGAGGTAATTGTAGCGACATACTGGTGGTGCTGATACCTAAAATATTTAAACTCTTTTCGGAAGTTTGATATTTCAATTTTATTAAATCTTCGAGAAGAGGGTTGTTATCATGTTCTCGATGTGCTTTAACGATAGGTTTTTCGCTTAGTAGAATATCTTCTCCATCTATCTTTACTTCATACACGGCTTGTTGATCTGGAAAACCAGGAGGCGCACTCCCCGTTTCAATATTATACTCCCATCCATGCCATGGACAAGTAACGTAAAGTCCCTCATATTTGGCAGCGACTGCACCTAAACCTAATGGACCGGCTTTATGCAAACATGCATTGGCAATAGCTGAAATTTTATTGTTGAAGTGAAATAAAGCAATTTTCTTGTTTCCTAAACTTACAATTTTTTGAGAGTTGTTGGGCAATTCTGCGGTACTACATACTTTTAAATAGGCCATGATAGTGATTTATGATATTTATATAATGCAAAGGGACTAATGCCAATGCAATATCAAATATATATAAATCAAAGAAATTTAATAGTATGTTAAAAAGGCTGCTTAGCTTTTGAGAGGGAATTATTACTATTTGAAATAGAAAAAAAGTAGATCATTAGAATGGGAGTTTCAATCTGAATAAAGAAAACAAAACTGCAATTAGAATTCTAGAAAAAGCTGATAATTCGGATTCGAATGATTCTCGGAAATTTTAAAATCATATTCACCGATATTCTTAAATCCACTTTTGAGATAAAAATGATATGCTCTCGTATTTTCTTTCCATACATAAAGCCACATTCCCTTTTGATGGTTTCGTTTAGCAAGTTGTATATTATATTCTAAAAGAGCATGTCCAAGCTTTACAGAATGAAATTCCTGAAGCAAATACAATCGTTCTAACTTCGTTATGTTCGCCAGTATAATATTTTCTGATTCACAATTTAAAACGATTTTAGAATAGCCAATAAGTTGACCATCGCGAACAACATGATGATAAATGTAATTTGGATTTTTTAACTCTTCTTCAAATGTTGAAAAAGTAAACTTACTATTTACATAAGCGGTTATATCTTTCTCCGATGCACTATGACCATGTGATTCAATAAACGATTGTCGACCAACGTTAGCCAATATTGCCGCATCAAAAAAAGAGGATTTTATTATTGAATACATAAGTTAGTTCTTTTTGATTTGAAAAAATCAAAATTGATTGACTTGCGATGGAATCTTTCGAGCAATCACAAAACAGGATCCTCCCATGGGAATTGGCTTACCTTGCTTAATTTTCTTTAATTCAAACCTCCAAAATAAATTTAAAAGTTTATCCATTACTCCATTCTTGCTTGAATGATCCTGTTTATGTTTACTCGGATCATTCACTTTATTGTGAAATCCGAATTTACTTGGAACAGCGCGAAAGAAAAACACAGCTGCGACTAAGATTGAAAAAATGTAAGTCGAGTATTCTATTTTAAAACCAATTGACTTTAATTTTGTCTCTATTTCATTTATTGTATAACGCCTAAAGTGACCCGCATATACATCATCATTGGACCACAGCGATTGAAATGCAGGAACAGTAATAAAAATATATCCGTCATCTTTCATGTATTTATAAATAGTGGCCAAAAATTCAACGTCATTTTCAATATGTTCCACTACATCAAAAAGTCCTACTGATGGAATGGTATTACTTTTAAAAGAGGCATTTTCTAAAGTTGAGCAAACTATGGTTTTTAAATTTCTTTTTCGTGCATTAATACATCCTTGAATTCCAGGTTCGAGAAGAACGGTAGAGATTCCTTTCTCTTCAAGCTTTTTTGTCACAAACCCATTTCCACCACCTATATCAAAAAACACATTATTTGGACAATATTTAATTACAGCTTCTGATATGCAATTATTTCGATGATTAAACCAAAAACTATTTTCTTCAATTTGAAAACAATGATCATTACCACTATCTGGATAGGATATTTTACTTTCGCTTTTAGAAAAGAATATACCTTCTCTATTAATGAGATCAGTAGTGTAGGTTTCGAGTTGTATCATTGAGCTGTATATCTAGCGTGATTATGATTAGTGTTTTCAATGTTTTCAAATATAATAAAGAGTTTATAGTGGTTAAAGTAATAAAACTTAATGAGTAGCCTAAATTATTGGTTGTTTAAAAGTCACAAGTTCTATTAAACCACTTCAAATGAGATAATTAAAACAACCAATAAATTATTTCATATTTTGTCGGAGCAATAAAAAGATGAGCTATTCAATAAATTTTAAATACAACTGATAATTCGGATTCGAATGATTCTCGGTAATTTTAAAATCGTTTTCACCGATATTCTTAAATCCACTTTTGAGATAAAAATGATAAGCTCTCATATTTTCTTTCCATACATAAAGCCACATCCTCTTTTGATGGTTTTGTTTAGCAAGTTGTATGTTATGTTTTAAAAGGGATTGTCCAAGTTTTAAAGAATTAAATTCCTGAAGTGAGTACAATCGTTCTAACTTCGTTATATTCTTCAGCTCAATATTTTCTGAATCATAATTTAAAACGATTTTAGAATAGCCTATCATTTGACCATCACGAACAAAATGATGATAAATGTAATTTGGATTTTTTTAACTCTTCTTCAAAAGCTGAAAAAGTAAACTTACTATTTACATAAGCTGTTATATCTTCCTCCGCTGCACTTTGGCCTTGTGATTCAATAAGCGATTGTCGACCTACTTTTGCCAACTCTTCCGCGTCATGAACATTGGAATATATTATTAAATGCAAAGGATAAGTAGGTTTTTAAGTATAAAATAGAAGACAGATGGACTCATAAGATAATTGGATTCAAACTCAAAAACCAAATATATTCATTATAATGTTATTATAAATCGGAATTAAGATGGCACAGTCAATATATTCAGTAAAATTAGAGCCGTGTTCCAACACAAGTAATTATTCTACGAGTATGAATTTAGTGTGTTGCAAAGAGAAAATGCATCCCAATTAATGACCTTAGAAAAAATTTATATTACTATTGATTTGACCCGGCAACGAACCATCATGTTAACTAAAAGTGCTAGGATCTATTAATAATTGTAAATATTAAATTAATTTTAAAGCCTTCATTTTCCAGAGATTCTAATATCTTTGAGGAACAGAAAGCACACTTCTTATTCTAAAAAAAAGTAAAATATACGATGAAAAAGAAAATTCTATTTATTGTAAGTCTTCTCTTCGGACTAATGTTCATTAATGCTGGATTGAATAAGATCTTTAATTATATTCCAGTTCCTGATGATTTACCAGAGGAAACGGTTAAATTGATGTCTGCATTAATGGCGGTATCATGGCTGATGCCTTTAATTGCTGTTGTAGAAATTATTGGAGGAATATTATTTATAACCAATAGATTTAGGGCGCTGGGTGCGCTTATTACTTTTCCAATTTTGATTGGTATCGTGCTCACTCATGTTATCAATACGCATACTGGACTTCCATTGGTGTTCGGATTATTGGCCATAAATCTTTGGGTGATGGTTGAAAATAAAGAAAAGTATAAGCCGTTAGTGAGGTAAGTGATCGCGATTAATTAATTTTTATTTTAATCTATTTTTAACTTTATATGTAATGAAAAAGAAAGTTGTTGTTATTGGAGGTGGATTTGCTGGATTGCAATGTGTTCGCAATTTAGATGAAGAATTATTTGATGTCTGGTTGATCGATAAATTAAATCATCACCAGTTTCAACCATTGTTTTATCAAGTAGCCACTTCGCAACTCGAACCCAGCAGTATTTCCTTTCCACTGAGAAATATTTTTCGGAATAAGAAAAATGTACATATCCGAATGGCGGAGGTATTGGAAATAAATCAGGAACAAAAACAAATAATAACTGACATTGGCGATTTCTCTTTTGACTATCTCATCATTGCCATAGGATGTAAGACAAATTTTTTTGGCAATGAAAATATAGAAAGGAATACGTTTACGTTAAAGTCAACGTATGATGCTATCAGTATCCGCAATCACATCCTCCAAACATTCGAAAATATTATTTCTGCCAAACAAGAGGAAAAGAAGGGATTGTTGAATTTGATAATTGTAGGCGCGGGTCCAACAGGAGTTGAATTGGCAGGAGCATTTGCAGAGATAAAACAACATGTTCTACCAAAAGATTATCGAGGCATTGATTTTTCTACTTTTCAGATTCTGCTCATTGAAGGCAGCGAGAATACACTTAACAACATGAGTGAACAAGCAAAGAAAGCGTCGAGAAAGTATTTGGAAGGGATGGGTGTAAAATTGTATACTCAAACCTATGTGAAAGATTATGATGGAGAGCAACTCACTCTTCAGAATGGAGAAGTGATCCACAGTAAAACCGTGATTTGGGCAGCAGGAGTTACAGGCAATAGTATTAAAGGATTGTCGAGCGACGTCTTGATAGGAGGAAGTCGTATAAAAGTAAATCGTTATAATCAGGTGATGGGGAGT
The DNA here is from genome assembly GCA_031411335.1 of Bacteroidota bacterium. Classification (GTDB taxonomy): domain Bacteria; phylum Bacteroidota; class Bacteroidia; order AKYH767-A; family OLB10; genus JAJTFW01. Next base: position 21,884 of record JANOAX010000028.1, read on the forward strand.
ACTATCCTTTTTGCAATTGGCGACATTGCATCTATGGAGACTCCAACATATCCCAAGGGCCATCCTCAATTAGCGAATGTTGCGATTAATCAAGCTAAACGATTAGTGAAAAATTTGAAGTTGCTAGAGCAAAATAAAAAACTAGTAGAGTTCGAGTACCGCGATTTGGGATCGATGGCTACTATCGGTCGAAATAAAGCAGTTGTAGATCTTCCCTTCATAAAGTTTAAAGGCTATACAGCTTGGTTGGTGTGGATGTTCTTACACTTGATGTTAATACTAAGCGTAAAAAATAAATTGATTATCTTTATAAATTGGGCATGGGCTTATCTAACAAAAGATTCTTCCTTGCGTTTAATATTGAAAGAAAAGAAGTAGCTTTTTTTATTCAGATGGATGGGTTTTTCTACACTTGATAACAGTCCATCTATATAAATTAAACCTTCATCGTTTTCCACTTCCCTTTTTTGAAAATCCAAAGTGTAAATAAGCCTACTGAAGTTTCCGAGAAGAATACCGCCCAAAACACTCCAGATTCCGCCCAGTTGAGATGGATTGCCAAATAATAAGCTAGTGGAATTTGTATCAACCAAAAGAAAACAAGATTAATATACGTTGGCGTCTTCGTATCACCCGCACCATTGAATGCCTGTACAGTAACCATCCACCAAGCATAAACAAAGAAGGAGTAAGAAAGAATTTTTAACCACTCCGCACCAACTTTAATAACAAGGGGGTCTTGTGTAAAAATGCTTACTAATTCATTGTTAAAGAAATAAAATACAAGCGAAACTACAATCAGAAAAAGCATATTGTAAAATCCAATTTTCCAAACAGTCGATTCGGCGCGTTCAGGTTGATGGGCACCTAAATTTTGTCCGACTAATGTTGCCGCTGCATTGGAAAGTCCCCATGCAGGCATAATAGTGAACATCATAATTCGAATGGAAATAGTAGCACCGGCTACGGCTTCACTTCCAATATTAGAAAGTATTCGCATCAAGAAAATCCATGATGTCATTGCGATTAACATTTGTGCAATTCCTCCGAGAGAAGTTTTTATCATGTTCAACATAAGTTTGACATTAAGTTGAAGTTGTGCCAGCGTAACACGAATATGTTTTCCGCCTTTCAATAAAAGATATAGTTGAAGAAATACACCCGTTCCCCGTCCTATATTGGTAGCTAGGGCAGCACCTTCTATTCCCATCGCAGGAATTAATCCCCATCCATTTATCAGTAGTGGACATAATATGATATTGATCCCATTGGCAATCCACAATACACGCATGGCAATTGCTGCATCACCCGCACCACGAAAAATAGCATTGATAATAAATAGGAGAAGAATGACAAAGTTGCCGCCTAACATCCATTGTGTATATTTATAGCCTACTTCCACGCTCCAGCTATCTGCTCCCATCAACATCAATAAATCCTTGGCATAAAATATTCCAGCAAGTGAAAACGGGATGGATATAAACAATGCAAGAAGGATAGCTTGAACAGCAGAAATAGCGGCTTCCGTTTTGTTTTTCTCTCCTATTCTTCGAGCAATAATTGCCGTAACAGCCATCGACAATCCCATCGCAACAGAATAAAGTAAGAATAAATAGGTTTCCGTTAATCCTACTGTTGCTACTGCGGAAGACCCTAGTTTTCCAACAAAGAAAATATCAACCACGGCAAAAGTAGATTCCATCACTAACTCTAAAATCATAGGAACAGCTAAAAGAAAAATGGCTCTGTTTAAACTCACTTTCGTATAGTCTGCTTCTGTTCCTTTTATGGCATCTTTTAATTCTAGCCAGATGCTTTTTTTGATGTGTGGAACTTGTGTTGAACTCATGGAGGAATAGTTTTTTTGTAATAACACTTCTTGACCTCGACCTTCGCAGTATTAATTATAAATTATTTATTGGTCTCTAAATTTTTTTCCGCTTTCTATTTTGCTAATAGATACGGCCATTCTTTCTATACGGGTTTCTTCTTTTTTTGCAGCGTAAATCCAATCAATATATTCTTTTTGTTGACCTTGAGTAAAATTTATAAATTTTTTATGTGCGACGGGTACATCTGTTAAGCACAATAAAAACTCTTCTGGAATTTCGATGAGCGAATTGTCTGCATATAAAATTACTTGCACCCAATCTCCTTCCTGCTTACCTATTTCTTTTCGGATGGATGCTTTCACAGGTAAAAAAAGTTTGCCATTCCCCATCGGCATGAGTGTGTAATTTTTTATTTTATAGCTATCAATACTTCCTTTTACTTTTACCCAACCGAACGGCGCTTTTTTTTCTTGCAAAATTTCTGAAATGACCGCATAGGTCCATCCGCCTTTACCTGGATATTTTTCAAGCAAATATTTTTTATCGACTAAGGGAATTTCTTTTTTCACTTTCAGAAATGGAAATCGTGGAATAAAGATAGTATAATTTGGAGATGGGTTCTTAATTTGAACTTTAATTGAGGGGAATAAATGGTATTGGAATTCAAATTCGCCCCGATTGTTTATAAATTAATTAAGTAAAAATATGTTCATTTTTATTGCTTTAAAAGTGTATTTCATTGAATTACGGTGAGATTTAATTTCAAAGAATACTCTTTATTATATTTTAGTATTTATCAAAAACCCTTTGAATCAGAAATTGTTTATCTTTAAAAATTGTAATCTAATTAAAAAATAAAACAACGTGAATACAGAAAGTAAATGCCCTTTTAGCGGAGGGGCGATGACACAAAGTGCTGGATCTGGCACTAGAAACCGCGACTGGTGGCCTAATCAGCTAAAGTTAAATATTCTTCGTCAACATGCTAAATCATCCAATCCGATGGATGAGAATTTTGACTATGCGAAGGAATTTTTGAGTCTTGATTTGAAAGAAGTAAAGAAGGATCTATTTGAATTAATGACCACTTCACAAGAATGGTGGCCTGCCGATTACGGTCACTACGGTCCGTTTTTTATTCGCATGGCATGGCATAGCGCCGGTACCTATCGTATCTCCGATGGTCGAGGAGGTGCAGGATTTGGAACGCAGCGATTTGCTCCACTGAATAGTTGGCCCGATAATGCTAATCTTGACAAAGCACGATTACTTATTTGGCCCATCAAACAAAAGTATGGTCGGAAAATTTCTTGGGCTGACTTAATGATTCTTACAGGGAATTGCGCATTAGAATCGATGGGATTTAAAACTTTTGGTTTCGCAGGCGGTCGTGAGGATGTGTGGGAACCTGCAGAAGAAATTTATTGGGGTTCCGAAGGAAAGTGGTTAGACGATAAACGTTACAAAGGGGATCATGAGTTGGAAGATCCTTTGGCTGCTGTGCAGATGGGACTCATCTATGTAAATCCAGAAGGACCTAGCGGTAACCCAGATCCGTTATTAGCAGCTCGTGATATTCGTGAGACGTTTAAACGTATGGCGATGGATGATGAAGAGACGGTAGCATTGATTGCAGGCGGACATTCATTCGGTAAAACGCATGGTGCAGCAGATCCAGGTAAGTTTGTAGGTGCAGAGCCTGCCGCTGCAGGAATTGAAGAGCAAGGACAAGGATGGAAAAATTCATTCAACACAGGCTATGGAGAGAACACCATTACCAGTGGACTCGAAGGAGCATGGTCTACGACGCCAACAAAGTGGAGCAATAATTTTTTCGAAAATCTTTTTGGTTTTGAATGGGAGTTGACAAAGAGTCCTGCAGGTGCACATCAGTGGAAACCGAAAGATGGTGCAGGAGCAGGAACAGTTCCTGATGCGCATGATCCAAATAAAAAACATGCTCCTTTTATGCTGACAACCGATTTGTCACTACGCATGGATCCTGCTTATGAAAAAATTTCAAGACGCTTTTTTGAAAATCCAGATCAGTTCGCAGATGCATTTGCAAGAGCTTGGTACAAATTAACACATCGCGATATGGGTCCTATTGCTCGTTATTTAGGAGAGGAAGTACCCAACGAAGAGTTGATTTGGCAAGATCCAATTCCTGCTGTGACGCATCCATTAATTGATGAAAAGGATGCCGCGGCATTAAAAGCAAAAATTTTGGAAAGTGGATTGTCCGTTTCCCAATTGGTATCAACTGCATGGGCATCGGCATTTACTTTTCGTGGTTCCGATAAACGTGGAGGTGCTAACGGTGCGCGTATACGTCTTGCACCACAAAACAATTGGAAAGTAAATAATCCATCTCAATTGGAAAAAGTGTTGAAGACGTTAGAAGGAATTCAATCTTCATTTAACAATGCGCAGTCTGGAGGGAAGATGGTTTCATTGGCGGATCTAATTGTGTTAGCCGGATGTGCAGGTGTAGAACAAGCAGCAAAAAAAGCTGGCCAGGAGGTGAAAGTTCCTTTTACACCAGGACGTGCAGATACTACACAAGAGAAAACCGATGTGGAATCGTTTGCTGTATTGGAGTCTGGAGCAGATGGGTTTAGAAATTATTATAATCCTCGCCAATTTTCATCAGCGGAAGAGATGTTGATTGATAAGGCACAACTGATGACACTTTCTGCACCTGAGTTGACGGTCTTGTTGGGCGGAATGCGTGTGTTGAATACCAACTTCGATCAATCGAAACATGGTGTCTTTACCAATAATCCTGAAACCTTGACAAACGACTTCTTCACAAACCTTCTCGATATAAATACTACTTGGAGTTCGACTAACGATGCGCAAGATGTATTCGAAGGGCGCGATCGTAAAACTGGTAAAGTAAAATGGACAGGTACAAGAGCTGATCTTATATTCGGATCAAATTCGGAATTGCGTGCTTTAGCTGAAGTTTATGCTTGCTCCGATTCTAACCAAAAATTTATAAAAGATTTTATTGCGGCTTGGGCGAAAGTGATGAACCTCGGTCGTTATGATTTGGTAAAATAGAAGATTGTTAAAATAAATTGTAATTGAAAAGGTGGTCAGTTATGACCACCTTTTTTTCTTTACTACTAAATTTTATCTAAATTCGAAATCGCTAAAGGGGCTCGCAAAGGCGCAAAGGCGCAAAGGCGCAAAAAAGGTTGATTGATAAATATTCTCAATTAATTAGATTAAAGAAAGATTTGCCGAGTGAAAGGCTATGCTTTTTAGCTAGAGAACTTTTTGCGACTTAAGCCCAACAAGTAAATTTAGCATAGTTTAGCCTTTGTATCCTTTAAAGGATTTTGCGCACAAGAATCTTTGCGGCTCTGCGCCTTTGCGAGAAAAACTAGCATAGCGCAGCCTTCGCATCTTTCTATAAATTTTAGCTACATGTTTGAACTAAGAATTATAAAATGTGTGTAATTAAAAAATATTTTTGATATTAAATCAAATCTATTTTTTTCGAAAGTTCATAATCCTTTTCTGTAATCTTCCCAACATCATGCGTCATCGTTTTTACCAGGACTTGGTTATAGCCATGTAATAGTATATCAGGATGATGATTCATTCCTTCGGCAAGAGGTACGATATTATTAATAAAGTCGACGGCCATGATGAAATTCTTAAATTTGAAATTCTTTTGTAGATAATTGTTTTCTATTTCCCAGTTCATAATATTTTATTTTTAGTTAAAATGAATTTGTAGTTTTCTATTACTCTTGACCTGCAACTTTTCTACCAAAAGTATCCAACATTAATCCCCAATTCTATAGTAGGCGCAAAGGAAAATTCATCTATGATTGTGTTTTTTGGGTATTGAAAAGCCGTTCCATTTCCAGAGGCGTCATAAGTATATTTGTGAGTACTTTTCATTCCTACAGAAGCTCCAAAGATTATGAAGAAATCGGTAAATAAATGTTCGTCCACTTGTTCTGATTTCCCAAGGCCCAGTGCAACATTAATTAAATTTTTATCGACAGAAACCACTTCGCGAAAGGAACTATTGTATCCATTTGATCCGCGTCGAGTAGTATATTTAGGAGTATGTAAATTCCAATAACTTATTCGTGAATAAAAGTAAGGTGAATAGTTACTATAAGCATAATCCGGCTCGTGGTAGGCCTTAAATCCAATTCGTGCAATGTCTCCTGTTTGTTTCCACAATTTGAATTCACCGCCCGCCCCACCATTTTTAATGATGGTCAAATTGCGAAATCGATGCGCATAAGATAATTCTAACAATGATGTCGACGAAAGTTTTATATTATAGTAAAGTCCTGCTTCTTGAAAGATAATACTTGAAACTAAGTTTGTGGAAAGAGAATTTCGTACGGAGTCTCTTTGCCCTTGACAGGGTTTGAAGAATAGAAATAAGATACAGAATGTTAAAATTGAGTTCTTCACACAATAATTTTTACCATTTTTATACCCGCAATAATCCGCGAAAACCCCTTGCCGCATAATACGATTCTGCACCGTTGTGATACACGAAGATAGTTCCATAGCGGTAGTCACCAAAAATAGCTCCTCCTAATTTCCTAATATCAGCTGGGGTTTTTAACCAGCTCGAAGTTTTTGTATCAAAAGGTCCGAATTTTTGTAATGTCCTGTATTCTTCGTCAGATAAAAGTTCAATCCCCATTTCTGTAGCAAGCACCATGGCACTGTTTTTTGGTTTGTTTTCTTTCCTTGTAGTTAATGCAGCTTGATCATAACATAAACTTCTTCGCTCTTTAGGACTTTCTGCAGCACAATCAACAAAAACAAATTCATTTGATTTTTTATCATTCCCGATAACGAACGGGACCACAACATCAGGCTCACCACCTGTTCTCTCCATTTCGTAGAGCGACGACATTTTCTCTGGATTTGAACGAAGTTTTTTTTCTACAGGTTCCCACAGAAGACCTTTGTGTCGTGATAAGTTTTTTTCAAATCGTGTTTTTAAAGTATCAATTAATTCATCGATTTGTTTTGGAGTTAATTTCTTTTTCATATTGGATTAATGATGTAAAATTAAAATCGCAACTTAAAATTTAATATTCGTTCGCTTTGATTTCTCTTAATTTGTTGTTTGGTCACTATTGCAATTTTTGTAAAAGTGAGTGAAGAGATGCTATGATTCAATTTCAGGAAACACTTCCTTTTTTCTTTTCCGCATCTCCTCTGCAATCACCCTTCCGCTTTCATCTTGTTGCTGTAGTTTTTCTATGATGTTATCAAAGCTTTCCGCATCTCGATCTTGGCTTAATTTGAATACCGTATCTAAATCTGTTATTTCAATTTCGAATGCTACAATGGCTTTCATTAATTTTTTCGTATAATCAGAGGGAAGATTGTCATAAATAGTTGTTGACTGTGGATTATTATTTTCAAAATGGAGTGTTGTCATACGGAGAGCATCAATCAATCCTTCATCATCCAAATATCGAATGATTCCTTTAACATGAACACTCATATAATTCCATGTGGAAGGTGTATGTGGATTACTATACCAAGTTCCGCTCACATACGTGTGATGACCGGTAAAAACTACCAACACATGTGGATTATTTAAAAAAGCTTTATGATGGTCATTATTTTTCATGATATGACCTCTGAGTATTTTCTTCCCATTTTTTTCTTCAATAAAAACAGGTAGTTGTGTACATACAGGCTTATTTTCTGAATCACATCCTGATAAGAAAGCAAAGGGGTATTTAGCAATAAACTCTTTTATTACTTGTTCGTTTTTCTCTTTATGATAGGGAATGTTATACATAATGAATGTAGGTTTTGTACGAATCTGTTAAGAAGATGCTCAACATGGTTTTGCTTATGAGAGGTTAAGCGAATCCTTGTGAAATCGAGTGAATGAAATGATGGTAGTGTTTATTTGCGATACTAAAAATAATAACAAAACTTAAATGTGCAAAATATCTGCCTTTTTTATAGCAAACAGATCTATTTAGGATACAATACTGATTGAAATAGCACCAAAATGGGCGTTTAAAATTTTTGAATGGATGGATTCATCCTATTAAAGAAAAGCATAGCTTAATTAAAAAAGCTCATGATCTGCTTTTGTGCCAAATATGTAATAATTTACCAACTGCCACAATAATGACTGCAATGCCTAGTAGGGCCCACCAAGATACAATTCCCATGTTTATATATTTATTAATCGATTTAATTTAATTGTTATTGATATAATCTCTAAAAACCAATAGTCGCTTCCACCATGAAACCTTCAAATTCTGCATTTGAACGTATATCTGTTTCCGCGAAATTCTCATATTTCTGATTTACGTATTCCGCTTTCATCATAATATTTTTAGTAAGGAACCATCCTAGAGAGCCAACCATTCGATTGATGGTAACATCATTTGTATACAGAGGCATTTCTGCTGTTACGGAATTGTAGCGCGCACCCACCCAAAAATTTTCTTTTTCGTATGGAAACCTGTAAATGAGGTCTACCGCATATTGTGTAGCTGTACGCATGTCAAGTTCAGTAATCAATCTTCCTTTCGCCATTTCATAAGTACCAAATAATTCTATCCCTCTGATTTTTATAAACGGATTGATCATAAACGTAGTGACTTGTTGTTTGAACTGAGGATTATATCTGCCCGAAAACGCATTGACGGCTGGTGTTGCTAGCGTGTTTTCCATCACTAAAAAATAATGAGATCCTGTTCTGTCTCCTCCGAATAGCGTATTACTATTTGCACTTTTTACCATATAAAAGGAACCTGTAATTCTAAATCTTGCATCCTCAGTAATTTGTTTGTCGTAACCTAACTTACCATGGAATGCAGGAGGGTATTTGTTTACCTTTCCGGTTGCTGTATCAATTTTGGAGGGAGCAACAACGGTAGGATTTAGTTCTCCATTGGTTATTCCAATCATGGCAATAAATCCGCTTTTTGGATGATAGTAAATTTCACCTCCTATCTCTGTTGTGAATTCATCCATTATATAATTTTCTACAAAGGGATTGAAGATGGCATTGCCCCCATCACTTCTGCGATAATGCTGGTCGCCATAATCCACTTCATAATCCCCAATTTTAATGGTAACACTATTCATGATTTTATCAATCACCTTGCTTTTCAAGAAAAGTAATTTATCAAATTGTATATACCCTCCTTTTACCCATGTTTCTTCGTGATGCCTTGTAGATAAATACATAGTAAGACTCATTCTAATACCATCTTCCAATTGCGCATCAATATTGAGATTTGCCATGGCTAAGTTGAAACCGTTTGTGAGAGAAATGAGTTGATTGGTATTTACCCCTCCTGTATTGAAAACTGCGGTCGCATTATTTTTGTGACCGATGGCCTGAAAATCTTGAGTAAAGTTACCCCCAACTCGAACTTTGAACCCAGTAAATGAAGTGGTATCATTTTTATCTGGCTCAAAAATTCCATTGCCTAGTTTATTATTAGGACGGAAATACTGCAAGGATGATTGTTGCGCATTCAATAAGGTAGAGACAAAACAATAGATGAGTAATAGTTTAGTTTTCATTATTTATTTATTTTAGTATTAATAGTTGATATGCCCGTAAGTTTTTGGTAGACCATGGTAAAATCTAAAGTGATTATTTCACCTGTTTTCATAGCTCCTAACATAAAGGAAGGCGGCTTTACATTAAAGTCGGTCATGTTTAATTTATAAGTGCCGTTGCAAGCAATGGTTTCATTATTTTTAACAAGACAGATTACGTCCATTATTATTTCCTTTGTAACACCTGCTACCGTAAGGTTTCCTTGAGTTTTGAGACTATATGTGTTTTTTGTTAATGAAGTAACTATTGACGATGTAAGTTTATAGGAAATATTTTTATACTGCTTTGTTTTTAATGCCTTATATGCATTCTTGTCTAATTCTTTATTATCACTTTTTAAGTTGAGTACAGCTAATGAAAAGTTTAAATTATCAAGAGCGGTAAGTTGATTTACATTACCATTCTTGAAGCTAAATTGTGCCTCCCCTGAAACAGTTTTTGTATTCATCTCCCAATCATGCAAGGTCGAAGTACCTGACAGTTTCATTTCAATTTCTTTCGAATCACTGATTTTGTACTTAGTTTGTGCAGAGAGAACTGAACAAAAACTTAAATAAAAGGCAATAGTTAGAGCAATGTATTGTTTGATTTTATTTTTCATTTGTATAGAGAGAGTAACATGGTTATTCATATGGTTTGTCAGGGCAAAGAAATATTTGCATTGAAGTGTTTTTTAAAAAGTAGTGTAAGCACTTCTATAATTCATTTAATTTCAGGAATTCATTTTGGTAATTTATTTATTGTATTTTAACTCGACAGTATTACTTTTAAAGCTTTCTCTTTTGCTGCATTTTCGAAGGTATCATAGGCTTCAATCATTTGATCTAATCGAAAACGATGAGTAATGAGTTTTTTTGGTTCAATTTTCTTGGATTGAACCGTTTTCAAAAGCATGGACGTTGTTACTGTATCTACCAGACGAGTAGTAATTGTAATATTATGTGACCATAAAGTTTCGAGGTGTAGCATAACACTTTTCCCATGAACTCCAATGTTTGCAAGGCGACCACCAGCAGCAACAATTAGCGTGCAAAGTTCAAAAGTGGCAACCGCTCCTACAGCCTCTATGGCTGTATCTACTCCCCGGTTATTAGTAAGACTCATTATTTTTTCAACTGCCTTTCCATCGCTACTGTTGATGATATGAGTTGCTCCAAAAGTTTTTGCTACTGAAAGTCGGTTGTCATCAATGTCTATCATGATTATTTCAGCTGGAGAATAGAATTGAGAAGTAAGTAACGCAGCCAAACCAATGGGTCCTGCACCTACAATGGCTATTGTATCGCCGGGTTTAACTTTTCCGTTAAGCACTCCACATTCGAATCCTGTCGGTAATATATCACTTAACATTACTAAAGCTTCTTCATCAAGTCCTTCAGGAATTGGATACAAACTATTATCAGCATAAGGAATTCTTACGTATTCTGCCTGGCATCCGTCAATTAGATTTCCTAATATCCACCCACCCTTTTCACAATGTGAATACATCGCTTTTTTGCAGAATTCGCATTTGCCACAAGAAGTGATACAGGAAATTATTACATGATCACCAACTTTAAAGTTTGTTACGGCATTTCCTGTTTCTTCTATGATCCCAACACCCTCATGTCCTATAATTCTTCCATCTGTTACGGCTGGTAGGTCTCCTTTAGTATATGCAGATCAGTTCCACAGATGGATGTTTTAAGAATTTTTACAATAGCATCTGTTGGCTCCTTTAATGATGGCATTGGTTTTTCTTCCCATGCTTTATTACCCGCACCATGATAAACTAACGCTTTCATGGTCGAAGGCTTATTATGGTTTTCCGTATGAGATTTACTATTTGATTCCGTTTTAATGGAGGGCTCTTCGATTTTTAAATTCATTTTAATGGGGAGTGTACATCAACTGAAATATTTCTGTATAAAATTGCATACTCTAAAAGGAAAAAGTGTTACAAAATATTTTATTCATATTGCATTATTCACACATATTTAAAAGTGAAATAATATTTCAAAAGATTAAACTGATATTGGGAATCTAATTTTAATTTATTTATTGCCTACCATTTTGCGAAAAATAGCTATGGATAGTTATTAAAGGATAAATTAACAAAAAAAGTCGTTGAACAATTTGTTCAACGACTTATAATTTTAACTAAGATAAAGGTACTCTACTATTTCCCCCTGTATTGTTTAACAACACGAGTTGATATTTAAAACGCTTACGACGTTTTAATAAATAGTTTTATTTTTTATTATTTTGAGTAAAGTCTTTTAATGAATTTCCAAGTTCGTCCATATCATGATTAAACTCTCTTTTAAATGACTGCCATTTTTCGTTTCCATCGTCTTTGTATTCCGACATTCGTTGTTTCATGTTTGCATTTCTTTGTTCTAAAACTGCAATTTTCTCTTTATTTTCATCTTGAACCGACTTTTTCTCTTTTAACATACTCTCATTGATTTCAGCAATTCTTTTTTCGTTTGCAGCAATTTTTTCGTCTGATTCTTTTTTGAAGTTTTCAAACTCCTTCGCATAATCGTTTTGTGCTTCTGTTAAATCTTGCTCAGCTTCCACTACATCCTCTTGTGCAGCTTCTACTTTTTCTGCAGGAGAATTGCAACTTGTAACAAAGGTTGACACCACAATAGCAGCTACAACTAAGCATGAATTTAATTTAGTAATTACATTTTTCATTTTGTTTAATTTTATTGGTTTAGTTTATTTGAAATTAAATTATTTACATAGAGTATAACTCACGATATTAATTTTGACAACCGCATGATTTAATATTAATTTAATCATGACCGTAGTAAAGTATTGCTTCAAATTTTAATATCGTTTTGTGATCATTCATTTTATGGATTTGGGTGCTTGTTCTAGTTATTAACAGCGAAAGTGGAATCATTCAATGATTTATCAAGAGATTCCATATCGATACTAAATTCTTTTTTAAATAATTGCCATTTTTGAGGCCCAGCCTCTTTATATTCTGAAATTCTTTTTTTCAAAGAACAATTTTTTCGATCTAAAACGGATATGGGTTCTTTATATTCCGCTGTATAGGATTTCGATTTATTGGAAATGCTAATTTTATAGTCGTTAATTACTTTTTCGTTAGCGGCAATTTTCGCAGCGATTGCTTTTTTGAAGTTTATAACTTCTGCTACATGTAAATAATGCGCTTGAATTATTTTCTTTTCGGTTGCTGTCAATCTATCTTCGGATGATTCAGGTCTCTGAGTAAAGAATTGGCAGCTAGTCAACGATATAGTTACAAAGCATGCAGTGCAAACCAAAATTGATTTTATTATTTTACAGGCACTTATCATTACGATTATATTTATTAGTTAGATTTGTTTGGAAGAGAAAAAAATCGCTAAGCACTTCGCCTAACGATTTTATTGGTTTGGGTTCTGCTTAAATGGATTTGATTATATCGTGCAATTCTTCTTTTGTTTTTCCAAGTTTGATTTGAAGTTTGCCTATCATTTCATCTTTTTTACCTTCTACGAACATTAAATCGTTATCGGTTAAAATTGCAAATTTTTGCTTGAGTTTTCCTTTTTGCTCATTCCATTTCCCTTTTACTTGTGTAGTATCCATGTTTTGTTCATATTAGCCGCAACTGGCGGAACAGATGTAATGAGATTATTACAATGTAAAGATGGAGGGATTCATTTAGTATAGCATTACACAATTAAAGGAAAAATTTACAATTTTCACACATTGTCCAAGGTGCTTCTTCTTTTGTTCTTGAGAGATTTGAAAAAAGAGGGAATTAATCCAGTTATTTTTTTGAACTGATTTGAAAGCGCCCCAACGCTACTATAATGTAGTTTTCAAGCTATTTCTGTCAAATTTTGCTCATCATAAATGATCAACTCTTTTATCCTTTCAATTTTATGATGGATTATAAAATGTTCAATGGTTTTGCCTTCAGTTTCTGAAAAGAGATTGGCAAGATAGGTGTAGTCGTATTCTAATTTTTCACTAATGTAATTTGAAAATTTAAATTTTGGAGGATTAAAAGGAAATAGGAATTATATTATTCTTGAAGGATTCTCTTACAATTAATTTTTTATTTACATGTAACTGTACTAGGTGATTTTCCATATCATCCATCATTTGTGGTGGTCCACATAAATAGAATACTTTGTTTAAGTCAGTGACGTGAGTTTTGAGAAAAGACTCCGTAATATATCCATTTTCGTAACCTTCAACTTTTTCCTCTGAAAGTATGTTTATAAAGTTCTTTCCTAGTAACCATTTAAACTCCTGCTCTAATATAATGTCGGCTTTTGTTTTGTTAGCGAAAATAAGTTTATTGTTTCCGATTTCATTGTTTGATTGAAGGTGACGAAGTATTGAGATAAATGGGGTGACACCTGCACCACCAGCAATAAATATTCCTTCTCCTTTGTAACTAATATCTCCAAAAACACCATGAAGTATCAATTCATCATTAATTTTTAAATTTAATAATTGATTGGTTACTCCATGATGCTCGGGATATAATTTAATTATGAATTCAAGATAATTGTTTTCAGGAATGCAGGTGAAAGTCAACGGTCTTTTTTCGTTTTGCCAACCCTCCTTGTTGATGGAGACTTCTGCAGCTTGACCTGATTTGAAATGGAAGAGAGACGGTTTTTCTGTTGCAACTTGCAACACATTATGCGTAACAAATTCAAAGGATGTTATTTTTAAAGGCTGAGTCTGCATGCTTTAATAATTTTCGTTGATAACGATACACTTCACTATTATTTAGTAGATGCTGTTTTAATTTTACTTGGAAATTGTTTAGAGATTCCTTCTGCTAGCATATCTGACATTTTTAAAATTTCCTCATGTACTTTATCAAAGGCAATAACATCAGCTTCGTAGTCCTTGTTGATGCGTTGCATGGCTTCATTTGTTGTTAATTTGAGATGCTCGTCCATCATTATTTTGATGTCTTCAAATTTCCAATTTGGATTTGCGTTAGCAAAAAACATAGTGATTTCATCTGCATTCAAGTGCCAACTTTTGTTAACGGTTGCAAGTAATTCTTTGTTTCCTGCTTTTGCAGCTTTAACTACTTCAATGGATATTGTAATATGAGAAGTTAGTAATTCAGTTAAATTACTTCCGGCTTTTTCTCCGTAGTAAGGTTTCATTGCATTGCCAAGGTCAATTTGATTTTGAAGCAAACGTTTTACGGCTTGATCTGTACCTGGAAGTTCATCAACAAGACAAAGGATGACATTACGTGTCCACATAACATGTTCTACCCAGAGCTGACGCATGTTGGTGGTGAGAGAGGAAGAAATTTCGAACGTTGCCGTTTTCTTACTATCCATTTTCATTTGAGAAAAAGATGGACTTGAAATTAGGATCACCATTAGCAGAGTGATTGCTGGAAATACCATGATTGCTTTTTTCATTGTGTTTTATTTTATGCTATGAAAGAGATTTCACAGCAATACAAATGTGGTATTTTAGATAGCGTACTTTGTTATAGAATAAATTCAAGTAATTACATGATTCACACATTTGATGTAAGTAAGAGCTCCCCCATATTTTAATGGATATTTTATTTTGGCTCAGTTGCTTTTCTGGTGAGAGAAGTGTCTAATATTGAGAGGAAACATCTTAATCCGGACTTGTCATATTATTCTAAAATCCTTCTCGTCTGATGAAATCATTTCTTCAATTTGATTTTTTGATTGATCTTCGGACATCAATTGTATTTCTACTTTTCCATAGAGTTGAGAATTATTCGACATTGAAGAGTTCGTATTATTTGAAAAATTCAATATTTCGGGCTCATTCATGGGTTCTAGGTTGAAATCCTTGCTTGTGTATTCCACTATAACTGTCTTTAGTTTATTATAGTATAATTCTAAAGTTTCAGTATGTTTATAATCTAGTTCTTTTGTTAAAAAGAGGGATGGCATTTCTTGAATGTATTTTGTTAATTCAGGAAATTCCATTTGTATTTTCATAGCGATATTTAAAATATCTTGCTGTAGTTCAGCTTTGGTTCTCATATATAGATAGTTGTTTTGTTATTAATTAATATTCTTTATTCGCTTTTAAAAGAGTAAAGTAATTTCGCTTTTTGTAAATTTATCTTTGGAATTCCACTTGTCTATGTCTAATGCTTCCCGACTTTATCCATTTCTCTGCCATAGCTAAAAGAGTATGGAGTTCGAAAGGTTTAATAATGTAGTCATCTGCACCTAGTTCTAACGCTTTTGTTCTGTCAACATTTTCAGAATTTGAAGTGCTGAAAATAAATGGAATCTCATAGGTTTTTGATAAATCTAAAATCAGTTGCAGAACACGATAGCCATTCATTAATGGCATTTTCGTATCGCAAATTATCAAGTCAGGAATGTGTTCTCTGGCAAGTTCAATTCCCTTTTTTCCATTTTCTGCTATAAGTATTTTATAGCCTTCCATTTCAAAGTATTCTCTAAGATTCTCTAGAATAGGTAGGTTGTCTTCAATTAATAAGATTGTGGCCATCAGCTCTATTTTTAAAAGTTCAGTTGATTCAAAATTGATTCTAATTTAGTAGATGTCTGTTACAGAATTTTAATTAAAAATTACATCATTCACACATCATTTATACCAATTACAAGTATATTTTAGTTCAACCCTGCGACGTTTTATTTTGCAAAGACGATTTAAAAAAATCGTTGAATAGCCTTAGCCTACTGAACTATTTATTAAGAATTATTGGTGAAAAAGAGTCCCGCAGCGCCGTCGGCAAGCCTTTGGCGGCCGATGGATAGCTATCGCATAGGGTTCAGGCTAATTTGAGTCTATAACAACATTATGCAATAATATTGAGAGGCAATACCTTTAGGATAGGGGCGCAAAATATTGCGCCCCTACATGATTTCAACTATTAACTTAAGCCCGCCTGCCATAAAATTGGATATCATCCAATTTTATGATAGGCGGG
>JANOAX010000029.1:0-4203 GCA_031411335.1 Bacteroidota bacterium
AATAGGAAACATCCCAATAAATAGAATCGTTTAATAAGGGAATGTAGGCTTGAGCTTTCCCCTCATTCACCTTTAGTAAATTCAAAAGTAAAATCAATGAAAGTAATTTGAAAGTATGAGGGAGTTTCATTGGAGGGGTGGCTAGGATATTGGAATCAAATAGACAATAAATTATTTCATATGACTTTCGACATGAAAATGTAGGATGTATTAGCCAAATTTCGCATAAATATATGAAGAAAGCAAATGTTTAATCCAGTGGTTAGGTTACCTAAACTCCACCACATCCGCCGTCACCACACATTTAGTGGTGAGGATAATACCAAAGTAGATAGAAGTTTTAAAGTTCAGGGTTTGGTTTACGAAAGCTTGATTCTTTTGCAAAGGGTGATTCGCCATCATATTTTTCTTCGCAATACTAATCAATGTGAATTTTTCGAGTCCACCAAAGCCTATCACATATCTGGTAGAAGCTTCCCCTTCCACATTCATGTTCACATAGGAAAAATTGGCCGAGCTAAGCGACGCGGAATTATAAATATTTCCACTGTGAATAGCGAAGCAGCCTGAGAATAATACAGCTAAACTGAAAGCAACAAGTGATTTTTTAAGAAGTGTTTTCATGGTAAAGATTTAAATATATTAGGAATTAATATTAATTTAACTTTGCCTCTATACTAAACAAGAAAAGTTGTGATTATTATTCATTCGGATAGAGTGATTATAATTCTGAATTCATATCTTATCGCCTCGGATCTGAATCGCACTTCGCTACCGCGCACCTTTCTTAAACCCCTCAATCGCATTCCTCGTAAAATCCGATAAAACAAGTCGCCCACTCATCCCCGCACGTTCTGCTAAAAGCACATCCCAATGCTCCGTCCCCAACCAAAATGCTTTTTTCAATAGCATCATCGCTTCGGGATTGCTTGATGCGAGTGTGGTGGCTAATTTATCTACGGCTAGATCTAACTCTTCAAATGTTTCGTAGGTGTCGGTGTATAATCCTTTTTCTTTTGCCCACAATGCATCTTTCCATGCCGTAGCGTCGATGCTGAGTTGAGTGAATGCAGAAGTGCCCATCTTACGCTCCACTGCCGGACCTACTACAAACGGACCAATGCCCACTGCGAGTTCGCTGAGCTTGATGGCTGCGTTGTTGTGTGCGATGGTGTAATCTGCAGCGCTGGCGAGTCCTACGCCTCCTCCTACTGCCTTGCCTTGCACGCGAGCAATAACAAACTTGGGTGCTTTGCGAATTGCATTAATTACTGCTGCAAAACCACTAAAGAAATATGTTCCCGTTTCTAAATCGTTGATAGAAATTAATTCGTCGAAGGAAGCACCCGCACAAAATGCTTTGTCGCCTTCACTTTTTAAAACGATGACTTTTGCTGCCTCGTCGTTTCCTGCCTTTTCAATGGCCGCAGCCAATTCGCGCAATAAAGTTCCAGGCAAGGAATTGCTTTGTGGATGCGAAAATGTGATCGTACAAATTCCGTTGTTGGTTGCTGTATTTATTTTTCCTGTCGACATTGTATGATACTATTTGTTGTATTATTTTAAATTCTCAATTAAAAAATCTGCGTACAAAATTCTGAATTCTTAATTCTGAATTCTGAATTCCCCCGCGATCTCTATCAGGATT
Source organism: Bacteroidota bacterium (assembly GCA_031411335.1). Classification (GTDB taxonomy): domain Bacteria; phylum Bacteroidota; class Bacteroidia; order AKYH767-A; family OLB10; genus JAJTFW01. Next base: position 1,649 of record JANOAX010000029.1, read on the forward strand.
GAATTTTTTTCTTAACCATAGTCAATATGGTTGCGATCGCCACCGTCTCCCCCGTCTCATCATAAACATCTACCAGCCACTTCACAATGCCTTTCGCAATTTCATCCTCAGTTTTCTTTTCAGTGTCTACTTTTTCTTTTACAGTTAATCGTACGCCAATCGTCATTCCCGGATAAACTGGTTTCGTAAATCGGCATTCTTCTAATCCGTAATTCAACATTACTGGGCCTTTTTTCGCATCTACAAATAATCCGGCAGCCTTGCTCAGTACAAAGTAGCCATGTGCTACACGTTGAGTGAAGATGGTTCCTTCTAAACTGGTTGAATCCATGTGCGCATAAAAATTATCGCCGCTCACATTCGCGAAGTTGACGATATCGGCTTCACTAACGCTATGCTTAGCCGTAATTAAGGTTTCACCAATTTCGAGTTCTTCGAAATGCTTTTTGAAAGGATGAACTTCTTTTTCAATTTGCTTAGCTCCGTTTTGATAAACGCTTGTTATAGATGTTAGCATGGTAGGTGATCCTTGTAGCGCGACACGTTGCAGGTAATGGAAAATTCCGCGCTTTCCGCCCATCTCCTCTCCTCCGCCTGCTCTTCCAGGACCTCCATGCGTTAACATCGGCATCGGCGATCCATGACCTGTACTTTCTTTAGCGCATTCGTTGTTTAATACTAAAATTCTTCCATGCATACTTGCAGCACCTAAAACATATTCACGTGCAACTTTTGCATCGGCAGTAATGATACTGCTCACCAACGAACCCATGCCCATTTTAGCAAGTTCTATGGCATCTTCGGTGGTTTTGTATGGCATGAGAGTGGATACAGGTCCAAATGCTTCTACCGAGTGACAATCGGTGTATTTAAACGGATCTTTGTTCAACATCAATATCGGAGAAAAGAAAGCACCGCGTTCGGTGTCTTGTCCTTTCACTTCAAATTTGTCGAGTGATCCATACACAATTTCTTGTTGTTTGGAAAGTTGTTCTACTTTTTCGCGTACTTCTTTCACTTGATCCTTTGAAGCCAAGGGTCCCATGCGAACACCTTCTACATTGGGATCGCCCATCACGGTACTTGACAATCGTTTTCCCAATGCAATTTGTACATCTTCCATTCTATTTTCTGGAACCATGATGCGTCGTACGGCAGTACATTTTTGTCCAGCCTTTACCGTAATTTCTCTTTGTACTTCTTTGATGAAAATTTCAAACTCAGGCATTTCAGGAGTGACATCTGTTCCCAATACCATGCAGTTTAAAGAATCCGCTTCCAAATTAAAAGGAACCGATTCACTGATGATACGTGGATGCGCTTTCAACATTTTACCAGTACTCGCTGAGCCTGTGAAGGTCACTACGTCTTGCGAAATAACATGATCTAAAATTCCATTCGCCGAACCGCAAATTAATTGCAGACTTCCTTCCGGTAAAATTTTGGAAGCAACAATTTCGCGTACTACCGCCTCCGTTAGGAAACAAGTAACGGTGGCTGGCTTCACCACTGCAGGAACACCCGCCATGAGATTCACTGCAATTTTTTCTAACATTCCCCATACTGGAAAATTAAATGCGTTGATATGTATGGCAACTCCTTCTTTAGGAACACAAATATGATGTCCCATGAAAGTTCCGTTTTTTCCTAAGTTTACAGGATCGCCTTCGAGGCAAAATGTTTCATTGGGAAATTGTCGACGCAAACTACTATTGGCAAATAAATTTCCGATGCCGCCTTCAATATCGATCCACGAATCGATGCGTGTGGCACCTGTTGCCCATGAAATTTTATAAAATTCTTCTTTCTTCTCCATGAGATGCAAAGCTAATGCCTTCAACATGCGTCCGCGTTCGTGAAAAGTCATTTTTCTTAATGCTTTACCGCCTGTAGTTCTGCCATAATCGAGCATCATTCCAAAGTCGAGGCCCTTGCTACTTGCTGATGCGATTTCAGACCCGTTAATGGCATTGTATAAAACTTGTCCGTTCTCGGTGCCAGCTACCCATTGTCCGCAATAATAATTCTGAAGTTGTTTCATCTCTTATTTTTAATCGCTACAAAAATAGTCTATTCCTACTATCAAAATCTGTGTTTGGGTGCTTTGGTTTCACTCTGTTTTTTTGGGTAGATGGGCCTATCGTCTATCAATTGTCAATTGTGAATCAAGGGGTTAATCGGCAAAGAAAAATTTTCAGCCTAATTTTTATAAGTTTCAGATGGATTTTTAAGCATTTCATCAGAATGAGATTCGATTAAGCGTTTCTCTTTTTTTATTTTGCAGGTTGGAGTTGAGGAAGGAAAAATTGATGAACGGAAAAGAACATGTTGAGGTTTATCCAGACGAAATAATTGAAAGTAGTTATTGGTCTGAATTAGTTAATAGCTTCAAACATCTTTTTAAGTCAAAAGTAAATACCTTTAGTCCCTCACTTTCTATGAAGGATACAAAAATTGTTTTAACAAATAAGTTGCGCGATGGATGGTTGCTCCTAGTTGGAATTCCATTGGTAGCTTTTATTCTTACTTTTTTGTTTTATTCAGATGAATGGTTG
>JANOAX010000030.1:0-3324 GCA_031411335.1 Bacteroidota bacterium
TATTGGATGTTCTACAATGAAAAAAACGATTTTCCGAAATTTATCACATACAAAAGAATTTCCGAAAATCAACTCAAAGCGGTGATCAGCAATTCTGACAATCCGGATAAAACTAATAGTATGGAGTTTAATTTTACTCGCTTTAAAAAATAGAAATCGATGCTTCATGTCTTTGTCACAAGGCTTCGTGAATAGATTAAAGGTTAATCAATAAATACTATTGTTCGAATTAAAATAAATTATAGCCACATTGATGATCAAGCCTCTCCCCCAACCCCTCTCCAAGGGAGAGGGGCTAAACTCAAGTGTGATCAATTTCACTTTTTTGACTAGAGTTGAATTCTTAATCTCTAGTGATCTCAAGTGGCAATCTTTTCTTTTTCACGCTCGTGAACACTTTTCCTTAAATTCATTTTTCGAATAGTTTATACACAAATTAAACATTGATCCACGACACAAAAACATATAAACGTATCTTTGCAGCATGTTTCATCAAGCGGTTTTACTCTTAGGTAGTAATGAAGGAGATTCATTGCAAAATTTGATATTTGCCGAAAATGAAATTTTAAAATGGGCAGGGCAAATCAAGGAAGCTTCATCAATTTATACCAGTGAAGCGTGGGGTAAAAAAGACCAATCGGATTTTCTAAACAAAGTTGTTCTCGTTGAAACTGCTCTTAATCCCATCGCATTACTAAAGACTTTACTTACTATTGAACAAAGTGCAGGAAGAATTAGAATGGAGAAATGGGGTCCTCGTACATTAGATATTGATATACTTTATTTTGACGACATCGTTTATAAAGACGATCAATTGATGATACCACATGCTGGAATTAGTAATCGAAGATTTACTTTAATTCCTTTATGTGAAATTCTTCCAGATCATATTCATCCAGTTTCAGGTAAAAGCAATCAGTGGATGCTTACTCATTGCGAAGATACTGGTCAGGTTAATTTATATACCCCCTTTAATTATGAGTAAATCGATGCCTTATCAATACATTGCCATTGAAGGGAATATTGGAGCTGGAAAAACTTCTCTTGCAAAAATATTATCTACTAAATTCAATGCGTCATTAGTATTAGAAGAATTTGCAGAAAATACTTTCCTCCCACAGTTTTACGAAAATCCCGAACGTTTTGCATTTCCCTTGGAGATGTCTTTTTTAGCAGAACGATTTCAGCAGATATTAAGTGAACAGCGAAAAGCATTCGAAAAAGGACAACTCCTAATTGGAGATTACATCTTCGAAAAAAGTTTACTCTTTGCTCGAGTAAATTTAAAAGGTGCGGAGATGGATCTATTCAATCGATTTTATGATCTCATCGCGAAGGATCTTCAAAAGCCTGACTTAATACTATATCTTCATAAAAAGACCGAATTGCTTCTTCAAAACATCAATTTAAGAGGACGCTCATACGAAAAAAGTATTCCGGCCGAATATCTAGATCAAGTGAGTGAGCAATACCTGAATCACCTTCAATCACTTGAAAACCAAAGAGTAATTATCCTTGAGTCGGACGAACTAGATTTTGTAAATGAACATAATGATCTTATGTATATTCTTGAATTACTTCAAAACGATCACCCTACTGAGGTACTAAACATTTGTCCCTGAGAAGGTTAATTTAATACGTTCTTGTTAATTCAAATTAGGGAGATTACTTTTGTTTACTTAGTTTTGCATCCTAATAAAAATTGCTTGCGCATGAAAATCAAAAGTTTACTCTGTATTATCCTACTTTCAACTAGTTTGTCTTCAATAGCACAAACAGAAACAAGTAGCAGTTCAAATTATGGTTTACCAAAAAAATCTGATTTCGATCGTTGGTCAGTTGGAATTTCTTTTGGTGCCAGCCATTTACTTGGTGATTTATTAAAAGGTGGTCAAAACAATAGCCGCTTCTTAGAAAGTAGCTTTGTTAAACCAGCATTTGGTTTACAAGTTCACAATCAACTTACGCACTCTATTGGACTAAGAGCTCGTGGTATTATTTCTAGTTTCGGTGGAACTGATGTTGAGTATTTAGACAGCAATTACATGAGTGTTCAGTTTCCAGGTTCAGGAGGAGTTGGAACTAAAGAATGGGCTGTTGATTATGAGAGTAAGATGTACGAAGGAACTTTAGAAATGACTTACAACTTCGGAAACATTTCTTTCTTGAATAGAAATAAGAATTTCCACATGGTAGCTACACTTGGAATTGGTTTCTTCAATTTCGATGCTGAAGTAAAATCAGACTCTAGTAATTCCATCTTACTTCGCAAATCAGGAAACATTACTGAGTTAATGATTCCTTTGAGTCTAGGATTTAAATACAAGATCAACAAATTTGATGTTGGTTTATCATTAGATTATCGCAAAACATTTACTGATAACGTAGACGCTACGGAAAAAACATATTCTGAGTACGACAATTATATCATGGCTACCATTGGTGTTAACTATACTTTCGGAAAGAAGAACAAGCCGATGGAATGGGTGAATCCGATGGAAGTGGTTTATAACGACCTTGCTGATATGAAAGAGAAGATCGACATTTTAAGTGGCGATAAAGATAAGGATGGTGTTTCGGATTTATTCGACAAAGACAACAGTACCGTTGAAGGATCTAAAGTTTATGGTGATGGAACTTCAGTTGATACAGACGGCGATGGTATCATTGACAGTAAAGATGCGGATCCATTTACTCCTAAAGGAGCTAAAGTAGATGCAAATGGTCAAGAGATGGATACAGATGCTGATGGTGTTGCCGATAGTCGCGATTTAGAGCCAAGTACTGGTGCTGGATCATTAGTAAACTTCCAAGGAGTTACTATTGCGAAGCCAGGTGAGTTTGGTGCAGATGGAGTAAGTGGTTCGAATGGAAAAAACGGAACAGGATTTTTACCTTCTGTATTCTTCGATTTAGGATCTGCTACAGTTAAACCAAACTTCAACGATCGTATTTTAGTAATCGCAAGAGTATTGCAAGCTAACCCTGAATTGAAAGTGAAAATCACAGGAAATTGTGATATCCGCGGTAACGAAAACGAGAATATTAAACTAGGTCAACGTCGTGCCGATAATGTAATGAATCATTTGATTAAACAATACGGAATTGATCCAGCTCGTTTGAGTACTGAATCAAAAGGAGAGAAAGAGCCAATGGCAACTACTTTAAATCCGATGAATCGCAGAGTTGATTTCGCAGTTGAGTAAAGAGCACATTTATAAAACAGAAAAGGCTGTATCGAGAGATACAGCCTTTTCTGTTTTAACGATACGTCACGGTTGAATTGGCAAGTTGGTAATCCCGATAGCTATCGGGAGGTAAATT
>JANOAX010000031.1:0-11627 GCA_031411335.1 Bacteroidota bacterium
CTTCCCTTCTTGTTCGAAAGGGTCATGGATACGAATCACATTTCGAACTTTCTTCTTTTTAGATGGGACACTTCTATTCTTAATAATTTGAAAAGGAATTAGAGTAGTGTTTTGCGCAAAATCGCTGACTTCAATTTCTAGATTCGTTGTATCGGCTTGCGGCAATACCATCTTCCCGAAACCTGCATCGGCATACACCGAAAAACGATCGCCCGGAAGTTTAAAGAGTTGATGAGCCCATCCACTTTTACCATTCACACCGGTTGGATGAGTATGAGCATTTACAAATCGCGTTTCATCAAAACTAAAATGATTGTATTGAAATGAATAAAGGATGGAATCATCTTGCGAAAGTAAAATAGAGTAAACGCCCAATTTATTATCACCAGAAGGATCATCGGTATAAAGACTCACATAAACAGTGTCCTCATTAATATTGAATACATGGTTTATTTCCGAACTCGAATCGAGTAAAGTATAATAAGAGAAATTAGGATCCTTTTTAAAAAGAGTAACGACGCCCGTCACAGGAGCGATGGAATCCATCAACACAGGAAGAAATAGCAATGGGTTTTGAGGAACTTGAGTTTGACGATCGCGAATTTCAAAATGGAGATGAGGTCCTTGACTACCGCCGGTATTTCCACTTACGCCAATACCATCTCCCAGTAAAAAAGAAAACCGACCTGAATCGGGAAACAATTCCATCTCAAAAGATTCAGCAGCATATTGAGCGGAGTCCATGTACTTTATCAGCTCAGGATGAAAATGATGCAGATGCGCATAAACGGTGGTATGACCAGATGGGTGATCGAGGTAAATCACATTTCCGAAACCTACCGCACTCATTTTAATTCTTGAAACCCATCCCGCAGCAGCTGCTTTCACGGTCCGACCTTCCTTTCCATCCGTTTTAAAATCGAGTCCAGAATGGTAATGGTTCGACCGCAACTCCCCAAAAGTTCCTGAAAGTACATGCGGAGTATCGATTGGAAAGGCAAAGTTCACTTGAGCTTGGGAAAAATCCATCAAAAAACAGCCTAAAACCAGCAATAATTGAACTTTAGACCTTTTGAGCATCCAACAAAATTAACCGCTTTGCCGATATTTCATCCCTTTCGGTCCATCTAAAGAGAAATACAAGAAAAAATTAGAGGCCTCCATTCAATAATAAATTGAAATAAGAGACTTTGTCCGCTTGACAATTGTAAATCTAAATTTGTATATTCGCTTCATCTTTAAGATGAGGTTATCTTTACTGATAATTTGTTTTCAGGACATTATGGAATCAACAAAAGAAAAAATAGAAGCATTGAAGAAGCTCATCAAAGAGCAAAGTCAAGTGCATCAAGGTCTTCTCAAACAATTGGACGATGAAAAGAAAAAGCATCAACAAAGGGTAGTTGATAAACAAAATCTTGAAATAGAGGTAATCCAATTGAATGAACAAGTTAAAACCATTAAATTAGCGCAGGCAATTCAAGGTAGCGACGACCAGTCTACCGTTGAACTAAAAAATCAAATCAACCGTTATATACGTGAGATTGATAAATGCCTTCAACTCATTAATAGCGATTAATACCGTGAATGATACATCCGTAAAATTACTTATTGCCAATCGCAGCTATCCATTAAAAGGAAGTGCTGAGGAATTGATATTGCTTACCAAAGCAGCGGAGATGGTAAATCAACGTTTGAAAGAATATGAAACAGCATTTGGTGTACGCGATTTACAAGATTTATTAGCGATGTGTTCCTTGCACATGGCGGCGGAAAAATTAGGATATCAAAAAGAAATGACAACGAACGAAGAAGAAATAAATCGGGAGTTGGATGTACTGAGTGATTTAATAAAATCATTCGGCAAAGAAAATAGCGTTCTTTAATACAAGGGCGAAACCAGATTCAATTCTGGGAAACCCGCATTCGTACTGGTCGACGATGTAAACTCAACATACATCAAATAGGAGAATTCTTAGGCTGCCAAGGGCAAGTCCCGCTCGACGGGAAAGCGCAAATCAGCCGGCTGACTCCGACCCTGTCCATTGGGGTTTACTCAGATCAGTACGAATGCGGGTTTTTATTTGGAAAAAAATGTAGATTAACCTCATAATATATAATAGAATAAATTAAAAATGGATATTACTTTCATCACTATAGCAGCCGTAGCAGGCCTGATAGTTGGAGGTTTGATTATATACTTACTTACACGCAAGAATAATCAAGCACTACTAGCAGCCGCTCAAGAAAAGGCAAATGCCATCATCCAAGAAGCAACTTCAAAAGGAGAAATACTTCTAAAGGATAAAACGATTGAAGCGAAAGATCGCTTTTATCAAATGAAAACTGAACACGAAAAACATATTGCGGAAAAAGATAAAAATTTGCTGCAAGCTGAAAATCGTTTCAAACAAAAGGAAGGTACGCTCAACCAACAAATTGAGCAGAACAAGAGAAAGCAAAGTGAATTAGATACTTTACAAGCCAATTTAACTTCTCAATTGGAAGTGATTGACCGCAGAAAAGAGGAAATCGACAAAGCCCATGTGAAGCAAGTACAAGCGCTCGAGAAAATTGCCGGACTTTCCGCAGAAGATGCGAAGAAGCAATTGGTAGAAGCCTTAAAAGCAGAATCGAAAACGGAAGCGATGTCATTCATCAAGGAAACGATGGATGAAGCGAAGTTAACTGCTAGTAAGGAAGCAAAGAAAATCGTGATTCAAACCATTCAACGTGTAGCTACCGAGCATGCGATTGAAAATGCAGTAACTGTTTTCCACATCGATAATGATGAAGTGAAAGGTCGTGTCATTGGTCGTGAAGGACGAAATATTCGTGCATTAGAAGCCGCTACTGGAATTGAAATTATTGTTGATGATACACCCGAAGCAATTATTTTATCGGGCTTTGATCCTGTTCGTCGTGAGTTAGCACGTTTGGCATTGCATCAATTAGTTTCGGATGGACGAATTCATCCAGCACGAATTGAAGAAGTAGTAGCTAAAGTGAAGCGTCAGTTAGACGAAGAAATTATTGAAACTGGAAAACGTACTGCCATCGATTTAGGAATTCATGGTTTAGCGCCTGAGTTAATTCGTGTGGTGGGTAGAATGAAATATCGTTCCTCTTACGGACAAAATTTACTGCAACATAGTCGTGAAGTAGCGAATTTATGTGCGTTAATGGCTGCTGAATTAGGATTGAATGTGAAGTTAGCAAAACGTGCAGGTCTTTTACATGATATTGGTAAAGTAGCCGAAGAAGATACTGAACTTCCTCACGCAATTGCCGGAATGAAAATGGCGGAGCGTGCTAAGGAAAATCCAGAAGTGATCAACGCTATTGGCGCCCATCATGACGAGATTGAAATGACAAGTATCCTCTCTCCTATTATTCAAGTTTGTGATGCCATTAGTGGTGCACGTCCAGGAGCGCGTCGTGAAATTGTGGAGCAATACATGAAGCGATTGAAAGAAATGGAGAATGTAGCTCAGTCGTACAAAGGTGTGGAGAAAGCATTTGCCATTCAGGCCGGACGTGAGTTACGTGTGATTGTTGAAAGTTCGAAGTTGGATGATAAAGCCACCGAGCAACTTTCATTCGATATCGCTAACAAAATCCAAACGGAAATGACTTACCCTGGACAAGTAAAAGTAACGGTGATTCGAGAGACAAGAGCTGTCAACTACGCAAAGTAAACAACATAAAATAGATTTAGCCGAAGTGTGATCCATACTTCGGCTAAAATTAGAATGTTAAGCAACAAGTTTTTTAGATCAGAATTTCTGAAAAATGTTTTAGTGTTGCTCACTGGAACAGGGTTAGGGCAATTTATTACCCTCTTGGCTTCGCCTATTCTCTCCAGGATTTATTCGCCGGCTGAGTATGGTGTTTTCACCCTTTTTGTTTCCACCGCAAGCATGATGGCAGCCATTTCTGCAGCTCGTTATGATTTGGCAATCATGTTACCAAAATCAACCAATCATGCGATCAACGTATTGATGCTTGCCGTTTATATTTGTATTTCATTTTCGCTTTCGTTGCTTATGGTGGCTGGATTAGTAGGCCTCTTAATTTATTTTAAAGTCATCACACTAAGTCTGCTGATGAGTCAATGGATTTGGTTTTTCCCTTTCCTTGTTTTCTTATTAGGGATCCAACAAATATTTAATTACTGGCTCATTCGAAATAAACAATACCGAGAAGTAGCCATTACCCGAATTACCAATTCTGCATCCAATAATGGACTCGCTATTTTATTCGGATTATTAAAGTTCAGAGAATGGGGAATTTTCCTTTCTAATTTCATTGGACAAATCATTTATTTCTTCAATTTATTTTATTTTGTCAGGAAACTTTCGAAAGAGGATTTGCAATATGTGAGCAGCAATAAAATAAAAGCGAAAGCAGAGCAATACAAAGAATTTCCACGCACCTCCATTTCGCAGGCGATTGTAGATATGTTTCAAATTAATGGGATCGTTTATTTTCTTCCTATCTTTTTTTCCATTGTTGAAGTCGGTTATTATTCTCGTGCATTGATTGTTTTACAAGCTCCCATTTCACTCTTGGGAAACGCTTTTAGTCAAGTGTTTTATCAAAATGCTTCAGAAGTGCACAATGCTAAAGGTGATCTTCGTCCATTGATTACATCGACGATTAAAAAATCGGTGTTTGTTATTTTGCCGATCTGTATTTTATTGATGCTATTCGGTCCCCTACTCTTCACTTTTGTTTTTGGGAATCAATGGGAGGAATCAGGACATTATAGTAGAATCTTAGCGCTATGGCTTTTCTTTGATTTTATTCGAATTTGTGTTTCTTCCATTCCCTTAATTTTAAACCAACAACGTCGATTCTTTCTCATTTCCATCCTTGGTCCCATCATCTTATTAATTTCAATGTGGATGGGCTATCTGATGAATGATGTACATCTTGCCCTCCTACTATTTGCGGTGGGTCAATCGTGTTTGATTCTTTACTTGCTTACTTGGATTTATAAAATTGCTAGTCCTCAAAAAAATGCCTGATCAAGATTTGAACGAACTCGTGAGTGTAATTATTCCTGTTTACAACGGGGAGAAGTTCGTAGCGGCTTCGATTGAGAGTGTCTTGAAGCAATCGTATAGTCCTATTGAAATCATTCTTATAAATGACGGTTCAACGGACGGTACTCAGGAAATACTAAATCAATTTGAAGGAAAAATAATTGTTATACAACAAAAAAATGCCGGACAAGCTGATGCTAGAAATCATGGACTGACTATCGCGAAAGGAAAATACATCGCCTTGCTTGATAGCGACGATTTGTTTGTGCCAGAAAAATTGGAGAAACAAATTTCCTTTTTGAAGAAAGGGAATTTAGATATGGTTTGCACAAATTTTGAAACCATAGATGCTTCTAATAATAAGTTAAAAAATATTTCAGCTCCTCATTTTCATTCAAGTAATGCATTGAATACTTTTATTACAGGGAATTTTATATGCACTTCTACCCTCCTGTTTAAAAAAGAATGGATTCAAAAAGTTGGTAATTTTGACATCAACATGAAGGGTACAGAAGACGGCGATTTATGGTTTAGGATGTTGGTAAATGGAGCACGCTTAGAAGTGATCCACGAAGCGTTTGTTAAATACAGAGTGCATGCGGAGAACTTTAGCGGTCGATTTTCACATATGAATCAATTTAGAGCCCTAGCCAATCGTAAGCAATATCAACTCTTGAAAGATAAAATGTTGTTTTCGTCAGTCGATGATAAATTGTTTCTGGCATCGGCTTATGCCAATCAATTAACCTATGAAGTAGCTCTGGAAGTATTAAATGATATTCCTGCGAAAGATATTCCAATTACATACCTAGTAAAAAAACGGATGTATGCGTTTATGTCTTCGACCATGGGAACTAAAATATTAAGTGGATTGAAAAAAATCAAATTAATTGTTAAATCTTGAGTCGAAGAGTGTTGTTGCTATAAAAATAATTTCGGCAAAATTGTAAAATGATCATCGTAAAATTAATAGGCGGATTAGGAAATCAAATGTTTCAATATGCATTTGGAAGAAGTCTTGCGCTTAAGAATAATACGATTCTCAAAATCGATATTCAGGATTTGCAGAATAAAGCCGAAAAAGAAAATTTTACATTAAGGAATTTTGAATTGAATGTATTTAATGTACAAGTAGAAATCGCTAGTGAATCTGAAATTCAAAATTTCAAGAAGTCGAAGCCGATGATGGCAAAAGACTTACTTACACTTACATTGCCATTCAAATCTAAAAACTTTTATTTGAGGGAACCTCATCATCAATATTTCCCGTTAGCGAAGAAAGCACCAGCGAATACTTATGCTTATGGATATTTTCAATCCGAAAAGTATTTTAACGAAATTCGTTCTACCCTACTAAAAGATTTCACTCCTCGACTTCCCCTATCAAAGCGTTCGCAAGAAGTGGCAGATCGAATGTCGAAGGTGAATGGAGTGAGTATTCATGTGCGTCGAGGTGATTATGTGAGTAATAAAGTGAACCTAGATGTGCATGGTCTTTGCGAAGCAGATTACTACGAAAAAGCATTGGCGATTATTAGCGAAAAGGTGGATCAACCCAAGCTATTTGTTTTTTCAGATGAGCCCAATTGGTTTAAAGAGAAAATAAAAACAGATTTTCCTGTTGAATATGTAGAACATAATGTAGGGAATGCGAGCTATGAAGATTTATATTTGATGTCGCTTTGCAAGCACCATATTATTGCCAATAGCTCGTTCTCCTGGTGGGGAGCTTGGCTCAATGAATATCAACATAAAATTGTGATTGCCCCTTCGAAGTGGATGAATAATACACCTAAAAATACGAAGGATGTGGTTCCTGATTCCTGGATAAAAATATAAATGAGAGTTTTAATGCTAGCCGATATTAGTTCTGCACACGCTCAAAAATGGGTAGTGAGTTTGGCTACGCATGGAATTGAAATTGGAATTTTTAGTTTGAATAAAGCAAATAGTCCGTGGTATGAAGGATTAAAAGGAATGACTATTTTAAAGAATGGAAATTCAAATGTAGGTTCCTTCTCTCTATTTCAAAAGCTAGGGTACTTAAATCAAATAAAAGAATTAAAAGGTGCCATTAAATCATTTCAGCCCGATGTAATTCATGCGCATTATGCTACGAGTTACGGTCTTTTAGGTGTGCGTTCTGGATTTCGTCCGCTAGTGATTTCGGTTTGGGGAACGGATGTGTTTGCTTTCCCTAAAAAATCATTCCTGCATTCGAAATTACTTTCCTATATTTTTTCAAGTGCATCAAAAATTTGCTCGACCAGTCATTGTATGAAGATGGAAATATCGAAATACACGAAGCAAGATGTTGAAGTAATTCCATTTGGTGTAGATGTGCAACGGTTTTCGTCTGTTGAAAGTAAACAAGAAAATGCAACTATTATTATTGGAAATATAAAAGCATTAGAACCTTCGTATGGAAATAAAATTTTGCTCGATGCATTTATACTCATCTTAAAAAAGTATCCTTCTCTTCAACTCCATCTTTTATTGGTAGGAGAAGGATCACAGCGAAAAGAATTGGAGAATACTGCAAAGGAAAATGGAATTATAAATCAGGTACATTTTGCTGGGCGAGTTCCGCATTCAATCATCGAAAAGTACCATCAGCAAATTGATATTTTTGTATCCTTAACTCTTGTTGACGAAAGTTTTGGTGTTTCGCTGGTGGAATCGATGGCCTGCGCAAAAGCCATCATCGCTTCCGACACACCAGGATTTAAGGAAGTATTGGGATCCCAAGAAAATGGAATCATCGTTAAAAGAAATTCAGTAGAAGAAGTGGTGAATGCGTTGAGTTTTTATTTAGATCATCCCACCGAAAGAGTTAAAAAAGGGAATTCCGCTCGACAACGAGTCAAGGAGAATTATATTTGGGACGATAATGTGCAGCAGATGATGAATGTTTATCAAAATCTCATTAAAAATAATTGAAGAAAATGAAATTGCTAACCATCGTAGGAGCTCGTCCGCAGTTTGTAAAAGCAGCTGTGGTCAGTCGCGCCTTATCGAAAATAAACAATATTGAGGAATTGATTGTACATACCGGTCAACATCATGATGCAAATATGTCGGATGTATTTTTTGAGGAGATGGAAATTCCGAAGCCAGCATTCAATTTGGGAATTCATGGTCTAGGGCATGGTGCCATGACTGGACAAATGCTGATCGGTTTAGAAGCACTTTACAGCCAACAAAAACCAGATCGAGTTCTTGTTTATGGCGATACCAATTCAACGCTTGCCGGCGCATTAACCGCTGCTAAAATGCATATTCCCGTAGCGCATATCGAGGCAGGATTACGCTCGTTCAATATGAAGATGCCCGAAGAAATAAATCGGATACTCACCGATCGAATTTCCGATTTACTCTTCTGCCCTACTCAAACGGCGATTGACAATTTATCAAAAGAAGGGTATCCTTTTTCAGGAACAAAAGTGATTTTGTCGGGAGATGTGATGCAAGATGCTGCACTGTATTACGCGCAAACATCGGCCTCCAAATCGAACATCATTGAAAAACTTAAATTAAAAGATTTCGTGTTGTGTACACTTCACCGAGCGGAGAATACGGATGATCTTTCCAGATTGAAATCAATCATCGATTCGTTATCCGAAATAAATAAAACCATACCCGTTGTCTTGCCCTTGCATCCTCGAACAAGAAAAATTGTTACGGATGCCGGAATGAAGTTACCGTTTACAGTGATTGATCCTGTAGGATACTTTGATATGATTGAAATGCTTAAACATTGTTCCTTGGTAATGACCGACAGTGGTGGTTTACAAAAAGAAGCTTTCTTCTTTGCCAAACATTGCATCACCTTACGCGATGAAACGGAATGGGTAGAATTAGTGCATGGTGGATTCAACAAATTAGCTGGTGCCGATTACTCCAACATCATTTCTTCGTTTGAAGAAATGCGAAATAAAAAATCGGATTTCAATGTGAACTTATACGGTGGTGGAAAAGCAACCGATAACATCGTTAACGAATTACTGAGCACATTTTGAGAATCTTGATCCTTTCACAATACTATCCTCCCGAAACAGGAGCTCCACAAAACCGATTGAGTGGATTGGCTCGAGAGTTAAAAGCGGCTGGACATGAAGTGGTCGTGCTATGTGCGATGCCCAATTATCCAACCATGGAAATACATGCAGGATATAAAGGGAAATGGTTTATAAGCGATCAGTTTGAAGGCATTGATGTGTTTCGTTCATGGATTTATGTGAGTAAAAGTCGATCTATTATATCGCGGTTATTAAATTATTTTTCATTTACCCTTTCATCTGTATTTGCGGCGTCAAACATTCCTGGAAAGTTTGATCTATTAATGTGTGAATCACCGCCTTTATTTTTAGGAATCAGTGGCTGGTGGATTAGCAAGCAGAAAAATGCAAAGTTTGTTTTTAATGTGAGTGATCTTTGGCCTGAATCGGCAGAGAAATTGGGTGTGATTACGAATAAGTTCTTTTTGAATCTCGCTACTAAATTAGAAGAATGGCTGTATCGTTCGTCGTATATGGTTACGGGACAAACTCAAGGAATTGTGAAAAATATTCAAACACGATTTCCCAATAAACCCATTCATTGGTTACCGAATGGTGTCGACAAATCAATTTTCTTGACGAAATTTAATGAGGGAAAAAGAAAAGAATTAGGGTTTGAAGAAAACGATTTCCTCCTACTCTATGCTGGAATTATTGGAATTGCGCAAGGGTTGGATGTTATTTTAGATGCCGCCAAACAAATTCCAGAACAAAGTAAAATTATTTTCTTACTACTCGGCGATGGACCTGAGAAAGAAAGATTGATGGCCAGAGTACAAAATGAAAACATACAACGCGTTAAATTTCTCAATTTAGTGAGTCGCTCAGAAGTACCTTCCATTGTTGCAGCAATCAATGCTGCCGTAATTCCATTAAAGAAAATGGATTTATTTCTGGGTGCTATTCCTTCAAAAATATTTGAAAATCTCGCGCTAGAGAAACCCTTGTTATTAGGTGTTGATGGTGAAGCACGCGAATTATTTATTAAGGAAGGCAAGTGTGGAATTTATATCGAACCTGAAAATGCAAAAGCATTATCTGAAGCTGCATTGTACATGGAAAGTCATCCCGACGAATGTAAATCCATGGGTGCTAACGGAAAGGTTTATGCGCAGAAATATTTTATGCGTGAAAATATTGCCAAAAATTGGATGGATGCTATAGAAGCTGAAATGCAAAAAGAAAAATCATGATGAAGGAAATTTTCACTACTTCTAAAATCACAAGTGCACTTTTGTTGCTCTCGGCGCTAGCATTGCCGTTGCTACTTCCTGTTTCCATCATTTGTTGGATTTCCATTGGCATCATTCGATTAGTAAATAAAGCGGAACGCATTTCAATGATTACACGCTTTAAAAAAAGTCGCATTTTGCAACTCTTGCCGGCTATCTACTTATTGTATGTGATTGGATTGATCTGGACAGAAAATTTTAAATATGCCGGACTCGATTTGCAAATCAAAGCTGGGTTTCTACTCTTACCTTTATTTATTGGAACCCTGGATCTGTCCGTTAAGGAATATAGAAAAACGACGCTCTTCTTCATCATCGGTTGCGCGTTGGCTTGTCTACTGCTGCTTACCAATGCTTTTATTAGTTTTGTCGAAACTGGTAATCACACAGCATTTTTTTACATCAGCTACAGTTCGATGTTAATGCATCCCACTTATATTTCCATGTACTTAACCATGGCCATTTTATTTTTGCTTCAAAGGATGTATGATACAACGAAAGAACAACATCTAAAATATTATAGTGCGGGGATCCTTTTCTTTTTCGTCCAATTGTTTCAATTATCCGCTCGAACATCGCTCGCTGTTGCTGTGTTAACCTTTCTATTGGCTGCCTGCTATTATTTACGGAAAGGAGAAATACTTCGAATAAAGAAATGGCATTTCATTTCCATTCTCTTATTCTCCACTCTTAGCTATTTTGCGTTGCAGGGATACAACAACCGTTTCAATCAAGTATCCAATGCCATCACTTCTACTCCCATTGACCAAGTTCAACCCGAATACAACAGTACCACGGGAAGATTGGAAATCTGGAAAGAAAGTATGGAAATCCTGCAGGACAACTGGCTCATCGGCACAGGTACGGGTGATGTGAAAGACGAGTTAATGAAAACCTATAAAAAGCATCAATTCCATTATGCCCTCGACAAAAAACTCAATGCACATAACCAGTTCCTTCAAATCTGGCTCACGCTTGGAATTGTAGGTCTGCTCCTGCTCATCTGGTCATTGGCCATTCCAATCTATAATTTAAAATTTGATAAACAACCGCTATTTGCACTTTTTGCAGTTATAATTATCTTGAATTCAATGACTGAATCGATTCTAGAAGTACAAAAAGGAGTCTTGTTTTTTGTCTTCTTCTATAGTTTGTTGATGGTGGGAAGAGAGATTCAAACGACTAAAGAAACACATTAAGATTAGAACTATAATTCATTAAATTCGACATTCCTCCTTATTTTTGACCTATCTGAAAACCATGACCCTTATCCCCTTCTCTCCGCCCCG
>JANOAX010000032.1:0-3698 GCA_031411335.1 Bacteroidota bacterium
AATTTATTTTTTGGTATGGAAGGCGGACTCTATTAAGGGGGTGAATTCCTGTAGAGACGCCATTAATGGCGTCTCTACAAATTGGATTTTGGTCGCGAGGCTTCGCGATTAAAATATCTGCAAATTGTTGCTAAACGTTTAATTTAGTCTTGACGCCTATGCGATAGCTATCCATCGGCCGACAAAGGCTTGCCGACGGCGCTGCGGGACTCTTTTTCACCAATACTTCTTAAAAAAATAGCTCCGAAGGCTATGGCTATGCTACGATTTTTTTAAATCGTCTTGGCAAAAAAATACGTCGCAGGATTGAACTAAAAAATATTTGAATTTGGTATAAAATAAGAATTTGTATAAAATTTGCTTGGAAATCTATAGAAAGAAATCAGAATTTTTGTGAATGAATCGCAACTCCATTTACTCTTTAAATCAACTTTACATTTCTAAAATATGAATTATGTAATATATTTCAATAATTGTATAACGATTATCCTTTCCTATGTGCTCAACTTTGCTAAGCCAACTTTTAGAAATAATTACAATGAAAAATAAACTCCCTGATCTTCCTACTCCAAGCAATTATACTGAGAATAAAAGTCCAGCATTAGAAAAAACAAAAGCACCAATCATCATTGAAATCATTGAGTGTGCTCCAAATTCAATGGAAAATAAATCTCCTATTAAAAATGCTCAGGGGAACATCACAGATTCATCGTTTGACGAAAGTAATGAATTAGCCGAAAAAACATCTCCCTTCGACAACTACATTCAAATTATTAATGGTGCTACCAAAGTGGTAATAAATGAAAAAACATATAAACTAAAATTTGGGATATGTATGATTTTTACAGCCCTTGCTGCGTAATTCTTCTATGCCCATGAACAAATCAAAATGATTTCACTATCATCAAAATCGGGAACTAGTAAAAATCAATTCATTTATTCATAAAATGAATTGTATATGGCTGACAGTAATGTCAGCCACTTTTCATTTATCAAATCTGTGAACAAATAACATGTTTCCTGAATGATCCAAAAAAAAGGCAACATGTAAAAGTGTTTTCCAACATGAAAGAAAGAAGCGGAGGCATTCCTATCCCTTCTTCTATTAATTTTCTTCAAATGAATAAGATACTATTATTTTTTGCACTTGCCATCGGGCTTCAAACTTCTTGTGTTGTACAGTCACCAAAATATACTACTGTTGATCAAGTAATGTCAATAAAAATTGGAATGTCCAAAGTGCAGGTAGAAGAACTTCTGGGTATACAACCTTATGATATTAAAATGTACAATGACTCAAGCATTGTTTTCATCTATATCTATAGAGTTACGGATAGAAGAACATTTTCATTTAATACACAACCTGTAAATGGAAAAGAGTCAATAGGTAAATATGTGCAATTAGACATTACCTATTCAATGGAGGATAAAGTGACGAGTATTGAAACTTGTAGAATATGTCCTGATAATTTAATAACGACAAGTAAAATAAATTTTGAAAAAATTCTATTATTTGTCACGGTAACCTTGCCAGTAATCTTAATTTACTTAGGCGTGCAATAATCAATCGCTTTATAAAAAGGAATTATCCCTTTGTTCCATTCGTCAGAATACTATTAATTTCAAATCAAATACAAAATATGTGAATCATGTAACTCTTTCTAAATATTATGTAAAGAAATTTGTTTAATGTTACTCATATTTGGGTAATAATTATAATTTCAAAAGTAAATTCTACAAATAAAATAAATATAATTAAAATAATAAACTCTAACAGTTAAAAAACAAAAACCATGGGAAATCTTCTATATATAGTTGCAGTAATTCTAATCCTCTTTTGGGCAATCGGGTTCTTTGCTTACAGTGTAGGTTCAATCATTCATATCCTACTTGTGATCGCCTTAATTTCCATTTTACTAAGAGTGATCTCGGGAAATAAAATCGTCAAATAAATATTGATGTCTAATTAATTTAACTGCAACAAAAGTCATTCGAAAGGATCAAATAAAGCATAATAAAAACAATCATGAGCAAAACTAAAGTAGTATTAGGTGTATTGGCCGGTGTCGCCATTGGCGCAGTTGCAGGAATTCTATTCGCACCTGATAAAGGATCAAAAACACGCAAACAAATTTTGGACAAGGGTGAAAATTTTACTGACGATCTTAAAACCAAGATGACAGAATTCTGTGATAACATCATGGAAAAATTTGAAACCACAAAGCAAGAAGCTGAGAATATGTTTTCAAAAGGAAAAGTAAAATAGAAAGAGGATAGTAATGATGCCGAAAATACTATAGGCTCATCTAAACAAAATGAAATAGAAAGTTAAATCATTTTATTTCAATAAAGTTAAATCATTCACAAAGTCTCCCCATCATGATTGACCATGCAAATCCAATAGAAACCCTAATTGAACGAGCTGAAAATTATAGTAAAACAACTATAGAACTGTTCAAGTTGAATGCTATTGACAAATCGGCCGATGTAGTCTCTTCCCTTGTTTCAAGGCTAGCCATACTGATGACGGTTGCCTTGTCTATAATAATTATTAACATCGGACTTGCCTTATGGATTGGCAAACTTCTGGGGAACACATTTTACGGCTTTTTTATTATCGGCGCATTATATGCCCTTATTTCCTTTCTACTTCATGTTTTTAGACATCAGTGGGTAAAAAACCCAGTAAGCAACTCAATCATTAAGCAAATGATTAAAGAAAAAATAAAATGAAACAAAATGACGAAACCGCCGAGCTGAATGAAGCAATTTGCTTATTGGAAAAGAAGCGTGCTGTTGAATTAAAACTAATGAAGGAACAACTTCATATTGTACATGAAAGTTTAAAGCCCGTCAACCTCATTAAAAACATAGTTAAAGAAGTAACAGACTCTCCTTCTATTAAAAACAACATCGTAAACAATACCATTGGGTTAGTCACAGGCTACCTTACAAAAAATGCAATATTCGGTGTAACACGTAACCCAGTATCAAAATTATTCGGGACACTTTTTCAATTTGCAATAACAAACGTTGTATCAAAAAATTCTGACGGCATTAAAACTAAGGGAGAATCTTTAATTAACCGTATTATGAATTATAGAAAAGAGCCAAAATCTGAATTTCAACATAATGGCCGCGAGTGATAAAATCAGACTAAAATTAAACATGTACAATATAGAATGAAAGAGGCCTTAGTTTCTAACGTTGATATCCTAGTTACTTTTAAAACAAGGCAATAAATGCATGCGATGCTAAAGAGATAGTTGTGCGACTTTTCATTGTACTGGTACTCATCTTGAAGATGAAAATAAAATCAATTTCCATTTAGATAAAATAGAAACTTGGCAATAAAAGTGTTTACTTTCCATCACCATTTCGAATAAAAAAGTGGGTTGGACTAAGAAAAGCCTCATTAACAATTACTCTACTTCTCATGGTGCCTTGAAAACCTACGAAGAATCCCTTATGGAAAAATAGTTATCTGCGATGAATCCCACTAAAAAATTAGTCTTCGTAATGGAAATTGAATCAATTGACTAATACCAAATACAATTATATTAGAATCCTTTCTGCTTCCCGATTGCTCTCGCATTGGCGTCAGGCTAAGCTAAAGGTTTAATAACAGTTGGCGGATAGTTTCATAGAAAGTCGCGAAGCATCGCGACCAAATTGTAGAGACGCCATTAATGGCGTCT
>JANOAX010000033.1:0-20881 GCA_031411335.1 Bacteroidota bacterium
ATGCTTTAAGTTCGCATCATTTTTGCGAATACAAATTCTGCAAGGATGGAATTGTACATATTAATATTCCATCCTTGAGAACAACAAGAATTCTTAATTAGATCAATTATTTAAAATCAGGTTACTCTGCTCGATTCAAAAACATATTGAACTCATTGCGGAGATCATGAAAAATGTTTTCGAATTGATCTAGTTTTTCACGCTGAACACTATGTATCTTTTGGATACCAGCATTAGGCTCTGGCGCTTTTCCATCTCCAATGGACTCAATCAAATTTTCGTGCTGTTTGAAATCATGCCGAATTATATCCAACACTTCTTTCTGACGAATAAATTGATTTTGGAAATGTTCCACCGAAGCCATCACTTCATTGGGACTTCCCGAGACGGAGAGTCGACCTAAGTGATTGTTAAAATGTGAAATTTCATCTTTGTAAAAACGAAGGCGATCTTGCCATTGATCATGTTCGTTTTTCATTTCTGTAAGCTGTTTTATAGTATGCATAACCTTTTTGGTTTAGGAATTCACACAATAAGAAAAGGGCTGAAGAAATAACAGCCCTACTACATTCTATTAAGAATCTTCACGTCAATTTTAATTAAAAATATATAGCGACTCATATTCATTATTTCTACATCCAAATGTAAAAAATATTTCAAACCAAACAAGTCTTCTCAAATAAATTCATCTTTTAAAAGATTGCCGAAGGAACTTAACAAAAAAGACAGTAAAAACCATCCCTTTTTTACATAGCCAGTGATTTCTAACCTATAATCAATAATGGTAAAATTGAGTTTTTTGAGGCTAAAACCATCCATCAAAAGGTTACCTGTTCTCCTAAATGCATTAATTTGATTGTGAGAATTCAATACTTATTGGACTTGACAAGCCTATAAATGCCGCAATTCCGAAACAACACACTCCAATTCCTTACATAGAGCACACCTTACTTTTACTTTATCATTGTGCCTTATCTCGCTCTATAAATTGAATTTTTTGATTGCTATAATGGGCAAATAAAGATCAAAACCTTACCGAAGTGCTTATTTGCAAGACATCGTTAATTCGAAAGCTTAAACTGATGCTAGATTGCCTTCAACAAACAAATCAGTCATGCAGCAAATAATTAAGATGAGTTTAAAGGGATTTCTTTTGTTAGGCACCATTTGCCTTTTACATATAGAACCAGCAGAAGCCCAAGTTTCAGCAAGTCGTAAATATAGAGTACTCGCTTATAAGGCTGGGCAACCGCAAGTATTTAGTATCTCGAATGAAGTGGATATAGTCCCGGCAATTAGTTTCTATATACCCAACACCTTTACTCCAAACGGGGATGGAATGAACGACACCTTTGGTATTGCAGGGGAAGGTGTACAAGATTTCAAAATGCAAATTTTTAATCGCTGGGGACAGATGATCTATGAGTCAGGAAATGCCAATGACCGGTGGGATGGAACATTCCAAGGAGTAAAAGTGCCTATGGGCACCTATATATATAAGGTGTCTGCTGCTGGCCCTACAGGACAACGACAAAACAAAGAAGGAAATGTAAACGTCATTTTATAAGACATGACACTTATTTTACTCGGATACCTATTTAAAAAAATAAAAGAAAATAATGAGAACCCTACTCCATCTAATTTTTCGCTTGGAATTTATCGATTAGCACATAAACTACGTCTCCTATAAGCAAAATGAGGCAAGAACCATGTAGTTTACCTGGCTTGCCAAATTTCAATTAAAGGCGCTAAAGCAGGCTTTTTTATATCGATTTATCCTTCTTCTCAATTTCCTTTCCCTACAAAACACTCATCTCTTTTCTTTCAGATGGGTGGGCAAATTTGTCAACCAAAGTTGGCGAACATTCGGTTTTTAATGGCGAACGACTCTTTAAATTTGGTCAATGGCGAATTTTTGTTGACAACAATAAAATTTTTTAACTGAAAACCAACTAGTTGCATCAAACAATCAGATTAGCATTTGTTTAGTCCACCCTTTCCGTTATATTTGACCACGAGGAAGTAGAAAGCCCAATTTTTATGAGTTATTGAAAGACGCCCTACACGGGATGCGAGTTTGAATTGCCCATTACACACAAAACAATACACACCCATAAACCAAAACAAAAAATGAAACTTACAATGATCAAAAACCAATCAAAGTGGTTTTTCGCAGCAGCCCTAATGGCTTGCTCCATTTTAAGTACATCCACATTTTCACAAACATGGACACCCAAACATTACTGGACATTCAATACTAGTAATTCTTTAGCAGATTCAACAGGAATCGCGCCTTTAAATCCAACTTATTTCCAGTCTACATATTCAATTGGCAATGCGCAAAGCAATACAGGAGTTGGAAAATATTTAAAACTAAGTTCAACAGCAAGAGCCATTACATCGAATGTAGCATTCTCGCCCGATTCTGGTTTTACATTAGAATTATTATTTAGACCAGGTGCAAACATCAATGAAATAGTTCAATTAATGACTAGAAGAGATGGAGCTCTTAGTATTCGCTATTGTTTTCCTTATTTCAGATTTACAACAAAGTCTATTCCTACTGGAAGTTCAACTGCAGTAACAGACAATTGGGATTTAAATCTCAGTGGTATTGGAAGAGGAACTTATGGTTATTACATGGATGGCAACTGGCATCATTTAGTTTTTAAGTATAATGCAAAAACTGGAACAAAAGAGATTTGGGTTGATGGACAATTGCCAACAGGTTTTTCAAAATCTATTCCTGCAGGATCAATCCCATTAAATGCTGGCAGTACTAACAGTAATATCGTCGATATTAATACAAATACTTCTTACTATCAATATGTAGGTGATCTGGATGAAATTGCACTTTACACGAATGCATTACCAGGTGCAATGATTTACAAGCACTATCAAGATTTTACTCAAAATAAATCGTATTCATTTTCAAATTCTACAGTAAATCCTCCTGCACCATCTCCAGTAACAGCAGGAGTTGATCCACAAGAATATGCACCGGGCCATCCTAATTCAAATATTGATGCGCTGGTTCAATTAAAATCATTTCCATCGGCTCGAAACAAACCAAGCTCAACACTTTTCCCCAACTATGCGGTATTTAATCCTGCTCATGTTGCAGGTTATGGAATCAGTTCATCTCCGCAGGCAACTCTTGTGCAACGAAGCATTGAAGTACAAACAGAGTTAGTTAAAAATTTCAACTATACCGTAATGGTAACTAGTAATACTTCGCGCTATACTTCTTTCACAAATGTGAACGATTATGATGGAGCGTGGATAAACCTAGCCAATCAAAATCCATCGTGGAAAACATCTGCGAATACCTACTGGCCACAATTAAGCCCCTCTGTAATTGGCAAAGCAAGTAAAGACCCCTACATTGAAAGTAAAACTTTACCGTCTAACAGTTACATGAGAAACAATGCGGGTCAATTTTTAGATATGTATGGCAATATTATTACTAGTGGAAGAACCATCAGTCCAAAAACACCTGTTGATTCATTTAGGTTAGATGGACAAACACAAAAATATTATTTATCACAATTATCTTCAGCTCTAACTAGACCGATTGACTTGGTTTTTGAAAATGGCGAAGTGATTCCAGCATGGACGGATATAGGTTTACAAAAAGATCCAACGGTAACTGCTGCTTTTAATGCAAGTGGACTAGGCAACTGGAGAACATTTAAGGGCGGAGAATACAAAAGAATTTCTGATTCTTATATGAATGAATGGAGAAGTCAATCCAACATGACGAATACAAGAATATGCCATTACTATTTAAATGGTCATCCTGTATATGCATGGGATTGGGCTTCGGTTAGAGGATTACAATCATTAACAAATAATCAACGCTATTCTAACGGCGATATTTATATGCAATGGCCAGGTAACTGGCGCTATTGGCAGGGTGCTGCTCACGGCTGGCAATATGTAATTGAAGGTCGTCACGAAGAAATTGCATTAGGAGACAAATTATTTTCTCCAGTCGTTAGTCCAGGATGGAATAGCAACGAAGAATCAATTGTTCGTCCAGCTCAGTGGTTAGGCTTTTTAAAAGCAGTATCTATGGCGGGTGCTGAAAATTTTGGATGTGGTTATTTTGTTACATCAACTCCCTATCAAAATCCATCGAATTATGTTTGGCAGATGGCTATACCGGGATATGCACAAGCCATTGCTAGTCGTTATGATGATTTATTCTTAAGTGGGAATTTAATGCTTGGAGATGTTCCTCAAAGTGCTTCTAGTGGTGGAGGAAAACCGGGTTACACATTTTATGCTGGAGACATCCGGAAATTAGTAGTTGCAAGAAAACATGACGCAAAAGCTAAGTACGCAATTACTGGTACGATTCAACCAAATTCTAACATGTCTGGAAATGCTGAATTGTCAGGAACAGCATCCATTAAAATTGATGGGAATGATTTAACCTTCGGAATTCGTCGTCAAGGAAGCACTTATATTTATGATAGAACTAATGTCAGCTCTCCAGTATTTTATCAGTTAGATGCATGGCATGAAAATTCTCATCCCTATTATTGGTCGAAAACATTTAACCTTGAAGCAGAAATTTTTGACAATGTAAATGCAAACCTTGAATTAAAAACTCAAGTACCTGCAGGTACCGTTGCTGGAAACTATACAAACTACACCACCTATACTACTTTTAAAACTGTTGTAGGCGCCGAATACAATTTTACACCACGCGGAACGACAGCTGCAACGCATTATGTTTGGGTGAGAGCAAGAAGTCGCGGTGGAGTAAACACTGGATTTAACATCAGCTTAAACGGAGTGTCTAAATTCAACGTGACTTGTGTAGCGGATACAAATTGGACATGGTATCGTTACGATGCAGGTAATAATGCACAAATGACTTTGACCAGTCTTCCATTAACTAATCAAAAATTAGTAATTACTCCAACCAACACTAATTTAGAAATCGATCTAATTACGATCACACCAACAGCGGGTAACTTCTATTCTACATTTGCTGCACCTTGTGGTGCAACGGCAATCGCTTCAATCACTCCAAGTGGAGCTACTACGTTTTGCCAAGGTGGATCAGTTACTTTAAGTGCGAATACAGGAACCAGTTATTTATGGTCTTCTGGAGCAACTTCTCAAACTGTTAATGTAACAGCAAGTGGCACCTTTACAGTTACGGTAACAAACGCTGCTGGATCTGCAGTATCTACTCCAGTTGCCGTAGTAGTGAATGCGAAACCTTCTAACTCGATTAGTTATACAGGGTCACTCAACATTTGCGCTGGGAATTCGATTAGTCTAACTTCAAGTGCAACAAGCGGTACTTACTTATGGTCAAATGGTGCAACTACGAAGACCATCAATGCTTCTGCTGCAGGCTCCTATGTTGTAACTGTAACTGGTACTAACGGATGTACTACTGCGGCTAATGCAATTACAGTAGCAGTGAATATAAATACACCTTCAACTATTACTCCAAGCGGAAGTACCACTCTATGTAGCGGAGGAAGTGTAACATTAACTGCTAATACAGGATTAAGTTATTTATGGTCGAATGGGGCTACTACAAAAACAATTACCGCAACAACAGCAAATAATTATATTGTTTCAGTTACTCAAAGCAATGGTTGCTCTTCCACATCAGCAGCTACTCCTGTAACGGTTGGCGCAGCGCCTACTCCAATTATATCTGCTAACGGACCATTGACTTTCTGCACTGGAGGAAATGTTGTTTTATCTTCAAGCACAGGTATAGGTTATCTTTGGTCGAATGGAGCAACCACGAATTCAATCACTGTAAGCGCAACTGGAAATTATACTGTTAGAGTTACTCAATCTGGAGGTTGCTCTGCAACATCTGCAGTAACAGCGACCACTGTGGGATCTGCAGCTATTCCTACCATTACAAATTCAGGAAGTACTAATTTATGTACGGGAAGTGTTGTCACCTTAACAGCAACCACTGGAATAGCCTATTTGTGGTCGAATGGCGCAACAACTAAAGCAATTACAACTGGAAGTGCAGGAAGCTATACAGTACGTGTCACTCAAACGGGTGGATGTTCTGCCACCTCTGTTGCAACAACACTTTCGGTGGGGACTGCCCCAACACCTACCATTACTGCGAGTGGATCTACCACTCTTTGTACGGGAGAATCTGTAACATTGACTGCTAGCGTTGGTTCAGCTTACTTATGGTCGAATGGTGCAACTACATCTTCAATTAATGTTACAACGGGTGGCACCTATAATGTAAGAGTAACACAAATTGGTGGTTGTTCAGCAACATCCACTAACACTTCGGTTACTGTAGGAAGTGCTCCTACACCAACTATCACTGCAAGTGGACCACTTACATTTTGTTCTGGAGGCAGTGTCCTTTTAACAGCTAGCGCTGGCACTTCTTACTTATGGTCGAACGGAGCTACCACTTCTTCAATTACAGTTTCATCAGCAGGTTCTTATAATGTTCGTGTCACTCAATCGGGAGGATGTTTTGCTACATCAACGTCCGTTAATGTAACGGTTGGTACAGGATCAGCGGCAACTCCAACTATAACAGCTACTGGATCTACCAGTTTCTGCCAAGGAGGAAGTGTTCTACTTACAGCGAGCACAGGAACAAGTTATTTATGGTCGAATGGTGCTACCACTAAAACCATAACAGCATCGTTAAATGGAAATTATACGGTTTCGGTTTCTCAATCGGGTGGCTGTTCTGCTAACTCTAATCCAACTACTGTAACCGTAAGTCCAATTGCTACATTTACGGTGAACCCAAATGGCCCACTTTCATTCTGCACTGGAGGAAGCGTTACCTTCACGGTTACGAACTCAAATGCGAATGCCTATGTTTGGTACAAGAATAATATTGTTGTGTATACTGGAACAAGCAATACATTCACAGTAACCACTCCTGGTGTTTACAAAATGAGAGCGCAATTGATATCTTGTGGAACCTTCTCAATTCCGTATACGGTAACTACTCCATGTCGCGAAGGCGAAGCATTATTGTCTGATTTAAATTTAAATGTATATCCAAATCCATTTAGTGATTTCGTGAAAATAGCATTTGAACTATCAGAAGAAGCACCGGTAACGATTAAACTATTTGATATTTCAGGCAAGTTGGTTGATTTGATTTTAGATAAAAGTTATATGCAAAGTGGAGAATCCACACTTGACTATTCAACAAATCATCTTGCTGGTGGAGTTTATATCTTAGAAGTGAGTTCTCCAAACACAACTAAGCGAATAAAAATAGTATCTTCAAAATAAAACAGTAAAAAAACAGTAAAGCCAAATAAAAAAACCCTGGAGACAGGGTTTTTTTATTTGAAATAGAAGTCAATTTTTCATCGGTTAAAATAGCCAATTGAAAATAACCCAATATTTTTTATAGAAGTCTTACATTTTATTTTTCAAAGGTTTTCAGAATTACCCTGCTAAATATCTCCTTTCATTTCAATTTTCTGAGAATAAAGGACTCCTTTCATCATCAAAACAGTACTTTCTTACATAAATAAGGAAAATGCACTTATTACCTATTACCTCTTAAAGGATAGGATAAATTGCATCATGCGCAAGCGAGCAAAGAAAATCGAACTTCATTTGCAAACCGTGTGCCAAAAAACAGAAAATAAAAAAAGAGCGATGAAAAAATTATTACTACTTCCATTATTATTTGCGTTAAGCATAACAAATGCTCAAACGTATGATCCGTTGGAGTACGCAACTGGAAACTTAAATGCCCAGCAACAATTATTATCTTATCCACTTCCACGCTTTCAACCCGGACATACAATGAATCGCAATTTCATATGGTTCGGAATCGAATATTTTTCAGGACAACAACAACCTGGTGTTAGTAATCAACAAATGATTGCAAATGCAAAGTTGAATGTAACGGAATTCTATAAGAATTGGAATTACTACTTTTTAGTTAATTCAAACATTGGATCTTACTCTTCACCTGCAAATTATGCGGATACTAATAATGTACTTTCCGCAGCTTTAACAGCCATTGCAAAAAGAAATCCAACATACAAAACATCTGCAATTAGTTTCTGGCCACAAATTGGTGGAAACATTAGCAAATCAAATCTTACCGACAATCACTACATACGTAATAATAGTGGACAATATTTAGGAACCAATGGATCGGTTGGGACCAGTAAAATATGGTCACCCGTTGCTCCTGCAGCTTCTATCATTGCAGACGGACAAAAGCAAAAAGGATATTTACAAAACCTAGTTTCGGCTTTAGGTCGACCATTAACAATATTAAATGAAAATGGGGAAGCTATTCCTTTAGTAAGTAAGAATGGAGTCGCACTTACCACGGATCCAGCCATCAATGCAGATTATGTTTCCTCAGGACTATCTGTTAACGATTATCGCGGGAACAAATATGCTTACCAAACAAAATTATATCGCGATCAATTTATGAGTGCGAGTCCGGGAACTATTTTTACTCATTATGCATTAGACGGACAAACGGATTACCGCCCTGTTTGGAATCAAGCTAAAACAATCAATACTCAAATCAATGGTAAATATTATCCAACGGGTGATTTCTATCCTCGCTGGCCAAACAATTGGAAAGCATGGTCAGGCGCATGGCATGGCTTAGGTTGGTTTGCAGATTGTAAATATTATGAACTTCAAAATGGCGATGATTTAATGTCTCCATTCATCAGTGCAGGTTGGAATATTGACGAAACCGTAAATGTTCGCCCTTCACAATACTTAGCCATGTTAAAGATTCTTTCTAATTGGGGATCTGAATTTTTCTATGCTGGCTATTTTAGTTTAGCTGCACCATATCCTGATTCAAAGAACTGGGGATGGCAAACAGTAATGCCTGTTTATGCACAAGCGGTTACTTCTAGATACGAATCCATCTTAAAAAATAGCACATTACTAACAGGAGATGTTCCTCGCTATTTTTTATCAAGTACTACATTGCAACCTAACAATCCAAAATATCTTTATTACACTGGAAACACCAACCAATTGGTTTCTGTTCGCAAATTGAACGGATCAGAAAAATATGTAATCACTGCGGCTCAGATGGTGGATGCAAATACGATCAATAATGCACCCATGTCCACTTTTGGAAAATTTAAATTAGGCAACGATTCATTAAACATTGAATTCAGAAGACAAGGATCTGTTTACATTTACGATGCAACAGTTCCTAGTGCAAAAGTCTTTTATCAATTAGATTCATGGCATCAGTATGAGCATCCTGAAAGATGGTCTAAAGATTTTCAATTTGAAGCTGAAGTTTTTGACAACAACAATACGTTAGCTAAAATTAAAACAGAAGTTCCTTCTGGTACAGCGCCTGGCGATTATAAATCATTTACGTCCTACATTTCATTTACTGCTACACCAGCAGCGGTTGAATACAATTTTACTCCACGCACAAGTCAAAACTACTATTTATGGGTTCGTGCAAGAAGTAAGAATACAACCGGAGGAGCCATTAGCGTTAATGTTGCCGGACAATCATCGAAGAGTATAGGATGCATTACCAGTACAACTTGGGCTTGGTATAGTTTAGATGCCTGCTCAGGTCAAGCGATTGCTTATACTAACTTATCAAATCAGGAGCATGCACTTTCTCTATTAGCTACTAACTCAAACATTGAAATTGACAAAATCATTTTAAGCGCAAATAGTAGTTTGAATTTAAATTCAAATCAAGTTGCTTGCGGTACATCAGTAGCCAGCGTTAATACCTCTGGAACAACAAATTTTTGTCAAGGTGGCAGCGTGACGCT
The DNA here is from genome assembly GCA_031411335.1 of Bacteroidota bacterium. Taxonomy (GTDB): domain Bacteria; phylum Bacteroidota; class Bacteroidia; order AKYH767-A; family OLB10; genus JAJTFW01. Next base: position 9,786 of record JANOAX010000033.1, read on the forward strand.
TACAGCTGCTGCCGGAAATTCTTATACTTGGTCGAATGGTCAAACTACACAAGCCATTACTGTTTCTCAAAGCGGATCTTATTCAGTAACTGTGAATAACGGAACTGGTTGTGCATCGGTTTCAACACCTATACAAGTAAATGTAAATACAGCGCCAACCGCAAGCATTACAACCACCAGCAACACTATTTGTCAAGGACAAAGCACAAACCTTTCTGCTTCATCTGGAAGCTCCTACTTATGGTCAAATGGTGCAACCACTCAAACGATTCAAGTAAATAGTGCTGGATCGTATTCTGTAATGGTAACTGGAGCAAGTGGATGTAGCACAAACTCATCTCCAGTAAATATTACTGTTGCTACAACTGCAAATGCAACCGTAACCCCAAGTGGCCCAACCTCATTTTGTCAAGGAAGCAATGTAATTCTAAGTGCTTCAGCTGGTTATACTTACAATTGGTCTAATGGTAGTACAAGTCGACAAATTACAGTTTCCACCGCTGGAAATTATAGTGTTGTGGTATCAGCGAATGGAGCATGCAGTGCTACTTCTCAAATAATACCTGTTAGTGTAAATGCAAATCCAAATGCATCGATAAGTGCAAATGGAAACACTACATTCTGCCAAGGAGGAAGTGTGAACTTAACAGCAATTGGTGGATCAAGTTACATCTGGTCAAACGGACAAGCTGGAACTGGAATTACAGCAAACTCAACAGGTACTTACAGTGTCGTAGCAACGGGGACAAACGGTTGTACTTCGACTTCAAATAACATCAATGTAACGGTTGCAGCAACTCCTACCGCTTCGGTTACAGTAAATGGTTCTACCAATCTAAATGCAGGTCAAACTACAAATTTAGTTGCATCAGGAGGTGGATCATACTTATGGCAACCAGGAGGTCAAACCACTTCAAGTATTACTGTAAACAGCGCAGGTTCGTATACGGTTACCGTTACTAACGGATCTGGATGTACGTCAACAAGTACCGCCGTGAACATTACTGTGAACACGGTTTCACCGGTAGTTATTTCTACATCGGGTTCTGCCGAATTCTGCGCTGGAGGGAATTTACAACTAACCGCTACTGGTGGATCAAATTATATGTGGGCTCCAAGTGGCCAGACTTCTGCAACCATTACCGTAAATCAAGCAGGAACTTACTTTGTGTATTCAAGAAACAGTAGCGGAATGGTAACAAGCAAGGATTCTATTACCGTTAAAGTTTTACCAACACCGATGAATCCATGGATCTCCATTACCTACTTCCCAAACACTGCGTTCCAATTAAATGCATTTGAACCTTCGGCGGTAACTTATAATTGGTCAACAGGTACAACAACGTCAAGCGTAAATTTAACTTCGGCACAACTCGTTAGCGTAACCGCAACCAATGCCTTTGGATGTACTTCTGGTGCAACTTCATTACAATCACAAAATGTTACACCAAGAATTTGTGCACGACCAGATATGCTTACTGCATACAATCTCAGTGACACCACTGCTATCTTAGGATGGAATCCTTCCATTTCCGCTGAAAAATTCATTCTGCGCTACTGGCAAAATGGTTCTGGAACAGTACTCACCAAAGAAATAGGCGGAAATGTTTCTACATGCAGAATTAATAATTTGCAACCGGGAACAAACTACCACTGGACTGTTGAAAGCGTTTGTCCTACTGGAATAAATGTAAGTCCTATTAGCAATTTCAAAACATTAGGTACTCCATTATTTTGTGGATCAATTCCTCAACATTTAAGTACAACAAACATCAGTACGTCAAGAGCAACTGCAACTTGGTACAATACCACTGCAGATTCGATCTTGGTAAAATATCGTCCTGTTGGAGGAAGTACATACCAATACAGAAAATACAGTGGTATTAGTAATCCAACATCCGCCAACATGACTAACTTAAATCCAAATACTACTTATGAATGGCAAGTAAGAACTTTATGTAATGGATATACAAGTCCCTATTCACAAACTGAATATTTTACAACGAGAGATACTTGTGCTAGCATTGGAACTGTTACAGTTGGTCAAGTTACAGCATCAACAGCAACCGTTTATTGGACAAATTTAAGTCCTATGGATACAATCAGAATTCGATTAGTTCATATTACAAACGGAGGAGTTAGGAACATTGTGTTCAACGCAACTACTCAAAACGGAAGTTATCAAATCAGAGCACTTATTCCAAATAGCACGTACTACGTTGAGGTAAAAGGGAAATGCGGTGGTACCTCCGGAGACTGGTCGGCACCTGCGCTCTTTACTACAACCGATATCAGTACAAGAATCATTGATGGAAACAATGCAAACTTAAATGCATACCCTAATCCAACCAGTGATATGTTGTACTTTTCATTCAGTTCACATGATGATTCAGATTACCAAGTTAAAGTATGCGATATGTCAGGAAGAGAAATCATGCAGCAAGTTCGATTTGCTCAATTAGGTGACAATGTTTCTGAAATACCTGTGAATACTTATGCAAAGGGAGCTTACTTACTTGTTCTACAAAAAGGAACACAAAGAAGCCACTTTAGATTTACTGTGAAGTAACAGTTTAATTAAAACATCGCTCAACAAAAGCCGCAGGACAAACCTGTGGCTTTTGTTATTTAGGGATACATTAAATACTTCGATCTTATCAATGCATACTTTTTCAATCCTATGTCCCAAGATGCTCTTATTTTCTCTTCAGACCACTCCGCACTTATTTGTTGTTTTAGAATATGATTCCCTGCGAGCTTATCAAAAAAAGGCAAAAAGAATTTTGATCGATCAGCGTAAGAATTCCAAGCGTCTATCAACCACTTTAATTCAATTCTATTATTTGGAAGATGTAAGTCTGACTTTGACAAATCATAACCTTTACAAAGAGTATTCTCAAGGGGTGGATGTTTTGCTTTTCCAGGAATGCTGCGGGGAGTAAACTCGAAGTTGCCATTTGGATTATTGGGAAACCCATAGCATTGAAATGGTAGATCAGTTCCACGACCTAAGCTCACATTAGTCCCTTCAAACAAACATAAAGAAGGATAAAGACGGATAGCCCTATTGTTAGGTAAATTCGGAGAAGGAGGAATCGGTAAGCTGTATATACTATTTCGATCCCAATTTAACATCGAAATCACTTTCAAATTGCATTGAAGAGAATCCTCTAACCATAATTCCCCATTTAACATTTTTGCATACTCACCGATGGTTAGTCCATGCACAATAGGAATTTGTTGCAATCCAACGAATGATCTTTCTAATGTATCTAATATAGGTCCATCAAAATAATTGCCATGTGGATTTGGTCGATCTAAAACAACTAATGGCAACTTGTAAGTTGCTGCGGCTTCCATCACATATTGCAAGGTATTGATGTAGGTATAAAAACGTGCTCCCACATCTTGAATATCAAAAACAAGTATTTCGATCCCCTTTAAACTTTCAACAGTTGGTTTTTTATGATCACCATATAAAGAAAAAACTTTTACACCAGTTTTACTATCCACGCCTGCGATAACTGTTTCGCCTGCCTCTGCTTCGCCGCGAAATCCATGCTCTGGAGCAAAAACACAACCGATGTTCACCTGCAAAGACAACAAGGTATCCACTAAATGAACTTTGTTTATAACAGAGGTTGGATTAGCAATGATACCAACTTTCTTGCCTTTTAAAAGGGACAAATACTCATTAGTACGGTCAGCGCCCAAGACTAATTTTTGTTTACTACCTCGACTTTGCTCTTGACCAGTACAAGAAGAAAGCACTAAACAGAAAAAAACAATCGTGAAGCCTCGCAAACACAAAACAAACTGCCTTGAATCAAGAAACTTACTGTCTTTCTGGTTTTTTAACATCCTCATATAGTAATTTAAATTTAACTTAGTCGCCATATTCATTCATGTCTTCTTACCAACTCATCTCTTTTTACGCAAAACGTCTGATCCGATCGGAAGGAATTCAGAGTGCTACAACAAAACCCGTGATACGAATTGCGGTGATCGGAATTATTTTGGGTATTGTTGCGATGCTAATTTCGGTAATGGTGGTTACTGGTTTCAGAAACGAAATTACAAGAAAAGTAACAGGTTTTGTTGCCGACTATCGAATTAGTGCATTTAATAATAATGATTCATTTGAAGAAGCACCCGTAAAGCTAGTTGAGCAAAGCATTCAGGAAATAAAATCTATCCCTTCCATCCGTCACATCCAACCCTTTATTTTAAAAGCTGGTTTATTAAAGACTAAAGAGGAAATACAAGGTGTTGTTTTAAAGGGTATAGATTCACAATTTGATCGTACTTTTTTTAAAGAAAAACTAGTTAGTGGATCTATTCCAGTACTAAAAGACAGTACCAGCAATACTGCTGTTTTACTCTCTCAAAATTTAGCGAACAAATTAAAATTAAAAACTGGAGATTCTTTTCTTGTATTTTTTATTCAAGAAGATCGAAAAGTGAGAAAATTAAAAGTTGAAGGAATTTACAATACAGGATTAAGTGAAGAGTTTGATAATTTATACTTGCTTTGCGACATCCGATTATTACAACAAGTAAACAATTGGAAAAACAATGAAGTAGGCGGTTACGAAGTATTTGCGAATGAAGGGTACAATGAAGAATCAACTTATGAAGCATTATATAAAAAAGCAGGGTACAAATTAAACACCAAAAGCACAAAGGAGTTATACCCTCAATTGTTTAATTGGCTTGAGTTGCAAAATTTAAATGTCATTGTCATCATTGGATTGATTTGTTTGGTAGCAGGCATCACGATGATTTCTACTTTATTGGTTTTAATCATGGAAAACACTAAAGAAATTGGAATATTAAAATCCATTGGAGCCAATGACAAATTTATAGGTAGAGTTTTTGGTTCTGTTGCTTTTTACATTTTACTAAAAGGATTGCTCATTGGAAATATTATTGCGTGTAGTTTGGCAATATTGCAAATGAAAACTGGATTAGTTTCCTTACCGGAAGAAGACTATTATTTATCACAAGTTCCTATCAACTTTACTATACCAGGAATAGTTTTGATCAATGGAGTTGTATTATTGACGGGTTTACTCGTGATGATTATTCCTGCTAAAATTATTTCTGGAATCCATCCTATTAAAGTACTGAGATTTGATTAACTTGAATTTAATTCATCAATTCATACCAGTGGAAATCTATACACGGTTACCAATTGAAAACAATCGACTGCTTTAAATCCGGGTGAAGACTCATCGCAACAGGGCAAGTTCGAGCCGTTCTTTCTAAAATTAATTTTTGATGATCGCTGTATTCTTTTCCATTAAAATAGAATTCAATAGAAATTTCTGCAATTCGACGTGGATCCAAGGCCATAAATTTGGTGATATCCATGGTCACATTATTGAAATCGATTTCGTGGGTCTTAGCAGCAATACCCATGACAGACAACATACAAGCACCTAAAGCAGCTGAAACCAAGTCAGTTGGAGAAAACGCTTCCCCTTTTCCGTGATTGTCTTTAGGAGCATCTGTAATGATTTCATTCCCGGAAGCTAGGTGCGTAGAAATTGTTCTAAGGTTTCCCTCATACTTCGTTTTAATTGTAGCCATGATGTAAAAATAAAGCTAAAATTCCATCGTTAGAAAGAAAGCATAAAATCATTGTATATTTGTAGGAATGAAATTTCTAAGAATAAAACTGTTATTTTTATTTACACTTACCATGGGAGGGGTTAAGGCTCAACTTAATCCAAATGAGTATGTAGAGGAAAAACCTTATTTGATGAAACATGAAGCTACTGCTGGAATTCAATTTCACAGTGCGGGTTGGGGAATTCAATTCAGAAGATCATTCAATCTTACAGGATATAAAAAATTGATGTTTGAAGGGGACTATGTGAGCATGAAACATCCGAAAGAGGTAAAGTCTGTTAATCAAAGTTTCGATAACGCCCGCTCTTATGTTTATGGAAAACTCAATAATTTCACTATTCTTCGATTGGGGGTAGGCAGACAAAGGACTTTCTTTAGTAAAGGGGATCGGAACGGTGTTGAGATCCGAGCGATTTATTCAGGAGGACTTTCCATGGGAGTTTTAAAACCAGTCTTTCTGCAAATATTAGAACCAACGGGTACATTAGGTCAATTCGACTTAAGCGTTCAACGATATGACCCAAGTGAACATTATGTCGATAATATTTATGGAAGGGCACCTTTTACAGAAGGAATCGATCGTGTTTTTTTTAGACCTGGTGGGTACTTAAAAATGGGAGTTAATTTCGAATATGCTCCTTTCTTTGAAGACGTGAAAGCATTAGAGGTTGGAGTTATTGCGGATTTCTATCCAAAGGAAATTCCCATCATGGCTTATACTGAAAACAAACAAATTTTTTTATCTTTTTACCTAACGTTGTTATATGGACGAAAATGGTAAAAACCAAATCAAATTAATGAGCGATTTAAATACATCCCCTGCACCCATTGAGAGAGCTAAAAAGCCAGAATGGCTTAAAGTAAAACTGCCTATTGGAGAAGAGTACAGAAAGGTAAGGGAGCTAGTGACGGTAAATAAACTCCATACCATTTGCTCAAGTGGCAATTGCCCTAACATGGGTGAATGCTGGGGAGCAGGAACCGCTACTTTTATGATTTTAGGAAATATTTGCACTCGTTCTTGTGCATTTTGTGCAGTGGCTACAGGTCGACCTAAAGAAGTTGAATTAGACGAACCCATGCGTGTTGCTCAATCGGTGAAGTTGATGGGCGTAAAACATTGTGTGATTACTTCCGTTGATCGTGATGATTTAAAAGATGGAGGGTCGATTATTTGGGCGGAAACAATTCGAACTATACGTGAACAAAGTCCAACCACCACCCTCGAAACTCTCGTACCCGACTTTCAAGGCAAGTGGGAAAATTTACAACGTGTGATTGACGAAGCACCCGAAATTATTTCACACAATTTAGAAACGGTTCGTCGATTAACCCGACAAGTTCGCATACAAGCAAAATATGATCGCTCCTTAGAAGCTTTAAAAATGATAAGTAGCGCAGGAATCAGAACCAAATCAGGAGTCATGTTAGGACTTGGAGAATTGGAACATGAAGTATTAGAAACGATGGATGATTTATTGGCAGCTGGAGTTCACATCTTAACTTTAGGACAATACTTACAACCTACTCGCTCTCATTTACCCGTAGCTGAATACATACATCCCGATGTTTTTGCTAATTATAAAAAGATCGGTCTAGAGAAAGGATTCAAGTATGTAGAAAGTGGTCCATTAGTTCGCTCTTCCTACCATGCAGAAAAGCATATGTTTTAACAGCTGTATTTATTTTTCTTACTATGTCCATCTTACCAACTAATCTGTTCAAATCAATATTTAACAAGTAAAACAAAATCACCACTTCAATGATACGATTAGCTATAAATGGATTCGGTAGAATAGGAAGAACTTTTTTACGTAAACTTGAAAAACATCCCAACATTGAATTGGTTGCCATCAATGATTTAACGGATACCAAGACACTTGCACATCTTTTAAAATACGATTCGGTACACCGTCAATTTAATGGGGAAATAATTGCTGAAGAAAAAGCCATTTCAATTAAAGGAAAAAGCATTCCTGTTTTTGCAGAAAAAGATCCTAGTCAACTCCCGTGGAAATCGTTAAACGTTGATGTCGTTCTAGAATCCACTGGACATTTTACAACACCTGAAAAAGCTTCACTTCATATTCAGGCAGGAGCAAAACGCGTTATTATTTCAGCACCAGCAAAAGGCGATGTAAAAACTATTGTGTTGGGTGTAAATGAAAACTTGATCACTGGAGATGAAACCATTATTTCCAATGCATCTTGCACGACGAACAATGCTGCACCCATGATTGAAATTTTGGATCAAGCCTATGGAATTGAAGCCGCATACATCACCACCATTCATGCGTATACGGGAGATCAAAATCTTCACGATGCTCCACACAAAGATTTACGCAGGGCGCGTGCTGCTGCGAACTCAATCATTCCAACTACTACGGGTGCTGCCAAAGCTATTTCCGATGTATTCCCTCACTTGAATGGTAAAATTGGAGGAGCTGGAATTCGTGTTCCAGTTATTGATGGTTCCATGACTGACATCACTTGCATCGTTAATAAAAGAGCAAGTGTAGAAGAAATAAATAAACTCTTTAAAGATGCAGCCAATGGTGCTTTAAAAGGAATTATTGAATACACGGAAGATCCCATTGTATCCTTTGATATCATCGGCAATGATCACAGTTGTGTTTTTGATTCACAACTTACCTCGGTACTTAATGATGGATTAATGGTAAAGATTGTTGGCTGGTATGATAACGAAAGTGGTTATTCAAAAAGATTGGCTGAGTTGGTTGAAAGAATTGCTAAGAAAAATAAATCGTAGCCCCTTCAAATCAAAAGCATTAAAAAAATCAATTATACAACTTCCAAAACACACCAAACTTCAGTGTATTAGGAGGAGCTGGGTACCCAGGTGCGATGTAATTTTCTCCACCAAACCATTTACTGTTTATTCTTTGCATCATTAGGGTCAAAGTAGCTCTACCAATATCTGCGTTTATAAATACATCCATGCTAGGACTTCCTCCTACCTGCTGATTTGATTGCAAATAAAGAGCTCCTGTTGCAGGCATAAAGGCATAACCTTTCCATGCGGCAGAAGTGGTTAATGATACACCAAATTCAGCGAGGAGTGCTTTCTTGAAAAAACGATCGCGATAAGAAAAACGAGCATAGGCTCCCCAATCAGGAAGTCGAACATATCCTCTACTTGAATTCATACTTCTAAAATCACCCATCAATCTCCAATGACGGATTACTACATCTGCTTTCACTCCTGTATACAATATTTCTACCGTTTCATTTCCTTGCTGAGGAAGGGCATCATCATTAAAATAAACATACTTATTTACTTGTGTCATTTGCGAATAAAAGACCAAGCGATCATTTAAAAATCCAAGTGATGGTTTCACCCAAGTAAATTTTTCTTTCTCAAAATCATTCTTCCAAATAAAATGATTCGACACAAAAAATAATGAAGTCGCTTCTGGTGCTAATTCAGCAAGTCCACCTGCAATATTTACACTCGAGAAAAAATCATTACTAACGCGATAAGAAGCATTTGTCAGAATAGAGACATCGCCATCCGTTACAATACTACTCATCACTCGATCCAACTTAACATCCAAGTTCCAATTACGAGCAAATAGCGCTGCAAACAAATTCACCGAACTAAATTCGTTCGTTGCTTCCAGAGAATCTATTCTTGTTGATAGCAAAAATTTACTCCATCCTGCTTTCACAAGTCCATGCAGCTTTTCATTGTCCATTGAAAAAGAAATTCCAGGATGAAAAGAATAATAATGGTAACCGGCAGTATCCTTCGTTACATCCACATTTAAAAATTCATTGGAATAATACAATGAATCAGAAAGACCATTATAGACACTTCCAAATTTAAAATACGATCCATTCCCATACACATTCAATTTAAAAATTGTAGTTGAGTCTACTTCACTTCCACTTTGAAAAAGCAACACTTCATTTTTCAATTCAATAAAAGTTCTACGAATTTCACGATTATCATCAGGCAGGAAAGTCGCCAATTGTTCATAGTCTGATTTTGAAAGTCCATCCACCTTTTGATTCGGTTTAACCCCACCATTCTCATCTACTTTAATTTTCAAAAAACCGGCAGAAAGAGACGAATTCATCTTTTTAGCCTTATAACTTAAATTCAAATTCAATCTTCTATAGCGGGAAATACAATTCAATAAAAATCCAGGCGAAACAATATTATTATAAGATACAGAACCTGTCATTCGTTTCGAAATACGTTGATGATGGTCGAGCATAATCAATTGTTCTCTTTTAGATCCGAGAACGATTCTCAATTGAGAAAGTGCAAGATGGGTGTCTAGAGGAAGAATGGGTGAAGGAATATTTAGATACTGTCGATACGCATTCATTCCAAAACGAAAATCGCCTGCTGTGGAAATGGGCAAAGAATCAAATTGAAAAGGGCTCATCATTCTATCGTAGAGAAATGGATTTCCTTTTAAGGCGGTTGATGCGAACTTATCGTTTGGATAGCCTGCGGGTAAAGAATCCCAAAACGTTTTAGTTAAATATTGAGTTCTAATAGAATCTAGTGTTGAAGAAGACACTGGTGTTTTAGTTGAATCTGGTAGTACAGCAGCGTTGCTCCAAATTGGAAAGCCAATTAAAACAAACAAAAACGGGATTATGAAACGGATTTTTCTCATTCTAAATTTCACCTCAAAGAAAACGAAAATAACAGAGACTACGATATAATAACAGGAGTTCAAAATTGGAATGATTGCGTAAAAACGAATACTGGGAAGAATTAAAACACAGCACCCATACAAATCACCTTCATCAGACGATAAAAAAAATGGGATAGGTATAAAAAGAAAATGCCCCGACAAGCGGGGCATTTCTATGATATGGCAACGACATACTCTCCCAGATGTTACTCCAGTACCATTTGCGCAAATGGGCTTAACTTCTCTGTTCGGAATGGGAAGAGGTGGACACCATCGCTATAGTCACCATAATTTCTTTAGGTTATATACCAATTTTATTTCATCGAACTATGATGAAAGACAGGGATTGAAAGAAAATACACTTATTTTAACTATATACAGAGCTTGTATACTGAAAGTCTACGGGTAATTAGTACTACTCGACTTTGGTGTTACCACCTTTACATCTATAGCCTATCAACGTTATAGTCTTTAACGACCCTTATAAAGAAATCTCATCTTGAGGCAAGTTTCGTGCTTAGATGCTTTCAGCGCTTATCTTAACCGAACGTAGCTACCCTGCGCTGCAGCTGGCGCCACAACAGGTACACTAGAGGTTCGTCCGACTCGGTCCTCTCGTACTAGAGTCAGGCCCTCTCAAATTTCTAGCGCCCACAACAGATAGGGACCGAACTGTCTCACGACGTTCTGAACCCAGCTCGCGTGCCACTTTAATCGGCGAACAGCCGAACCCTTGGGACCTTCTCCAGCCCCAGGATGTGACGAGCCGACATCGAGGTGCCAAACCTC
>JANOAX010000034.1:0-14924 GCA_031411335.1 Bacteroidota bacterium
AAAGCCCAGGGTTTAAACCCTGGGCTTTGTTATTAAACCATTGGATTGGTTATTAAAATAATCATTTATCAAATTTAAACACATACCCCGTCCCAAAATTCATTCTACGGGTATAAATAAGATCCTGATACATTATAAAAAAGGAAATGTAATTGCGTTTATTGATTTTGTGCTCGGAACCTAATGTGTAACGACGTTGATCGTAAAGTACATCTTCGCCAATGATGGTTTCAAATTGTTCTATGCTGAATGAAAATTCCTGCTTAAACAATTTACGTTTTACGCTTAACTTTTGACGAAAGACAAATTGAGTGAATGAAAAAATATCATCATTCACCCCTACCTCATCTTCTTTTCCTGCTCTAAAACGTAATGCCACATCGGTTTTTTTGAAAGTATGACCGAGAATAGCATCTAGCATTAATCGATGTGTTGATTCACGATGACCTAATCCTTTATTGGAAGTAATATATCGGTAATGTAATGTAGTTGAAAATAGATCGGACCATTTACGCTGAAGCGCCACATTCGGAAAATACCTCAATGCCATTAATGGATCAAGGCTCCACCTCGACTCCAACGTGATTTCTGCTTTCGTTTTATTGATAATTTTTTTCTCGAGCGAAACGGATGTCCACACTTGATTTTCCCAAGTTACTTGACTGGAGCCCATCAAAGGAAAAAAAAGCATCATTAAAAATGAAACGCGTCGAATCAACATTTCAATAAAAATAAATTTTAAGTTCGGCGCTGTCCTTTACAAAGTCGATATAAACTACAGAAACCTTGTGAATTTTTAATCCTGTGCGTTCACGAAGATCAGCCAACAGTTCTTGCTCCTTATCGTCTCTTACATTTTCAATTTTTTCATATTGGATGGTTTGCGTCTTTTCGTTTTTCACGAGTACACCTCCATCTAACACCCAGGCTGCAAACATTAAAATTCCGTTCAATACGAAAGATTCGAAATAGGTTCCTTTCACGGTGGAGTTAATCAATCCCATTGCAATGAACAACAACAAATAGGTCATATCCTTTTCTGAGATATTTTCTGTACGATACCTCAAAAGTGAGAAAACGGCAAAGAGTCCAAAGGCTGCACCAAACGACATCTCAACCTTACTTAACAAATAAGTGATGATGTATATGATTACGTTAAACATAAAAAACGTAAATACGTGATCACGCTTTTTATAATTTGGCAAGTAAATCGCAAAGACAATTGTTGTCACCGCTACCAAATCAATAATAAATCGAATAAAAAATTTATCTCCTAGTTTATCAAACAATTCTAAATCCATAATTATGCTCTGTTTTGAATATTTTTAATGAGTAATTGTTGTTTCTTAAATAAATTTTGTTTCAATGATGGACGCAAAAGAGAGAGTCCAAGGCAATATTTAGAAATGGAAGAAGGTTGAATCCTTCGCTTTTTCATTTCATTAATAAAAGCGGAAGGGGCTTTACTCCCTTGCTTCACTTCTGCAACAATAATATTTTCAAACTTCACATTACTGTGATCGTCTAAAAACTGAAGGTTTAAATCCAGTGTCATTCTTTCTGGTGGATTTAAACTCACTAGCGTAATTCGATTAAAATTGATACAACTAGAACACTGCCACTCACCTTGCTCTTTTTGAGTAACCTCTCTAAAAAATGTCAATTGATCAGGATGCAAAGACTTTTCGAACTGAACTGTTTTCTTTCTCGATTTTATGGTCCTGCCTTTGTTGGTCTTCGCTTTTACTTCGATAAAACTAATGGATGAACTTCCATAACGACGCAATCGTAATTTATAACGACTACCACGTTGGTTATGGTGATTGAGATACAAATTCAAATCGCAATCATCAAAATACAAGGTTTCATACAAATGCATCTTCGTTCCATCAATGTTCAAGATAGAATACTCTTTCAAGAGAGAATTCAAGACCTCTTCTAAAAGATGGGCATGGAAGATATACTTTGTATCAATTCTATTCGTCAACGCCACTTCATCCATCTCTTTTAAAGAGATAGGCGGGAATTGGGCTAACTGTTGTTGCAAATCCATCAATCTACAAATTTACTGTAGTCACAGTAGGCAGGTTTACTTCTGATTTGTTCTTCTTGATTTCAGTATCCAAGAAAATGGGGACATCTTTTCCAAAATTGGTTAAGACGGTATCTTCAGTGTATACAAAAATTCTATACTTCCCCTTTCTCAAAAACTCGAATTTAAAACTACCATCAAAACTGGTTCGGGTACGATCATCGAAAGTGCTGTTATCATCACCATAAATGATATAAACATCTTTTTCAAGCGCTGCTTTATCTGAATAAATGGTTGGGAAAGCAGTATACGTTCTCTCTAAAATCTTACCTTGAATGACCGAGTTTCCTCCTTCACCGGCTTCCTTCTTACATGCTGAAATCAAGCATAAAAACCCGAGGCTAATAAGTAGTTGTTTCATGTTTTTGAATTGGTTTACGATTTTACAAAAAATTAATGTGAAATAGACCTTTTGATAACAATAAATTTACTTCGTTTAATTAAACAAACCTATTAAAAATCAATGATTCAAGCAATCAAATGTTTTATTATGTAATTTCATCGCCATAACAGAGTTAAATTGATAACCCATGATCCTTTCTTTGATAGCAGCAGTCGATAAAAACCTTGGAATTGGCAAGGACAATCAGCTTTTATGGCACCTGCCGGCCGATCTGAAATACTTCAAAAAAATCACAAGTGGAAACACCGTCATCATGGGTCGGCTCACCTATGAATCCATTGGCAAGGCTTTACCTAATCGTAGAAATATTGTACTTTCCAGAAACAAGGATTTTGTGGCCGAAGGTTGCGAAGTAATGGAAGATTTGTTCTCAGCCATTAAATCATGCAAGAAGAACGAGGAGGTTTTTATTATTGGCGGAGCCACCATCTACCGTCAAGCCATACAAGTGGCCGACAAAATTTATTTAACAAGAGTGGAAACGAAGAAAGACGCCGATGCATTTTTTCCAGAATTTAGCTTGAGCGGTTGGAAGATGGTGCATATGGAAATGCATAAAGCGGATGAAAAGAATAAGTATAATTATACTTTTAGTATTTATCAGCGCATCGGGTAATGACGCGAAAAGCGAATGAACACGAAATGCGAAATAGGTTACGAATTACGAATCAATACGAATATACTAATTACGAATCTAGACTAATACGCTAATACGCGAAAATCTTGCTTTGAGCTAACCAGCCATCTTGAAAACCAATTTGCCAATCCACCAATTTGCCAATTCACCAGTTTCTACGCTACTTTAAGTTGCTTAATAGTCGAGCTATTTAACTTTTCGTTGGCGTAGGCTAATGTGATCGTAAAATCTTTAGCTGCTTTTCCACTTGGAACTTCAAACATGGCGTCTAACATGATTGCCTCACAAATACTGCGCAAACCACGTGCTCCTAATTTGAATTCTACCGCTTTGGTCACAATTAAATCAAGGGCTTCGTCATCAAAAGTAAGTTTGATGTTTTCCATATCAAACAACTTCTGATATTGGCGGGTTAATGCATTTTTAGGTTCTGTTAAAATACGACGTAATGCAGAAGCATCTAACGCGGCTAGATGAGTAATCACAGGCAAACGGCCAATTAACTCTGGAATTAATCCAAATGTTTTTAAATCAACCGGACTCACATATTGCACTAAATTATCGTGGTCAATTTGAGTCTCGGATTTTTGAGAATAGCCAATGGCATTGGCTTGAAGTCGGCGATTGATGATTTTATCGATACCATCAAAAGCACCTCCACAAATGAATAAAATATTTTGAGTGTTGATCGGAATCAACTTTTGCTCTGGATGTTTTCTTCCTCCTTGCGGTGGCACATTCACAACTGAACTCTCTAACATTTTCAACAATCCTTGTTGAACACCTTCTCCAGATACATCACGGGTGATGGATGGGTTATCACTCTTGCGAGCGATCTTGTCAATCTCATCGATGAAAACAATTCCTCTTTCTGCAGCAGCCACATCGTAATCGGCGCTTTGTAAAAGTCGTGCAAGAACGTGTTCTACATCTTCACCTACATAACCCGCTTCCGTTAAAACAGTAGCATCAGCAATGCAAAAAGGAACCTTTAATAATTTAGCAATGGTACGCGCTAACAATGTTTTTCCAGTTCCTGTCTCCCCCACCATCACGATATTCGATTTTTCCAACTCCACATCATCTTTACCGATTTTGCTTTTATGGATGAGACGTTTGTAATGGTTATATACAGCTACAGAAATCACTTTCTTTGCTTGCTCTTGTCCGATGATGTATTCATCTAAAAACTTTTTTATTTCAGCAGGCTTCGGTAATGTTAATGGAGTACCAATATTCGACTTCAGCTTTTGGTCCTGTTCATCACCAATAATGGACTGCGCTTGGGTCACACATTGATCACAAATATGACCATTGATGCCGGCAATTAAAACGTTAGCCTGACTTTTATCACGGCCACAAAATGAACATACTATTTCTTGCTTCTGCTTCAAGGTAATTTTTATTTAAGCATAAAACCGATCCGCCCAATGGAGGATCGGTTTTAGGACTATTTTTCAATATTATTTATTCTTCGTTTTGAAGAGAACTTCGTCAATCATACCATAATCTTTGGCTTCCTGAGCGGTCATCCAATAATCACGATCTGAATCCTTCCACACTTGCTCATAATCCTTTCCACTATGTTGTGAAATGATTTCATAAAGCTCCTTTTTCAACTTCTGAATTTCTCTTGCAGTAATTTCGATATCGGAAGCTTGACCTTCTGCTCCACCCATCGGTTGGTGAATCATTACACGACTATGCTTTAATGCACTGCGTTTTCCACTAGCACCAGAACATAAAAGAACAGCGGCCATAGAGGCTGCAATTCCAGTACAAACGATGGATACATCGGGTTGAATGTATTGCATGGTATCATAAATACCTAAACCTGCATATACAGATCCACCTGGACTATTAATATAAATGGTAATATCTCTTTTTGCATCTGATGATTCCAAAAACAACAACTGAGCTTGAATAATATTAGCTACATAATCATTAATACCAACTCCTAAAAAGATAATACGATCCATCATCAAACGTGAAAACACGTCCATTTGGGCAACGTTTAATTGACGCTCTTCAATAATGGTAGGAGAAATATAATCGGCATACACGGAGCTGATATAACTATCCACACCATTACTACTCATGCCACGATGTTTCACTGCATACTTGGTAAATTCTTTACGGAAGTCCATAGGTTGTTTTAAAGATTAAGGTTAAGAATAAGATTAATGATGGTGTTTATGACGGCCCATGAGGTCAATAAACTCATCATGGCTGATCTTTTTAACGTCTTTCGTTACGATTTGGTTCAGGTATTCGAACACTTTTCTTCCACTTAAGCTTTCTACTATTCTTTGTACTGATTCTTGGTTACTTACATACTTCACGGTCATCTCTTTCAACTTCTCCTCATCCAACATGTGCGCTTGTCCATAACGCATATATTGATCGATGATCATGGTTCTTGCGTAATTTTCAATCTCCTCCTTATTAATAGTCATGTTTTGATCGGCATAGATTTTATTCTCGATCAATCTCCATTTCAGGTCGCGGGCATACTGATGGTATTCATTTACCAATTGCTCATCGGTAATTTTTTCATTGGTTTGCTTCAACCATCTTTTCAAGAACTCATCGGGCAAAGTCAAATTTGCTTCCTTCAAAAGTACATCTTCCATTTCATGTTTTAAGGAATTCTCGGATTCATATCCGTATCCTTGGGCAATCTCACCACGAATTTTTTCACGGAAACTAGCGATATCGGTTACCACATTCTCACCATAAACCTGATCAAACAACGCTTGATTGAACTCTGCTTTCTCTACTTTATTAATACGTTCTATAGTAAATTGGAAATCTTTGTCATAGTCCGATACATTTCCTTCTTTAATCCCTAAAAGATATTTTACCTCTGATTCAATTCGGATGTCGGCTACTGGATTAAAAGTAATGGCATCAGAAACTTTTACTCCATAGAACTTAGCACGTGAAGTTTCATTCGCAATATTATTGATGGTCATAAAGGCTTGATGGGTATGTCCACCTTCTATAACATTTCCGGTAGCATCCACTTCGCGGAAAGTTCCGTACACGGAGCAATCAGCATCGGTTACTTCCGGGCTCGTATAATTTCCAAAGCGGCGTGCCAATTTGTCGATTTCTTCATCGATGGACTTCTCTTCCACTTGCACATCATAGGCAGTAAAAGTATGAGAAGTAGGCAAAGACAAATTCACTTCTGGTGCCAATGCTAAATCGAAAGCAAACTCAAAATTTTCGGGTTTATCCCAATTCATTTCAAAATCGTTATCGGGCTTTGGCATTGGATTTCCCAATACGTTGAGTTTATTCTCGGTAATAAATTTATCGACAGAATCGGCTACGATACGATTCAACTCATCTACCAAAACTGATTTACCGTACATTTTGCGCACCAAATTCTCAGGCACATGACCGGGACGAAAACCAGGCATCGAAGCTTTCTTCTTATATTTACGGATGGCATCATCCACCTGCGGCTTATAATCTTCAGGCGTTAACTGCACCTTCAACACTGCATTTAGTGTATCGATGTTCTCTTGTAAAATATTCATAGTATTAAATGGAGTTACTTATTGATAAACCTAACATTCCATCTCATGGTGACAAAGTGGATGTCATGTTAGAAAATTCTATATCTTTTAATAGAAGCAGGGTTCCTGCAAATCATTAATGATAGCTCCGACCCTAAGATCGGAGCTAATCGTGCGCATGGAGGGACTCGAACCCCCACGCCGTGAGGCACCAGATCCTAAGTCTGGCGCGGCTACCAATTACGCCACATGCGCGATTTCAATAATGAAGACAAAGAACATCCCAATCGATTCAGAACAAACCATAATCTGCGTTCCTTCCAATCGGAGGGCAAAAATAACAATCTTTTTAGCAATAAAGGCATGATTATACCGGATACTTTCTGAATTTAGCAACCTAAAATCAATCAATTAAGAAATTATGTCATTTAGAACTGTAAATCCCGCTGAAATTAAGACCCAAGAAATGCATGCGTACCTCTTAGGTGCCGTGGCTCCCCGCCCCATTGCCTTTGCCAGTACCATCGATAAAAACGGAAATGTAAATTTAAGCCCGTTCAGTTTTTTCAATGCTTTTGGTTCCAATCCTGCGACTTTGATATTTAGTCCGGCCTTGCGCGGGCGTGATGGGGCCACTAAAAACACATTAGACAACGTTCGTGAAATTGACGAAGTGGTAATAAATATAGTAAGCTACGATATGGTACAACAGATGTCGCTGGCAAGTACCGAGTATCCAAAAGGCGTGAACGAATTTGTTAAATCAGGATTCACGATGCAAGATTCGTTACTGGTAAAACCTCCACGTGTACTTGAATCACCGGCCCAGATGGAATGCAAAGTCAAACAAATTATCGAAACTGGAACCCGAGGTGGTGCAGCCATGTTGGTTATTTGCGAGATTGTTTTAATGCATATTCGGGAAGATGTGCTGGATGAAAAGGGAGCCATCGACCCATTTAAGATCGATCAGGTTGCACGTTTAGGTGGGAATTGGTACAGCAGAGCTGCCAAAGGATTATTTGTCGTTCCCAAGCCGCTAACTACTTTGGGGATGGGTGTGGATGCACTTCCAGAACCCATCAGGACCAGTAAAATTCTTACTGGAAACGATTTGGGACTGCTAGGAAACACCGAAAATTTGCCATCTACAGAGGAAATTTTTACGTACTCGAACCGAGAAGATGTGAAAAAATTCTTCGACACATTGAAAGGTGATAGAGAGAATTTAACAATGGCGGTACACCTCGCAGCCCATCACTTACTCGAAAAAGGGGACACACACGAGGCGTGGATGGTATTATTACATCATCATAAAAACTAACGATTTCTCCTCTGAAAATCTGCTTTTTTATCTCGTAAAAAAAATCGAAATATTTTAGAAAATAATTTCTCCTCTGAGCCCCCTCTGAAACTAACAATTTCGCACTCCTGCATTGTTAATAAATTATTAGGAACACCGCTCTATGAAATTGTTAACTGAGATAAATTAGCATCATTCAAAATCATTAAACAAAAAAAAACAATGGCAACTAAAAAAGCAAAACCTGCTAAGAAGGCTACAAAGAAAGCTGCTCCTAAAAAAGCTGCAAAAAAAGCTGCTCCTAAAAAAGCTGCAAAGAAAGCTGCTCCTAAGAAAGCTGCGAAAAAAGCTGCTGCTCCTAAGAAAGCTGCGAAAAAAGCTGCTCCTAAGAAAGCCGCTAAGAAAGCTGCTGCTCCTAAGAAAGCCGCTAAGAAAGCTGCTGCTCCTAAGAAAGCTGCGAAGAAAGCTGCTGCTCCTAAAAAAGCAAAAGTAAAACGTACTCCTAATGCTGCTTTCATGAAAGCAATGACTCCAAGCTCTTCATTGGCTGCGGTTATTGGTGCTGGAGCAGTTCCACGTACTGAAGTAGTTAAAAAAATCTGGGGTTACATTAAAAAGAACAACTTACAAGACAAGAAAAATCGTCGTATGATTAATGCTGATGATAAATTGAAAGTTGTTTTCGGAGGAAGAGGTCAAGTTTCAATGTTTGAAATGACTAAGCTTGTTAACAAGCACCTTTCTTAATCCTTAAGAAAAGTATAGAAAAGGCTATCTCAATGAGGTAGCCTTTTTTTATGGGCTTTATTTTTTATAAGTGTGAATTTCAAGGTGAGATGGGTTTTTCAAATAAATAAACCATCACTTCTTGGAAACAATTTTTATTTAAAAATGATACTTGAAATTGATTTTTTAAGTGCTTCGGGTATCGAAAGCATCCCTCAAACCATTCCCCAATAATGTAAATGAAAGTACCATTAAAGCGATGGCTACCCCTGGGAAAATAGCTAACCAAGCAGCATCGACAACAATGTAGGAATAGTTTTCTTTGATCATCATTCCCCAACTTGGTGTGGGTGGTTGTGCGCCCATCCCCAAAAAGCTCAAGCCTGCTTCTAGTAAAATAGCAGATGCAAAATTAGAAGCTGCGATCACAATGACGGGTCCAATAATGTTTGGAAGAATATGCCAGAGAATTATCCGACTATCATTAAACCCTAATGCCCTTCCTGCTTCCACATATTGCTGTTCACGTAAAGAGAAAAATTGTCCGCGAACTAATCGAGCTACCTCTACCCACATGGTGAGTCCAACCGCTATGAATACCTGAATAAAGCCTTTTCCTAAAGCCATGGTGATGGCTACCACCAATAATAAAGTTGGAATTGACCAGATCACATTAATGAACCATAAAATAATTTTATCGACCCATCCACGGTAAAATCCAGCTAAGGAACCCAATCCGATTCCAATAAATAAGGAGATGACAACAGCAATTAAACCCACCGATAAAGATACTCGCGTGGCCACCATCAATCGACTTAACAAGTCCCGACCAAAACGATCGGTTCCTAAATAAAATGTTTTTTTCGAGATGAACTGATCAGCGGAAGTCGTCTTATTAGAGCTTGAGACGGCGTCTTCCTTTTCAATCAAACTCGCCAATGACACTACACCCGATTCCCCCGGACTCGAATAATCCCCTGAATATTCTCTGTAAAAAAGAGAATCACGTTGCACTTTCCAATCAAACAATGGGATAAATTTATGGGCAGATGGATTTCCGCCCATCCATTTGCTCAACAAAGATTTTTCCTGATCATGTTGTTTTGGAATTTTCAAAAAGGAAATGGAAGTTCCCGGAGGTTGCAAACTCACTTGAAGATTCATCGAGTTGGAATCAGGGCTATTATCGGGAACCAATACATAGCAAAACACAGCAACGAAAATGGAAAGGGCAATCACCGTCAAACCGAACATGGCCGATTTATGATGCTTCAGTTTTACCCAGGCTAGTCGACCTGGCGATAACGTTTTGTCTTGATCCAATACAATAATATATGGTGATAAAGATAGAAGGTATTCATCAAACTTGAAAAAATTAATAAACAGGAAATTTATTACACCCTTCATCATTAAAATAAATACTTTTGAATCCATATTCATTTTAGTAACGATCTATGAAAAAAATCCTCTTAACCATTCTCTATTTCCTATTTGTCCAACAACTGTTTGGGCAGGGTCATGGGTATTTTGTTATACACCCTCTGCCTGTAAATGCCATCATTAGACTAGACTCTTCTAAAATCAACCCCTTTCAGGTTTACAACTTAAATCCCGGAAAATATGTTTTAAAAGTTTGGGCTCAAGGATACAAATTACATATTGATACGATTTCCATAGAAGCGAATAAATCTACGGATAGCAAATTAAAATTAGATAGAAGTGATGAATATTTAAGATATCGTGCCGATGTAAAAAAACAGAAAAGAGGATTCCGAATAACGATAGGAACAGCTCTTTTTTTAGCCACAGCCGGGATAATTTTGAACGATAAGGCCACAGATTTTGAAGATAAAGCCAACATCAATAAATCAACATATTTATCAAGTGTTAGCCCTGCAGAAATCGCAAATGCAAAAGAAAATTATAATAATTCATTGGATGACTTCAAAACTTATAGATCATATAGAAACGTCGCCTTTATTGCAGTAGCAGGAACTGCAGTTATCGGAAGTTATTTAAGTTATAGATATTATAATAATCACAAATCAGTATACAAAGAGGATGTACCGCAATTAAGTAGTATTACTCCATATTATGATCCGATATTAAATACCGGAAATCTAACAGCAATATTTTTAATCAAATGAAAAACTTAAAAAATTTAATCTTAACCTTTCTTCTCATTTTTGGTGCTTGTAAAAAATCAGAAGTAGAGGAATTACCTATTAATAATCTTGAACCAAGCTATATTAAATCTGTGCTTAGTATCAAAAGTGTAAATCAACTTCCCTCTTATAAGAGAATTGAATTCGATGTGAAAAAGAACAATATTTCCAGCTGGAAATATATTGATAAAATTATCTTGAATCGAAGCATGGGTTCACAATCCGTTATAGACAAAGATAGTTCCGGCAAAAATGATCTAGCATTCTACCCTTCCGGTCCTGCCTGGGTGGTCATTCACTTTCGCAAAGCAGACATGCAATTATCAGCTCCTTCCGATACCTTCTATTTTAACGTACCTTAAATTGAAAATTATTGGAAAGTATATTTTTCAATTTAGTCTAAAATGTCAATAATCATTTGATTGATGATTCAAATTAAAAGAACAAATTCAAACCATCCTCATTTCCAATCTCTGGTCCTTGATCTTGATCACGAATTAAAAATTAGAGATGGCGAAGATCATGCATTTTATGCGCAGTATAATAAATCAGATAATATAAAGTATGTAGTGGTTGCTTATGAAAATTCAGAAGCTGTGGGATGTGGTGCCATCAAGGAATGGAATGAGGAAACGATGGAAGTGAAAAGAATGTTTGTTCCACTAGTATATCGGGGGAAAGGAATTGCTTCTTTCGTTTTAAAAGATCTTGAAAAATGGGCAGCAGAATTAGGTTACAAAAAATGCATTTTGGAAACTGGAGAAAATCAACCCGAGGCGATTCGGCTTTATACAAAAAACAATTACAATCTTATTCCTAATTACGGACAATATGCAGGTGTGGAAGCCAGTAAATGTTTTGAGAAATATTTATCATAAATCAATTTTGAAAATTGATAAAAAAATAATCCATCAACAAAAAATCAATTTCTCTTTTTCATTTCTTTCGCAATTTCCTGTGCTCCGGCATCTTCTGATTTTTGCAATTCGTCAATGATAGCCTGGTGATCTTTTTCATTTCTATTTTGACTGAGTTTCCAGGCTCCTTCCATCTTTACCACTTCAATTTTAAATCCGCGAATGGCTTTGATAAATTTTTCGAAAAGTCCATCTGGTAAATTTTCTGCTAATGCAGGTTTTTCTTGACCTTTTTCATAGGTATTTTGCATCCGATACAAATGCGCTTTGAACTCATCTACAGAAAGCGCAACTAAATTTCCGCTTACATGCACTGCTCTATAATTCCATGTTGAAACATTGGGGTGACTATACCAAGATGAAGAAACGTAAGTATGGCCTGCAGAAAAAACAGCCATGGCCTTCACTTCTTCTTTCCCAATAAAAATAGCTTGTGGATTCATGTTAGAAATATGACCGTATAAAAACAGTTTATCTCCTTCCATCACCACTTCCATGGGGATATGTGTTGCCAATGGAAACTCTTCTTCCTTCAAAATAAAAACCGCAAAAGGAAACTCTTTGATAAACGATAAAAGTTGCTCTTGGTCGCTAATACTGTAATGTGAAGGTGCGTACATTGTTTAAGTAAATAAGTTCTACAATACTATCAAATTATAATTACTGTCGCGATTCATTATGAATGTCAAATTAATTTTTACAATTACAACTGGGTGAAAAAAACACATTTGTTTCGGGCAATAAATTATAAATTTGTTCTTGTTCTTCCTGTGAAAATAAAATCCCTCTTAACTCTAACGTTTTTAAATTATGCAAGTGTTTAATTTCTTCGGGAAGGGCAATAATTTCATTATCCCATAGCTCTATCACCTCCAAAAATTCAAGTCGACCTATGGTATGCGGCAAGGTTTCAATCACGTTTCGATTCAATCCCAAATGAATTAATTGAGTACAATTACTTATCGAATCGGGAATTACTTTTATTTTATTATAACTCACATCTAGTACTTGCAAATTTTTCAATTCACCGATCCATTCAGGAATCTCTTTCAATCTATTTCTTGACAACTTTAAAACTTGCAAGTTTTTAAATTTTCTAATCTCTTCTGGAACTACTTTATGTTTTTGCTTACTCAAATCGAGTTTAAAAACGGAATCTGGATTTAGGGATGCAGTGGCAACAGATTTAAATGTTTTTTGCTGACTGAGCATTAAAGTATCCAATAAAATTTGTCCTTGACTTTGGATAGCAAGAATGAAGAATAAGAAAACAAGGGAAATGGTTGGGTTCAACATGAATGGTGAAGTTAAGCAGGACAACAAAGACTAAACGAAAAAAATAAAAAATTATTCAAAAGTGAGATGTAGATAACTTTATCTAGCCTTTTCTTCCTTACCGAAGCAATTCACAACATTGCTCTACATCCTTATTCATTTGAGCAACGAGGTCTTCAGCCGAATGAAATTTTAATTCAGGTCGGAGGTATTGCTTAAAATGAAGCGTGATGGCTTCACCATAAATATCTTCATCAAAACCCAAAATATGAACTTCGATGGTTCGATCGCCATTATCGAATGTGGGACGGTGTCCGATACTCAAGGCACCTTTCAACATGTTCCCTTCCCACTCTACCATGACTGCATAGATACCATTTGCGGGAACTAATTGATCGGGATCATTACACTGCATATTTGCAGTAGGAAATCCAAGGGTGCGACCCAACTGTTTACCCTTAATTACTCGTCCTGAAAGTCGGTAATCGTAGCCTAATAAATGAGCTGCAATATTCACTTCTCCTCTCTTGAGTGCATTTCGAATTCGAGTGGAGCTTACCGCAATGGCATCAATATCTTGCTCTGGAATTTCTTCCACTTCAAATCCCAATTGAGGCGCCATTTTTTCAAGTTCTTGCATGGAACCTTTTCGCTGATGACCAAACTGATGATCGTAGCCGATGACCAAAGTTTTAACCCCTAACTTCTCTACTAAAATATTTTTCACAAAATCTTCGTATTCCATCTTTGAGAAATCAATCGTAAATGGCTGAATAACAAGATGATTTACGCCAAAATGCTTCATCAACGAAATTTTATCATCTAGCGATGTAATCATTTCCAATTGAGCTGAATCTTGAAATAAAACTTTTCGAGGATGTGGGTAAAAAGTGAGCAAAACGACCTCTCCGCCCTTTTCTTTTGCTAAAGCAGACAGACGTTCGAGGATCATTTTATGACCGATATGTACGCCATCAAATGTCCCAACAGTAACTATAGGATATTGAGGTTTAATATATTCGTTAATATTTCTATATATTTGCATCTTCGCTTTCAGCCCATTATTATCAACAAAATTGCGTAAAAATGTTGATAAACATATATTGAAGCAAAAATAGGTTTTACTTCATTGCGTGCGCTTTTTTATCTATTTTTGCACCCTCAAATTCAAATACCCAACCATGAATAAAGGTAAAATCGTTCAAGTCATTGGTCCCGTTATCGATGTAAGCTTTGAAGGTGAAGGAATTCAACTCCCAAACATATTAGAGGCTCTAGAGATCATCCGACCAAATGGTCAGAAAATTATTTTGGAATGTCAACAGCACATCGGTGAAGATACTGTTCGTGCGATTGCGATGGATTCTACAGACGGATTAGTTCGTGGAATGGAAGTAGTTGCTACTGGTTCCGCTATTAAAATGCCGGTTGGTGAGAAAATCAAAGGGCGTCTATTCAACGTTGTTGGAGAAGCTATTGATGGAATCAACGATGTTGACAATTCAAACGGACTTTCTATTCACCGCGATGCTCCAAGATTTGAAGATTTATCGACAGAAGCTGAAGTACTCTTCACTGGTATTAAAGTAATCGACTTATTAGAGCCATACTCCAAAGGAGGAAAAATTGGTTTGTTCGGTGGTGCAGGTGTAGGAAAGACGGTATTGATCATGGAATTGATTAATAATATCGCAAAAGGATATGCCGGTCTTTCTGTATTTGCTGGTGTAGGAGAGCGTACTCGTGAAGGAAACGATTTGTTGCGTGAGATGATTGAATCAGGTGTAATCAAATACGGCGAAGAATTCAAACATAGCATGGAAGCAGGCGACTGGGATTTGTCGAAAGTAGATTTAAAAGAATTAGAAAAGAGTCAAGC
>JANOAX010000035.1:0-5675 GCA_031411335.1 Bacteroidota bacterium
CAAATGTTTTCTTTCGATCATTTGCATAATAACTGAAATTAACCAATTATTTTATTCCTGTACTTTTCTGTTGAAGAGTACAGGAATATAATTGGAAAATTCTGGTTAGCTTATTAAGATGAATCGCAGTTATTCTTAGTGTTTCCTAATAAATTTTGCTGAAAAGCCTATAAATAGTAAATTTTTACGTCGGTAAGTTAATACAAGGTGCTGATAATTATATGATTGTATAAGGTTCGCAGGGTCATTTTTAGAAACTGAATATTATCATATTTTCTTTTGTTCGTGACTCTTACATTTGTAAATATGCAAAAATGGATTTTTTCTCTCCTTATCATAATGTTCTTTTTTATTGGGTCCATTTCTCGATCTATACTTTTATTGAATTATGAGCTTCGTCACGATTATTTCGCTACTATTTTATGTGAAAAGAAAGATGTTCCCAACAATTCCTGTAAAGAAGGATGTTATTTAATCAAAGAACTAAAAGCTCAAGATGAACAAGAGCGAAAACAAGGGAGCAATTCACAAGTTAAATTTGAAATGTTTTCTTTAGCACCAATTGTAGCTTTGGAAACCATTTTAGAAAATAGTATTAATTTTAGATTTCCCCCCTATAAAAGTAAAGGATATTTAACTGTTTTATTGATTGATTTTCGACCACCAACTGCATAGTTATTTTTAGCATCTAAACTTTTTATGCTATTTTTTTGTT
Source organism: Bacteroidota bacterium (assembly GCA_031411335.1). Classification (GTDB taxonomy): domain Bacteria; phylum Bacteroidota; class Bacteroidia; order AKYH767-A; family OLB10; genus JAJTFW01. Next base: position 716 of record JANOAX010000035.1, read on the forward strand.
GAAATAACAGAGGTAGCATGTAACCATTCTATTTAAAACAATAAAAATTAAAAAAATGATTAAATCAAAATTTATGCTGGCATGTTTATGCCTTATATCCATTAGTTTCATTTCATGTGAGAGTGATAAAAAAGAAGATCCAGCACCTGTCTATGCATCGGGAACGGTAATACTCGATTTGGCTAACATAGCAGGATTGTCGCCGAATGTGGATGAGACAGGAAATACATTCTATACAAATAGCTCAGGAGAATTATTTAGTGTTAGTAAATTGAAATATTATATTTCTAAAATTCAATTATATAATGCAGGTGCATTAGTTTATGAAATGCCTGAAAGTTATTTTTTAGTTGATGAAGTAAATCAAGCAACAACGATTTTACATGTACCGAATGTGCCAGGCGGAACGTATACCAGTATTCGCTTTACGGTAGGTATTGATTCTGCCAGAAATGTAAGTGGCGCTCAAACGGGAGCTTTAGATCCAGCGAACGGAATGTTCTGGACATGGTCCACGGGCTATGTTTTCTTTAAAATAGAAGGCAAATCTCCTGCATCTACACAACCCGATTCTTCATATATTTACCATATCGGTGGATTTAGTGGTAGCAACAATGCGAATCGTGAAGTAGAGATTACTTTCGGTGGAGAAAGTTTGATCGTGAACGGAACACGAAGAGCAGAAATCCATGTGTTAGCCGATATATTAAAAGTGTTTTCTGCACAAAATACAATTAGTATTGCTACGTTGAATACTCAAATGGTACAAGGCGGAAATGCATTGTTAATTGCTGATAATATTGCAAAAATGTTTAATTATGAACATATTCATAATTAACCTAATTGAAAAATATGTAATTTTGAACCTGTACTTTTCTTCGGAGAAGTATAGGTTTAATAACTGAATGAAATGAAAAGATTAAAGTGTGCTGTTGGAACATTTTTATTAATGGTGGTTTTATTTTCCGCTTGCTCAAAAAGTGAGGAGGAAGGTAGCAAACCATTTTTTTATGTCCCGGATGGTTTTCCAAATCCAGTATATCAATTTCAAAATAATCCAGTAACTACAGCAGGATTTGTGTTGGGTAAAAAACTTTTTTATGATCCCATTTTATCAAGAGACAGTACCGTTTCATGTGGGAGCTGTCATCAACAATTTGCTGCTTTCGCTCAAAATGATCATAAATTGAGTCATGGAGTTGATAATTTATTGGGGAATCGGAATTCACCTGGACTCTTTAATATTGCTTGGTTTCCTAATTTCATGTGGGATGGTGGTGTGAATCATTTGGAAGTGCAACCATTGGCACCTATTACTAATCCAGTGGAGATGGATGAAACGATGCCCAATGTGCTCGTGAAGTTAAAAAGAAGTAACAGTTACCCTGGAATGTTTGAGGCTGCTTTTGGTTCCGATACCATCACAACGCAAGTCATCATGCGTGCCATGGCTCAGTTCATGGGATCCATGATTTCAGCCGATTCTAAGTACGATCGATACGAGGCCGGAAAGGTGAATTTGACCAGTGCGGAGTTAAGTGGATTGCAACTCTTCCGCGCCAAATGTGAGTCTTGCCATAAGGAGCCTTTACTAACGGATATGTCTTTCCGAAATAATGGTCTCGACTCCTATTTTACAAAAGATCCAGGTCGGGCGATTATTACTTCGATCCCTCAAGATTCTGGTTTATTCCGTGTACCATCCTTGAGAAATGTAGTCTTAACTTTTCCCTATATGCACGATGGAAGATTTGAAAAGTTGATGGATGTTATGAATCATTATAGTTCAGGAATTCAACCTAGCAGTACATTAGATCCGATATTGGCCTCTGGTGGTATTCCTCTTACACTAGCAGAGAAAAATGATTTGATTACCTTTTTAGGAACGTTAACCGATTATACTTTCATTCGAGATGGTCGATTTAAGGAATAGGTTATATTCTTTCTGAATGCTATTCTCTCAATGTAAGTTGAAATAAGGAAAAGAATACTTGGCGATGATCGCTCAACTTTTCAAAAATACCACCTATAATCATGGAATGAACCTTTATTGCGGAATGTTAATTTATCACTTTCGCTATTAACAGCCGTTTGTCCATAAGTGCATATCAATAGGATACTTTCCTTTAGAGGTAAGCGGTAGTTTTGACAAACACCCATTATGAAGAGGGTCGTAAGCTCGTCAATTGTTTCTGTTGTTATTTTACTGCTTTTGGCGGGAGGGTTCTTCTACTTCCAACTCAGAAAAAGTGTAAACTCTTCCGTTTATGAAATGATCCCTGCCGATGTGGCCTGGATCGTCACAGTAGACCCATCTTCAGGAGACCTACAACGATTAGCAAATAGTTCTTTTTTGTCGGAATGTGATTCAGTAGAGGTTCTGAAAGATTGGAATCTGTCCTTAATTTTTATGGATTCCATTTGCACCAATAATGAAACGTTGAAGTCTACCTTTAAAGCTTCTCAACTTCTGATAAGCGGTCATGTTACCGGACCATCTGCTTTTAGTCTGATGTATTTTGCAGAAGTGGATAATGATTTTGTGAATATTTCGGAAGAGCTCATCGCCTTGCTGCTGCAAACTACTGGATCTATTCAAACTCGAGTGTATAACGGTATCGATATCCGTGAATTTAGTGGAATGAACGGAAAGAAATTCTCATGGGCCGTTACTAAAGGTGTTTTTATTGGATCATCTACCACCTTTTTAATTGAAGATGCCATCCGTCAACAAAAGAATGCAAAGCTGATTTCTCCTGCCGCTTCTATTAAAACATATTGTGAGGAACAACCTAAAGAATTAATGGTAGCCTTGTATTATCCTGGGTTTTCAAAATGGTTGAAAACACAATTTCGAGATCCATCAGGAGTAAACTTAGCGCCATTAGAACGCTTAGGCGATTGGTCCATCTTGAACTTGGAAATGCATTCCAATATTATTGCATTTCAGGGTCAAACTTTGGCGGTCGACTCCAGTACATTCATACATCTGTTCGATCATCAAACTCCGGTAGAGAGAAAGCTAGTGCAAATGTTGCCTGCTAAGACATCCGCAGCAGTAGTTTGGGGAATGAGCGATGCTGCTCAAATTTTAAATACCATCAAGGAAAATCAGAAGAAATCAAAACAGCCCAGTTCATCTTCTGAGTTGATGCCTTATTTTACCAATTGGATTGGAGAGGAAGTTGCTTTAGTGGTCACTCAACCAGCAGGAGCCTTGAATGATAACAATTATCTTTCGATTATACAGGTAAAAAATGCAGCCACATGCAAACGTTCTCTGGAGACGTTGATTGGTGATGGCTCAATAAAGGAAGAATTGTATAACGGATATGCTATCCGTTATATTGATCGAAAATGGATTCTCAAGGATTTGTTCGGCTCTTTATTCACTCCAGTAAGTAAGTTTTATTATACCATCATCGGAAATTACTTGATCGTTGGAAATCAAGCTTCTGTTTTGCGAGCTTATATTAATGATTATAAAACGAGTAATTTATTGGTGAAGGAGGATCGGTATACTTCATTAGCATCGCATATTCCACAAAAGGGAAATTTATTTTTTTATTGCTCTATTCCTCAATCTGAAAAAGTATTTAGCAGTATAGCCGCACCTGCATGGGTGACTTGGCTTGCGAGTTATGGAGATGTGTTAAAGAATTGGAACGGGCTCACTTTTTCAATTAGTAATAATAATGGAATGTATACCACCAGTGGGTGTTTGGGTTATTTTAATAAGAATACTTTAGGACCACAATTGACTTGGAACAATAAGTTGGATACCACCATTGCGTCTGGACCGTTTATGCCTGCAGGTATCAATGGATTAATCTTCGTTCAAGATGTAGCCAATCAACTTTACGCTTATGATCATACGGGAAATGTCGTGTGGAAGAAGAAAATGGAATCAGCTATTTTGGGAGAAGTGCAAGTGGTAGATTATCATGGTCAAGGAGGCAATCAATATGTATTCAATACGCATTCTTTTGTTTATCTCTTCGATTCCCTCGGCATAGATGTAGGCAATTATCCATACCGATTACCTGCTGAAGCGAGTGCGGGATTAAGTTTAATAAAAGGTAATGGAGTAGAAGAAGGTCGATTTTTTATTCCGTGCAAAAATTTAAGAATGTACGGATATGGTTTAAATGGAAAACCAATAACCGGATTTGGTACTGTTAAATTACCTGGCGTGGTACAACGTTCGGTGCTGATTCATGAAAAGATGAAACGAATGATTTTATTAGATGAAAGTGGCATGTGTTATACGCTGGATTTTACAGGAAGTAGATCGTTTACCGCGAAAGAGAAAATAGTTTTGAATGCGAACGAAACTTTGATTTCTTCAGAAGATGAAAACATCTTGTTTTATTTTAAAAATGAATCGGGACAAATAAGCCAAGTGAGTGGAGACGGATCGGTCAAAAGAGTTTTTGAAAACGATATCGATTCAGTCATAGCTTTTACTTACGGTGATCTAAATGGAGATCAAATTCCTGATTGGATTATCTCATCCACAAAAGGACTACTCTTTAAAACGAATGATAACGTTTCACTTTTCAAATACAATTATGCAGAACCATTTGTTTCATTCGAATATTTAGTTTTCGGTGAAAAAATAGTGGTTGCGGCATCCACTCCTCAACGATTGTTTTGGTTTAATCATGATGGCAGTTTAGCAGAAGGATTCCCAATTTCAGGAAAAGGCAAGCCTGTCATTGCGAAAGGATCCAGCAACGAAAAGTACCTACTCCTGAAAGGTGGCGAGGATAACATCAGCCTGTATATTCTTCAGTAGTGTTTAGAGTCGGAGAGTAGGAGAGTAGGAGAATCGGAGAGTGGGAGTCCCGATAGCTATCGCAAAGGCGTCAGGCTAATTTAAAGGTTAAGCAACAATTTTGCTCTTGGTTTTGACTGCTAATATGAAATGTGTAGAGACGCCATTAATGGCGTCTCTACA
>JANOAX010000036.1:0-4077 GCA_031411335.1 Bacteroidota bacterium
ACAAAAAAAAAAAAATCAAAAAATTAACTTCAATCTTTGTTGTTTAAACTTTTTTTGTTGAATTTGTTTGTGGCGGTTATAAAACTGCTTAAACAACTCACACGACTGTAGATAGCACTACTACTACTACTACTGAAATGACTGAAACAGTTGTTGAAACCGTTGATACTGCTGCTGCTGCTGTTGTTGATACTGCTGCTGCTGCTGTTGAAGCTGCTCACTAAGCTTTATTTTAGTAAAAACATAAAAAAAGTCGTCCCAAAAGGACGACTTTTTTTATGAGAATACTTTTCAAATCCACTATTTCTCTGCTTCAATTCCGGCTGGAATTTTTATCTCATCATTTTTATTCAATCCTTCCAGCACTTCAATATTAATTCCATCAGAAATACCCGTTTTGATAATTTGCTTTTTATAATCTGTTGCCGATGTTTTTACTTCTACCCAAGTGGTATCCTTAGAAAATTGCAATACACTTTCTGGAACTCCTAACACACTATCTCTTCTATCAAGAATAATATCTGCATTAGCACTATATCCTGCTCTCAAGAAATAACTGGTATCAATAACTACGGCTGCACGAATTTGGAATTGAATAGCACCGTTCTCAGCAACTCCTTTGGGTGCGATGTATTCCAGTTTCGCATTAAACTTATAATTTTCGATAGCACCTACTGTGAGAATAAGATCCATTCCTTGATGGATTTTTCCCACTTCTGATTCATCTACTTTTCCTTCAAAAATCATTTCGCCCATATCAGCAATAGAGGCGACTGTTGTTCCTTCATTAAAAGTATTGGCTTCAATCACAGAGAAACCTTCTTTCACCGGCACGTCTAATACCATTCCACTTAATGTAGAACGGATCAATGTATTTGTAGTTTTTCCTGTACTCTTAGCCACACCTTCTTTAATAAGATCAAGATTGTCTTGCGATGTAGTACTTTCTTCACGTGCCTGACGTAAACGAATTTCATATTGTTGAAACTCGGAAGGACTAATAATTTTATCCTTAAACAAACTCTGGTAGCGATCGAAATCGGTTTGCGCTTGATCGAGATTTATTTTGGAGCGATTCACTCTACTCTCTGCTTCGTTCAAACTAATCATATTGGGAATAATTCTGATTTTCGCAATGACATCACCTTTCTTAATCATTTTTCCCGCTACAATATAAACGGCTTCTATGATTCCAGATACTTGTGGTTTGACGAATACCTCACGGCGAGGGATTACCGAACCTGTCGCCACCGTTTTGCGAATGATGCTCAGTGTAGTTGCCTTTTCTGTTTTAAATTCTTGCGGTGGCTTTTGAGATTTTGCATAGAGGAACCAAATGGTCCATACAAATGTTCCAATTAATATCACAACAAGAAGAATTTTAAAAATCCGTTTCATACTCTTTATTTTATTTCTAAATTTTTATTTATTTTATCTACAACAATTAATTATCATATCTCAATGCTTCCACCGGAGGAATGGCAATCGCTTTTTTTGCAGGAATAAATCCGGCGATGGCGCCGGCAACAATTAAAATTCCTAACGCAATCAAAGCTACATCAAGGTCGATGGTGGGATTGGTAAACATACCGCCTTCATCTTTTGGAATTGCAGAAGCAATGGCTTCTGTAAGTCCGATGGATAATACAAGTCCAATATACCCCGCAATGGTAGTTAAGAAAACTGACTCCAAAATTAATTGACGAACGATATGCATGGGAGGTGCGCCCAAAGCTCGACGAATTCCAATTTCCTTCGTGCGCTCTTTCACCACGATTAACATAATATTACTCACACCAATAATACCTGCCAACAATGTTCCGATACCAACGATCCATACGAGTCCACTAATTCCTGAAAAGAGTCCACTCATTTTTTTAAACTCCGTTTCCATGTTCCAATGACCAATGGCATTGGCATCATCGGGCGACACTTTATGACGCTCACGTAATATTGCTAAGGTTTTCTCTTCTGCTACACTTGCAGAAATATTTTTTGAAGCCATCACTGCATACCAGCCTACAATATCTCCATAATTAAAAGCTTGCTGAAAAGTAGAAAAAGGAATATGCACTTCATTGCGTTGTTCTTCACCTCGACCACCAGAAGAAGTAGGAACGGTAGTGCCGATCACTTGAAAATAAACTCCATTGATGCTGATGTATTCTCCTATAGGATTTTCATCTTTTGCAAATAAAGTCTCTACAACACCTAGTCCGACAATAGCTACTTTTCTTTTATCGGTAATATCATTCTGATTTAAAAAACGGCCCGTCTTTACATTGATGTCATCAATCAAAGTTAATTCAGGATAAACACCGGAGACCGAAAATCCACCTGTTTTTAATCCGCGAACTACATTATTAGTTCCATTATAATTCCCCAGTTGATTCATGGGCGCTACTACAGCTAATTCAGGAAGTTCTTTTAATGCTTTAGTATCTTCATTGTTAAAATTAAAATTTCGACCAGGCTTCATTCCTTTGTATGGCTTGGATGTTTTTTGAGCCCAACAGAAAAAACTATTCGTTGCTGTTCCCGCAAAATCCTGCATGATCCCATTGCTCAATCCATTTCCTGAACCAATCATTACCACTAACATAAAGATGCCCCAAAACACACCGAAGCAAGTGAGGAAGGTGCGCATTTTATTTTTCTTGATGGTGGCGAAGATTTCTTGCCAGGAGTCGGAGTCGAACATCGTCTTTAATCTATGATTTTATGGAACACTGATTTTTTATGATGGTTATGATCAATTATGATTTATTCCTTCAAAACTTAAATATTACTCTCAATAATCAAACTCTAATTCTGATCCCGATAGCTATCGGGACTTAATTAATTTATTCATCGCGGAGTGCGGCAATGGGTTCAATTCTTGCGGCTCTTAAGGCGGGGATAAGTCCGGCGATGGCTCCTGCGATGACGAGCAAGATCACTGCAGAAACAGCAACTCCCAAATCCACTTCTGGATTGCGGAAGAAATCGCTGGGCGGCATGAATTTTCTGGCTCCTTCCAACACGAGGACACCGAACATTAATCCAATGTAACCTGCCACCGCGGTAATCAACACACTCTCTTGAATAATCATGGAGATGATAGAATTAGGATTCGCTCCAATCGCTTTCCGCACTCCTATTTCTTTTGTTCTTTCTTTCACTGCAATCATCATGATATTACTAACGCCTACGATCCCCGCAATGAGGGTTCCAATGCCAATTACCCAAATGAAAATTCGGATATTGCTTAGCATTTCCATGACACGAATGTATTCAACGCTATTGTTCCAAATGCTAGCAGCTTGTCGGTCTTCGGGATCGAAATTGTATTTGGTAGATAATAATTTTCGGATATCACCCACCATTTTTTCACTTTCATCTACTGTCATATTTCCTGTGCTCAACCAAATCACGCTTAACTTATCTTGTCCATTGAATGCGCGTTGAGCCGTACTAACGGGGATGTATATCCGTTCATTGTCACCTCTTCCAGGATCGGTAAATTGACCTATCACTTTAAAGGGTACGCCATCCACGTTGATGTATTTACCAATTGGATTCTCCTTATTAAACAAGGCCTCTTCCACCGGTTTACCAATAGCACAAACTTTACGATACGAGGTAATATCATTGTTGTTGATAAATCTTCCTTGCTCTAATTTGCAATTTTCTAAATAATCGTGATCGGGCATACAGGAGCGAACGGTAAAGGCTCCTGTTGCATTTTTGTAACTAAGCGTTCGTATATTTCTTCCGTCGTAGCTAGCGGTCATTTCAGAACCGATTGAATTCTGCCGTTGAATCATTGCAAAATCTTCGTTACGCAATTGCACGGTTCTACCGGGTTGAAATCCATTATGCACTTTGGAAGTTACTCCGCCATTGATCCAAATAGAATTCACCGCATCGGATTGAAATTGATTTTCGGCACCGTTGCGTAAACCTTGTCCAGAGCCAAGTAAAACAATCAACATAAAAATTCCCCAAGCCACACTAAAAGCAGTGAGGAAAGTCCGAAGCCGATTAGCGCGGATGGTGGAGAGGATTTCAGACCAGACTTCTTTGTTGAACATTTTT
>JANOAX010000037.1:0-5301 GCA_031411335.1 Bacteroidota bacterium
GATGTAAAAATTGTTTTTTGCAAGCACGGATAAGTTAGCAGAAATTCCATCAATATACTTTTTGGCATATTCACCTGATAAATGCAAACTCACACTAAACCCATTTCCAAACCAACAAAGTGTTCTGAGTGCGAAAATATCATCTTTTCCAAAGTCTCGCGGATAATCGAGGATTAGCCATGGAAAGGATAAATAATTCTCGCCTCTGCTAATTTTTGGTTGTGAATTGACAATGTTTTGTGGGAGATGGGATGAATTTTCCTCTAATTTTTCTTGAATAAGAGGTATGCATTGGGTCAACAAATCATTGATTTTAACTCCTAATCGCTTCTTTGTTAAGAAGAATTCAGGCTGAGTGAGCAAGGCTAACTCATCCTTTTCAAATTTTACTTTCAGATTCTCCATCGTTATTAGCCAAACTTAGGGTATTTTTGCAAACCCAAGCCCAAACAAAAAGTGAAGAAATTAGATACGCTTACTATTAAGTCTTTTATTAGTCCATTCTTCCTTACTTTTTTCATTTCTTTATTTGTGTTGCTCATGCAGTTTTTATGGAAGTATATTGATGATTTGGTCGGGAAGGGAATCGACGGATTAGTCATTGCTGAGCTCTTGTTTTATACCTCTGCGAATTTAGTTCCCTTAGCACTTCCTTTGGCTATCCTGGTATCCTCTATCATGACGTTTGGAAATATGGCTGAGCATTTTGAACTTACTGCTGCAAAAGCAAGTGGAGTTTCCTTGCAACGCATCATGCGACCTTTGTTTTTAGCTGTATTTCTGATTAGTGCGACGGCCTTCTTTTTTTCAAATAATGTATTGCCTTATACTAATTTGAAGATGGGTTCATTGCTCTACGATATTCGTCAGCAAAAACCATCATTATCGATTCGTGAAGGCGTTTTTTATAATGGGATTGAAGGCTACAGTATTAAAGTGGGACAAAAAGATGACGATGGTAAAACCATTCGGAATGTAATGATTTATGATCACACCGCAGGAATTGGAAATCGCAAAGTAGTAATTGCTAAACGAGGGGTGATGGAATCATCTCCTGACCAACGATATTTGATTCTTTCTTTGTTTGAAGGAAATAGTTATGAGGAGAAAAGTAAGAATAAAAATGGCGTAGATACCCATCCACTCATGCGGAATTCTTTTAAGGAATACGTTATTCGATTTGATTTATCGCAATTTCAACTCAACCGTACCAATGAAGATATGTTCAAAGGTGGACACCAAATGATGAATTTAATGCAATTGGGTCATGCGGTGGATAGCTTGAAGAAAGAGGAGTTGTCGAGTAATTCATTAATCTCAATCAATATTTCACATAATTTTTTATTCTTGCGTGATTCGGTAGAGTTTAAATCGAAGATGAAAACGAGTCCGAAGTTTGCTTTGTTGGATACCAGTTTACGCGCCAATACGAATCAGCTGTATGAGAATGCTAAAAATCAAGCGCGATCGATGCAGTCGTTTGTGATGGGTATGAAGGATGAAAAAGAATCAAGATATAGTCAGTTAGCTCGTTTCGAAGTAGAGTGGCATCGTAAATTGACATTGTCGGCGGCTTGTTTTATTCTTTTTCTCATAGGCGCACCGTTAGGAGCTATCATTCGTAAAGGCGGACTCGGCATGCCCTTGGTAATTTCCATTATTTTCTTTCTCACGTATCATATTTTGAGTATTACAGGGGAGAAATTCGCGAAGGAAGGAGTGCTGCCAGCTTGGAGAGGGATGTGGACATCATCCATGATACTTTTGCCGGTTGGATTATTTTTAATTTACAAAGCAACGCATGATTCAGTTATCTTTGACAAAGATGCGTATATCAGTTTTTTCAAAAAAATATTTAAGCAAAAGAATAAACCTAATCTGCTTTGAGAATTCTACAACTCTGCATCCGTGTTCCATTTCCACCAGTTGATGGGGGAAGTATTGCCATGTATCATTTGCAAAAGTCGTTGTATGAAAATGGTGTCCAGTTAAAAGTTTTATCCTTTAATACGATTAAGCAATTAACGGATCTAAATACACTCGACGAAGGGTATAAAAAGATGACGCAAATTGAAGGTGTTTATCTCGATAATCGAATCAATCCTTTTGCTGCACTTTTCAATATTTTCACTGGGGAATCTTATCATATTATTCGATTTATTCGCCGTGATTTTGAAGAAGCCCTTATTCGCATCCTGAAAAAAGAAAAATTCGATACCATCATCTTGGAGAGCTTATACATGATTCCCTACATGGAAGTTATTCGTGAGTACTCCAATGCAAAAGTCATTTTAAGAACCCATAACATCGAACATTTGATATGGCAACGATTGGCTCAAACGGAAAAATCGTGGATGCGGAAATGGTATTTGAATTTATTGGCCGATAGGTTGCGTCATTACGAGCAATGGTCATTAAATAGAGTTGATGGGATTGCAGCCATGACAAAGGAAGACGAGGATTTATTAATTAAGCTAGGAGCAGATGTGCCCATCCATATTGCACCCGTGGGTTTAAATACACAAGATTATCCCATGAATGATCATCCCGATCCGCTAATGGTTTTTCATATAGGAGCCATGGATTGGTTACCAAATATTGAAGGAATTGAATGGTTTTTAAAGAAGGTTTGGCCCATTGTTCAAGAGAAAAAGCCAACTGCAAAACTTAAATTGGCAGGTAAAAAAATGCCCAATAGCATCAAGTCTTTTGCAAATGCAAATGTAGAGGTCAATGATTTTGTGGATGATAATATTGCTTTCATTGGTCATGGAGGAATCATGATTGTACCTTTGTTTAGTGGCAGTGGGATGAGAGTTAAGATTGTGGAAGGGATGGCTATGGGAAAAGCTATTGTCACAACTAGCATTGGTGCCGAGGGGATTCTTGGGGTAGATGGAAGAGAATTCCTTATAGCTAATACTGCCGATGAGTTTGCAAAAAAAGTATTATCGCTCTTGGATAATCCATCCCAGCAAAAGGAGTTGGGAAAACACGCCAAAGACTTCGCTAAATCCCATTTTGATAACCTTTCCATTGGAAAAAAATTAATTGAATTCTTCCATTCCATCGATAAAAAATAGTTGATTAGGACGTGAGACCTGTCTTTGACTAGTTAAATTAATCCCATTTCGAAGATTTTTTATCAGATTTTTGTCCATTATATATTGCTCAAATTCAATATTTTAAATACACTTGCTTTTGGTTTGTTTAATCCAATCAAAAAAAATCAAGATTAAATACTTTCTTGTCGATATTTTCACTAATATTGCAGCCCCAATTTGAGGGTAAATTATCTAAAATCATGGACTTACTTAAAATAGCGCAGGAGCAATTAGTTGAAGCTAAATCATGGCCAGAATTCAGGTCAGGCGACACCATTACCGTTTACTACAAAATTAAAGAGGGAAACAAGGAGCGTGAGCAGCAGTTTCAAGGTGTTGTTTTACAACGTCGTGGACAAGGCTTAACGGAAACTTTTACCATTCGTAAAATTTCAGGAAACGTTGGTGTTGAGCGTATTTTCCCAGTTCACAGTCCAAAAATTACCCGTATCGACGTAAATAAGCGTGGTAAAGTACGTAGAGCAAGAATTTTCTACTTACGTGATATGGTGGGTAAAAGTGCTCGTATTAAGGAGCGCAAACAAAGCACGAAGCAAGGTTAATCTTGACATATTTATATTTAAAAGCCTCGTTTCGACGAGGCTTTTTTTTGGCTATTGATAGGTTATGCTAGATTCTAATTTATATTTTAGTAACTTCGATATATGAAAAAATGGATTCGCCTTTGTTTTTATGGGTGTAGCATCGGAATATTCTTTTTGCCCAATTCCACAAATGCTCAGTTTTTTTTGATCTCACAAGTATATCCTTCCGATAGCGAAGGACAAGCGGTTTATTCCATTTCCATCAATAATTCGTCGAATGATAGTATCATGGTTTTGCATACTCAGGAAGCCGAATTACCTCCGTTTATAAACCGATATAAATGGGAAGAGTTGTCGGAAAAAGATTTCAAAGCCATTGTCTTTCTTGGTAAGTCGAACAATCCCTTATTGCCCGAGCAATACAGAGCCACTAAAACCTTGAAGCCAAAAGGAAATTTAGAATTGTATTTTAACATGCCCTCAACGTTTAATTCTGCAAAAAAGAAATTGAAGATTTACTATTCCATGCTCAGCAAAAAGTACTATTCCGATTTTTATAAATTGGAGAAAACAGGGACTAAAGGCGCATTAAAGAAATGTAAATCCTTGAAGAAAAAACATGGTCAAGTTTATAGTAGGGTAGTTGAGTTTTAGCTTCAAGCTACAAGCTACAAGCTTCCAGCTTCTCATTGCAAAGCCCCGCGACACCATTCACCTCCTGATAGCTATCGGGATCACCAATTCACAATTCACAATTCACCAACTTGCCAATTTGCCAATTCACCATGTCAAAAATGATCTATCGTGTTTACGTGATTGAATTATCGAAAAAAGTATTTTCAGAAAACGCGAAATTTCGAGAGGCGAATCCACAGTTTAACGGGGTTTTAGAGTGTCTTTATGTTGGGATGACGAGTAAGGATCCCAAGGAACGTTTTGAGCAACATAAAACAGGCTATCGCAATAAAAATGGGCATAACCTCGCTTCGAAAATCGTTCAGAAATATGGCAAGTATTTACGTCCGAGTTTATATATGCACATTGACCCTATGACCCAAGAAGACGCATTAGTGATGGAGAAAAACCTTGCATTAGAACTTCGTCGACAAAAATATGCGGTATGGTTTAATTGAAATACAATGGACAAGCTTATTAACGTCTTCGACTTTGCGAAGTTGCGGAATTAGAACCACAACTGTCTTGTCGCGGTGTAGATTTGCCGAAGGCTACGCCGCTGAACTAATGTGTAATAAAGATTTGAAGTTGAAATATTTGCCGTACAGCCGCAATTTTACAATACCGTTGTTAACAGTAAGTACATTGTCACATCGCCTCCGCTAAAGACTTAAGCATCCTATTACGTTCCTTTAAGAAATTAGTCATATGCTTAGTCAAGAATAGTTTCTCAGCAATTGAGCCGAAGATTCCGAATGGTGCTTTGAATGTAAATTCATCTATCATTTTGGTTCCCTTTTGGTGTCGTTCAAAGGAGTGTTTATGTTTCATCGACAAGAAAGCGCCCTTAACCATTTCATCTTCGAAATATAAAAATGGTTCCATTTTAGTTATTTTGACTGTAAGTTTTTGTTTGATACCAAAATGAACCGCTTCCCAAGTAATTACATCTCCTTCTTCGCATAGACCAGAAGTGC
>JANOAX010000038.1:0-26825 GCA_031411335.1 Bacteroidota bacterium
GTACTCTTCAGTTTGTTCAGGTGCCCGAGTTAAGTAATGGCGTGTATACTTGTGTTGTTAAGAGTGGATATGAGCGAGTGGGGAGGAAGTTGGTGGTAATGAGATGAGTCAGCTTTAACTAAATTCTTTTTGGAACCTACCTTTACTAAAGATCCGGCAGGCAGGCGCTGATTTTTTAAGATGGTTATGACCCGCAGTGCTGCAAGGCAGGTTTATTATGATTGATTTCGTCTAAATTAAACACTTATTTAGAACACGGATGACGCGGATAAATTGAATTTTCACGGATTTACTTTGTCCTTGAAAAATAATTCCATTCGAAAGCAGTGCGACTTACCGTCCATTCCGATGCTTCGAGACGAACCGAGATTTTGCTGGCCTCGAGAACCTCAGCCAGCACTCGAGAATCTCAAGCAGCAAAACAGCCCCGATTGCATTCGGTGGAGAAACTGAGCGAAAAGCGAATGCTTCTTGATTCACTTCTCGCTCTTGAACTGTTTCTTACTCTCAAAATGAATGCTTTGATGCGGTTTCTGATGCATGATATTCTCTTGCTCAAACTACGATTAAGCGTAAATACAGGTTTTTTAATATTCTTCAATAATTATCACTCTCTTCTTTACATTTTTATTTCTACGTGATCTTTTGGTTGACTTTTCATCCTTGATGTATTTATCGAGATCCGAGGAATTCCATTCCATTTCATCGTCATCATCCATTTTCATTATTCTTATTTCTTTTTCAATTTTTCTATCTTGTTTCCTTCCATTTTCATCGTTCCATCTAAAATCAAAAGATTTCATCTCTTCATCGATTTCAGGTAATGATGGTGGAGAAGGCGGCATCGGAGGCATTGGTCCATCTGGACTTATAAAAATCATTTTACGCTCTGTATTTCCTTTCTTATCATCCATTTTAACGATCACTTCTTTTTTTATTTTTTTTCCATCCTTTCCCTTTCCTTCCACAACTTCTACTTTCATTTCATGCTCGTCCATAAAATTCTTATATGCGCTGTCATCTGTGGAATTAAAGACAGTATCAATAATTGTCTTCTTTCCATTCACTTCCTTTTCAATGTGCACTTTTACTTTGTTTTTTTCATTTGATTTAATGTCGGTAGTTTGTGCCATCAGTCCTCCCGAAATGATGCATAAACAAATTAGTAATACAGTTTTTGTTCTCATGATTGTCAATTATTAGTTTAATGCAAACCTATTATTTACTCCATGGTGCTGCGGTTAACAGCGAGTTAAAGCTCGTTAATGTATCGTTAAATACATTTTAATTCCAATACATACACTAAATTTGAGGTCAATGAAAAAAGGGAAATTCCAATTTATTGTAATCTCGATGAGTATTGCGCTGGCAGGGCTTATACTCTTACAAGCATATTGGATCAAACATGATTTTGAGAGTAAGGCAAAACAATTTGATGGCACCGTAATGATGGCCATGAATAAGATTGTGGAGCAGGTTGAAGAAATGGAAAATCGTCGATTGGTCGTCAATAATTTTATTTCATTGGAAGATTCAAACATTACTTTTGTTGGACTCAACGATAGTTTGCTTCATATCATTTCTTCCGTTGCGATGGAACCACCCTTGCCACCACCGCCTCCTGTACCACCCAACCCAGCCAGGGAACTTGACGACGCCATCACTAAAAAATTTGGCAAGGAAAAGCTACTGCAAAAGTCGTGGAATGACGAAGGCGAAATGTCTTTTTTGCATTTAGATTCAACGATCGATATTCGAATTGAAAAAAATATTGAACAGCGAGAAATAATTGATTTAAGTTTCAACCGCAGAGGAAATGACCTGAATCCAATAGATCCATTAGTTGATGAAAGCTCAGCGCTGGAAGAGCAGAAAATTGCATTGGTGGAAAAAAGGATGAAGACGAAAATGAAGAAGTTGAATTCCATCATGCAAAAATTAACTTTTCAAATTGTAGATCCCCAAGGCAATATTTTCAATCGAATATCTAAACGTAATTTAGATTCGATTGTCATGGCTGAGATCAAGAATCATGATTTAGAGTTGGATTATAAGTATGGAGTTTTTCAGAAAAATATTCCGAAAGCGCTATTATTGACGAACAAGGATGATAGTTTACCTTTGATCAATAGTCCATACCAACTTTCTTTATTCCCCAATGATATTATCAATAAAAGTGAAGTGTTATGTTTAGACTTTAACAACAAGTTCAATTATATTTTAAGCAGCATGTTTTTGATGCTCTTGTTTTCATTGTTATTCACTGGAATTATTATTACGGGTTTTGGCTTCACCTTATTTGTAATTCAACAGCAAAAGAAATTAGCACTCATTAAAAATGATTTTATCAATAATATGACGCATGAGTTTAAAACCCCTATAGCAACCATTGCCATCGCGAATGAATCTATACAAGATCCTCGTGTCAGTCAATCGCCAGATAAATTGGAATTTTATACGGGTATCATAAAGGATGAAAATCAAAGAATGTTACGTCAAGTGGAAACCGTTTTGCAAATGGCGCAAATTGATAAAGGGGAGATAAAAATCAACAAAGAAAATATTGGGCTAAAAGAAGTAATCGAATCCGCCGCTGCTAGTATGCAGCTTCCTATTCAACAAAGGGAAGGTCATATCACCATTGATTGGGAGGGAAGGGATGTTCAAGTTTATGCAGATCCTAATCATATCATGAATGTATTCATCAATTTACTCGACAATGCCAATAAATATAGCAATGAAGCACCTGCGATTCGCATTCAAGTGTTTTCAGATCTAACGAAAGTGACAATTGCCATACACGACAAAGGAATTGGAATGAGCAAAGAGGTTTCAAAACGGGTTTTTGAAACCTTTTTCAGAGCTACATCGGGTAATATTCATGACGTAAAGGGTTTTGGATTGGGATTGAGTTATGTAAAAGCCATAGTCGATATGCACAATGGTCAAATAGAAGTACAAAGCGAATTAGGTAAAGGAAGTTCATTTATTATTCGTTTACCCATCTTAGAAAATGAAAAAGCATGAAAGCAAAAATATTGTTAGTTGAAGACGATTTGAATTTCGGAAATGTATTGAAAAATTATCTGGAGTTAA
The DNA here is from genome assembly GCA_031411335.1 of Bacteroidota bacterium. Classification (GTDB taxonomy): domain Bacteria; phylum Bacteroidota; class Bacteroidia; order AKYH767-A; family OLB10; genus JAJTFW01. The sequence goes on from JANOAX010000038.1 coordinate 3,097, forward strand.
ATGATTACCATGTTACATTGGCCCGTGATGGCGTAGCTGGATTTGATGCGTATTCCAAGGGAGGTTATGACTTAATCATTTTGGATGTAATGATGCCTAAGCTGGATGGATTCTCCCTAGCCAAGCAAATTCGAGAGATTGATAAGTTGACTCCTTTGTTTTTTCTCACCGCAAAAGGAATGAAAGAGGATATGATTACGGGTTATCGAGTAGGAGCAGACGACTTTCTTACTAAGCCCTTTGATACCGATGTTCTTCTCTATAAAATGCAAACGGTATTAAAGCGTTCCATGGGACATTCCGCGTTAGAAGGCAGGGATAATTTTAGCATTGGAATTTATCAATTCGATTATAAGTTAAGGATCATCTCATCTGAAAATGAAAGTGAATCATTGTCACCCAAAGAAGCAGAGTTATTACGATTGCTTTGTTTACATGAAAATGATCTTTTACCTCGATCAAAAGCATTAAAATTAATTTGGGGCGAAGACACTTACTTCAATGGAAGAAGTATGGACGTATTTATTACGAAACTGAGGAAATATTTGAAGAAAGACCCCAATATTGAAATCGTAAGTTTACATGGAAAGGGAGTAAGACTTTTAGTTACGAATAACTCCTAATATCCATAAATCAACTCAAAGAGTTTTGATGAGTTCTTCATCCAATGGTTTTACTTTGGAACGGAAGCGACGAATTAACTTTCCATTTTCATCGACCAAGAATTTTTCAAAGTTCCATTTTATATCGCCCGTAAAATCAGGGTTTGCTTGTATCGTTAACCAACTAAATAGAGGATCTATATTTTCACCTTTTACAGATACTTTTGAAGTTAAGGGAAATGTAACTTGATACGTTTTAGAGCAAAAAGCCTTTATCTCTTCATTTGTTCCTGGCTCTTGTCCACCAAAATTATTTGCTGGCACCCCAATGACTACCAACGTCTTCTTATATTTCTCTGATAAAGCTTGTAATGCTTCGTATTGCTTGGTATACCCACACTCTGAAGCAACATTGACAAAAAGAATTTTCTTTCCTTTATATTGACTTAATTTAATGGTTTTGCCTGTAATATCTTTCACAGAAAACTGATAAACAGTTTCCGTTGGATTTAATATAAAGAGGAGGGAGAGGATAAATGATAACATTTTGTAAAAGTATGAAATAAAGACTATTTTTACACTCCAAACAATATGAATTTTTTAATAAAAATAGCTTCTACTGCCTTGGCCGTATTTGTAATCGCTAGTTTAATGCCTGGCGTCGAGGTAAAGAATTTGCCAATGGCTATTGTTGTCTCTACGCTGTTGGTCTTGATGAATGTGTATGTGAAACCCATCTTGATCTTTCTGACCTTTCCAATTACTTTGGTTACTTTAGGATTATTTTTATTGGTGATTAATGCCACCATCATCTTGGTAACTTCATATGTTATGAAAGATGGGTTTAATGTAGATGGATTTTGGGTAGCGATGTTATTCAGTATTGTTTTGTCGATGATCACCTCATTAATAGATCATCTTACCGAATCACCCAACGAAAAAAGTGGTAATTGAAATTGGTATTAAGGGCATCTCTCAAAACCTCGCAGACGAGGCCTGCAAAAATTTTCAACACCGGAGTTTACCATTGTAAATGAGGATTTGAAAATTTTTGTAAAACGAAGTATCCGAGGTTTTATGAGATGCCCTTAGGTTGCTTGTCGACTACACAGTCCTTTATAATCACAGAAAGAACATTGTTTTAAGTCGGTTGTTTGTACGAAAGGAATTTCAGGATTGAACAGTTCAGCAATTTTTGATACAAGTGCCGATTGAAAATCATTTAATATCTCATCCGTAATTCGATCACCTTCATTCAGCCAATCGATACCATCTTCGAATGATCTGAGTTTAAAAATTCCAGCTTTTAATTGGTGAGCACCTTTGTCAAAAGCTTTTCTTACCAACAAAGTGTAAAACAAAAGTTGGACATTAAGCTTGAGCTCAGACTCTTGAAACAATGTTGAGAAATCATTCACTTTTTTAATCGTATCACGACCCGTTTTATAATCCAATATTCGAAGATGATCTTCAAAAAAATCAAGTCGATCAATAATTCCTTTCAACCAAACTTCTCCTTGTCCAGGAATTGAAATAGCCCATTTCAGATTTTCCTCTAACCCCTTTAACTCGATGGGAGCACATTCTAAATCATATTCAAAAATTTTTGTCACCAAGGCAATCAACACTTTTTTCATGAGGAAGTCGTGTCCGGTCTGTACAGGTTTTCCATAAGCTAACTTTATAGCTTGCTCAACAATTGCATCCACTTGAGTTAAAAGAGCCCCTATATATTCCTTGGTGATGACCTCTTGATCTTTGTATGCAATTTCCATTGCTTTATGCAATACATTTCCAAAATGTCCAGCACTTAATCCCTCCACCTCATCATCAGGACGAATTCCTGCTAATTGATCAAAGTAAAAACGTAAGGAGCATGCGATGTATGAATTTATAGCCGATGCACTTAATCCTGCAAATTTTTGAGGATCTGAAAACTCAACCGTAAATTTTTCTTTTAACTTCGTGATGATCTCTTCCGATTTCTTTACAACAATTGGTTCAACCACCGATGGATTTACCACACTATCTTGCTGCTCATAAATAATGGATTTAGGCGGACATTTTTCCAACAATTCGTGGTGCAATTGATAAAGATATCGGCTCTTCTCACCAGCACCTTGGTCGCTTAAATTCGTAGTGTAATAAAATCGAATATGCTTTGCTCTTTGCAGTAATCGATAAAAGTGATAGGCCGTAACGGCATCTTGCTCCTCCATGCAGGGGAGATGATATGCCTTTCTCAAAGAATAAGGGATGAGCGATTTTGAAGGAGTTGAACTTGGTAAACTCCCTTCATTTAGAGGAGCGATAAAAACATGATCAAAATCTAAAATACGAGTTTCCAAAAAACCCATCACCGGAATTCCATCTGCAACAGAATAAGGGATACGTGCCAATCCCAATTCAGCAATAAAGAGTTCCCACCAATTTTCATTGCTCAATTCCATCTCGTGAGGATGCAAAATTGCAAATACTTGATCGATGTATTGGAGTAGGTGGTGATGCAACGGATAAATCCATTCGTCCTCACTAAATTTAAAATGCGTGATTAGAGATCGAATATTCTTCTTGTCAGTTTCGATGGATGGATCTACTGAGTGAAGCATTAAGGAAAAGAAATTTGTAACTTTTGTTTGCAATTCTTCGGTGCCAACCGATGTCAATGGCGATTTATCTCGGGCGAAAAATCGATGGATCAAAGGCTCTTGATATAATTCCTCTAACTGACGATACTTTTCCAATTCATTCACATCTTCCTGACGCAACTTTCGAAATTGCTTTATAGCACTCAGCACTTTAAAGGCAGGATGATACTTGAGCGGAAATCCCATGGAGGGATTTAAGTTTACACCCAAACGCTGACACTGCTGATATAAAGAGAACATTAAAGATTCGTCGGCAAGCACAACAACCAATCCATTCGACTTCACAAGATCTGCATTGGAAGTAACTAACCGATGAATATCTTGTGCTAATTCACATGTTAAAGCATAGCCACCATTACAACCTTTTACATGATAACTTTCCTTTGGTATTGCAAACAAATTATGTTTCCACGAAAGTGAATTGTCAGCTAAGAGTCCGCGTCGAAAAAACATTCCGGCTTCATGATACTTTGGCTGCGTATAATATTCATCTGAATCAACAAAAAGAAGAAGCTTGTCTGCCTTTTGCAAATGCATCATTACTTTTTCTTCCGATTTATTCAAGGCATAAAATCCACAAAAAGCAATATGATCAAATTCATTAAAGAAATTTTGCTGACTCATCGTTTCAACAACATAGCGCCATGCCATTCCTTCATAGCCTTGATTTTCCTTTTGCAAAACAGTCGTAAACTCTTTATAAAGTTTAGGGAGTTGCTTCCAATATTTCAGGAAAGAATGTTGAAGCGGGGTATGCGTTGTTCCAATAAACTCCGACCAAAAAGCTTTGATGTATTCTGCTTCTTCGGCACCTGGTTCAAATCGTTCATCGAGTGTTCGCAAGTCATAAATTTCTTCAAACAACTGATCCGCGTCAATAAGTTGTCGATCGATCTCATTAAAATCATCAATAATCTGTTGTCCAAAAGACATAAAGGATCCAAACTCTTCCTCTCCAAAAAATTTAACATGGATAGCATAGAGCTTTAGCAATAAAGAAAGTTCATCAAGCAGAAAAGGAGTATTCAATTTTCCAAGCAAATCACGAATGGGTAAAACCGTTGGCAGCCAACCAGCGGTTGCCTTTTGTTTAGCATATTCCTTCTTAAATTCTTGACAAGCTCGTTGCGTAGGGAAAATGACTAGTGTCCTTCGAGGCGGAAGATCGATGGTTGCTTTAGCAATACTTTCAATAAAATTGAGCATATAAAAACTATATTAATGTCGTTACATTTTGATTGGTAAAAATAAAAAAAGCCCTTCGAATGAAGGGCTTTAATTTCAAATTATTTGTAATTAATGCTTAACTACAAATTTACGAATATAAGATTCATCATTTTGAGTTAAACGAAGGATATAAATTCCATTTTCCAAATGAGAAGTACTCATTTCAACACTATTTAATCCATCTACCGCATTTATACTTTTAACTTCAATCACTTTACCCATCAAATCCATCATGGTAACTTTCGCCAAAGAATTTTCATCGCCAATAAAATTAAGATTTAAAAAGTCTTGAGCAGGATTCGGGAATAACAAGAGATCAGTTGATGAATTCACTTTTTCAACATTTACATTTCCTTCGGTAAACTCAGTCAATTCACTACTTCTAAAGGTAGAAGACGATGCATTCACAATTAAGTTATAGCAACTTGTAGCGCTAAATACGCCGGAATAACCTATTACTTTAACATAATAAGTAGCCGCAGTCGTTGTATTACGAATTATCGTTTCAGTAGAAGTTCCGCCTAGCTGAGAAATAGCCAACTGAGAACCAGAAGAATTGTAAAGAGTAAGATCATAATCAAACGGAAGCTGACTCAATACAACTTTTATATTAGTAGCACCGGCAACGGTATTAAATTTAAACCAATCCTTATCTGTTGAAGTACCAATTAAAGCAGTAATGTTTGTATTTACAGCAATTGTTTTAGCCGCAGTTCTAGAGTTGTTTGCTTCGTAACTATCCGTGCAAGCAGTAGCTGTGGTTGAAAAAGTAGATGAAGCGGAGAATGCACTTGAAGAAGTTGAACAATTCGCCTTTACTTGAAATTCATACGACGTACCAGCCGTTAAACCTGAAATTGCTAAAGAAGTTCCCGAAGAAGTTCCGGCAATCCACGTAGCTGAAGTCGTTGCTTTATACTGAACGTTATAGTTAGTAGCTCCAGAAACCGCACCCCAGTTTAGAGTAGCTGTTGTTGTTGTCACCGATGAAGCAGATAAACTTGCAGGTACACCACAAGAACCAGCAACTGGTGGAACACATCCTTGAGATGTTAACAACGAAGCACGGGTCGTATTTAATGAAGCAAGCATTCTGTTTTTTTGTCCAGTTGTAAACATATACATACAAGCATCATCGGTGTAATCCATGTAATTCATATGCAAATCTCCATTTGGACCATTGCTACAGGTCACCTTTGGGAAAGAAGGACATCCAAAATTTGAAGTTTGTTGAGTTGGCGTATCCGTAACTTGATCATTGCCACAACTTGCATCTCCCCAGATATGACGAAGATTTAACCAATGACCTACTTCATGTGTTGCCGTTCTACCTTTATTAAAGGGTGCTGCAGCGGTTCCTGTATTTCCAAAAGCAGAATAAAGTATTACAACACCATCGGTGCTTGCCGTTCCTCCTGGAAATTGAGCATATCCTAATAATCCGCCACTTAAATTCCCTACCCAAATATTTAAGTAAGTACCTGCAGGCCATGCGTCGGATCCGCCATTTGCATTTCTCTTAATGTTATCATTGGAAGAGAAAGAAGTAGTGGTAGTTGATTTACGAACAATTCCAGTAGTAGCATTTCCACTGGGATCACGTTGAGCCAAACAAAATTGAATTTCACAATCAGCAGCAAGTCCAGCGAAAACAGAAGGAAGTAAACTGATATCGCTATTCAATTTTCTAAAGTCAGCATTTAAAATATTCATTTGCGAGTTAACTTGTGCATCCGAAATGTTTTGGGTAGCCGTGTTGTAAACCACATGCACCACAACTGGAATCGTAACTACGGCAGCAACTTTATTTGCAGAATTCGAACTAATCCACTGGTTCGTTTCACGCTCTATAACTTGCATACGTTGTGCTGTAGAGGGGTCTCGTTGCTCCATTTCATGCAAATGCTGCATGGTTCCACAGTTTCTGATATTCTGTGCTTGAACACTACCTGATAGCATAATTGCAGCTATCAACATTACTTGTTGAATTTTTCTCATAAGGTATTTTTAAATTGTTTTTTGATTTGTTTGGGTCGAAAGTTGAAAAAATTCAACCAGACAATTCAAATATAAGTATTTGGTGAAAACAAACAAAACAAAAAATCACAAAAACGCACATTCCTTCTTTACAAAAATTTTAATTATTAGAAAAGCATAAGAAGTCTATTATAAGATATTCAAATAGTACAATTAACAGGCATTGTGGATAAAAAAAAGTTATTCTACAAATTTATAACCCACACCTCTTACCGATTGAAAATGCAAGGGACTAGATGGGTCTTTTTCGAAGTACTTGCGGAAAGTAAAAATAAAATTGTCGATAGTTCGAGTAGAAGGATAAATATCGTAACCCCACACCGTTTCCAAAATATGCTCTCTAGAAACCACTTCATTTTTTCGGTCAATTAACAGTTTTAGAAGGGTGCTTTCCTTTTTCGTCAAATTGATTTTTTCCCCAAGAGGGGTTCCAACAGACATCTCCGAAAAATTAATAAGGAAATTATCCAAGGTATAAGTACTTAAGTTTGGAGTTGTAATTTCACCGTTCCGGGAAGAACGCTTCAGTAAAATTTGAACCCTAAGAAGTAATTCTTCTAAGTTAAATGGCTTGGTAAGGTAATCATCCGCACCCATTTTTAGACCAGTAACTCGATCAGCGCTGCTGTGTTTAGCGGTAAGAAAAAGGACAGGAATTACTTCGTTTTCTAAACGGATAGCTTCACAAACCGTAAATCCATCCATCTCAGGAAGCATCACATCTAAAATGATGAGGTCAAATCGCTCTTGTTTAAAAGTCTTTAAGGCCTTTTTTCCATCATTCGCCCACTGAACTTTATATCCCTCTAATTCTAGATTTAGTTTAATGGTATCGGCCAGACTTTGCTCGTCTTCAACTAAAAGAATGCGTGTAGTGCTCATATTAAAATATCTTTATTCTACAAATTTAGTATTCTTGCAAAATATCTTACAAGGAATTAAGAAGATTAATTATTTAGTTTCCACCAAATATGACATTGAACTGATAGTGCTATGATGAAAAACAGGGATCGCGTCCTTCTTTCAGTGCTGTTTGCTATGCTATTTATTTTGGTACATGGTTATCAATTTAACAATGGTGACCAAGAGGAACATTTGCCTTATGTTTATCAATTAATTGATTCAAATTTATATCAGAACGATTACCTCGTTCCTTTGCAAACTTCACAGTTTACTGTTCGATTTTATTTTGCTCAGCTCATTAGAGTAGGAGCTTACTTGCTTCCCATTCCGACCCTAGTTTTTCTTATTTACTTTATTTGTATTGGTACAATAGGGTGGGTAGTTTCAGAAATTACAGAGCGAATAAGTAAGAATCAAGTGACAGCGATGATAGCACCTTTGCTCATCATCCTATTTAACAATTTTACAGTTGGCGGAAATTCTATCATTGACGTTCAGCTCACTTGTACTGTTCTTTCTATTGCATTGGGTGCTGTGGCTTACTCCTTCTTTACAAGAGGCAAAATGGTCTATGCCTCTGTATTTTGTGGTCTAGCTTCTTTATTTCAATTATTAGCAGGACTTCAATTATTCATTCTTTTAGTCACCTCTTCTTTTTTGATTGTTAATAAAAAAAGATGGATTAATAGTTTAAAATATTTTTTAACTTATTTTCTATTTGCAGGAGCCATGTTGTTTCCTTTGCTTTTATTGCAATTTGGACCTTCGAGTTCACTCGAAAATGAGAAATATTTTAATATTTTATTCTACTTTAGGGCTTCTCATCATTATAATCCCTTTTGTTTTCCTTTGATGGATTATGTCAAAACCATATTATGGTGGACAATTATTTTAATCAGTATTCTCGTAGGCTCTAAAAGGCATCAACTATCTATTTATTCTTTTTTCATTCTCCTGACTACGATAGGATGCATCCTATATACAATTGGACTCACGCAATTGAATATATATTCTATTGGAAAATTGCAATGGTTCAAAGCAACCATTTGGCCAACTTTATTCGGAGCAATTCCGGTTTCGATTTATTTGTCAGAGAAAGTAAAATTTTCACCATTCAGTAATCACTTAACAAGATGGAGAATAGCTTTATCCTTTTGTATTTTATTCATATTTATGCTTGTATTCAATTCCGAGTATTTACACTTTGACAAATTAAAGTATCGCTATAAGTTGGGCCATTACCCTAAAAAAGATTTAGAGAAAATGCATCATTGGATTGCTAAAAACACGCCTACAGATGCAATCTTCTTAAGTTTACCTGAAGACGATTCCTTTTTATGTGAAGCCAAAAGGAGCACTCTCATTGGTTACAAAGGTATAATTCCACAACCCGATTTCATGTTTAATTGGTATGAAAACATGAAGAATATTTATGGTGTTGAGCTTTCCGATAAAAAATGCAGAAAGTTATTGGAAGAAGCGAAATCAAAATACCATCATCGTCCCGATGAAATTATACAAACTGATGAAAAAATCAACTTTAGAATTTGGGATTTGAATCAAATTGATTCCAATCATGTACGATGGAATCAACTGATTCACAGAGAGGGGGAAATTTTACTGTTGAATTTTTCAAAGAAAAAGTAATTTTATTATAATCGAATACTTATTTTTCAATTGAATTTAGCTAATTTCATAGCTCCAAAACTCAATATTATAAAACAATAAAAAAATATTCATGAAAAAACGTCTATTCTTAGTGGGTTGTCTACTATCATTTAGCTTGATAACTTCAGCACAACAAAGACTCGCCAATCCAAATAATCTCATGCAAAAAGAGATAACAAAGAGAACTTGCGGATCCGGTGTAATGGATGCTGATTACGAAAATTGGCTACAACCATTAATTCAGCAACAAGCGCAAAACAACAATAAAGGTTCTGCTGTTGTATTTAACATCCCTGTTGTTTTTCACGTACTACATAACGGAGTTAATGTAGGAGTTGGTTTAAATATTTCGGATGCGCAAATCCTATCACAACTAGCAGTGTTGAATGAAGATTTCAGAAAATTGAATGCTGACACTGCAACCATACAAAGTGTATTCGCAGGTGTTGCTTCTGACTGTGAAATTAATTTTTGTTTAGCACAAACAAATCCTCAGGGTGGACTTACCACAGGAATTGATCGAATTAATTATACTACTTTAGGTCCAACCACACCTCCTTTTCAAAAATCCTACATTGATGGAACTATCAAACCGAACACGATATGGAATACCAATAATTATTTAAACATTTGGGTAGTTCCAGATTATAATGATAACGGTTTTGATATTTTAGGTCATGCTACTTTTCCTGCTGGCAGCGGACTTTCAGGCTTATCGGCACCGTTTGGCACTGCAACTACCGATGGAGTTGTGGTTTGGTATAAATCCTGTGGCCGAGTTGGTAATGTACAGTTTCCCTATCATAAAGGAAGAACTGCTACTCATGAAATTGGTCATTGGTTAGGACTTCGCCATATTTGGGGAGATGCTACTTGTGGAAATGATTTTTGTGGTGATACCCCAACGCAGCAAACTGCCAATTTCGGATGTCCAGCGTATCCTCATGTAACTTGTAGTAACGGACCCAATGGTGATATGTTCATGGATTTTATGGATTATGGTGATGATTTGTGTTTGAAAATGTTTACAGCAAACCAAAAAGCTAGAATTCAAACGGTAATGAGTAATTCTCCAATGCGTGTTGCACTATCACTTTCTACAACTTGCAATCCTCCTGTTGTTTCGGCTCCAGTAGCTGCTTTTTCGGCGAGTAATACAACGATTTCAGCAGGTGGAACTATCAATTTCACTGATTTAAGTACGAATGTTCCAACAGGATGGGTTTGGACTTTTACGGGTGGAAATCCATCAAGTTCAACCACACAAAATCCAACGAATATTGTTTATGCAAATCCTGGAACTTATGATGTAACTTTAGTAGCTTCCAATGGTACAGGTAGCGATACAGAGACAAAAACAGGGTATATTACTGTAAATCCATCTGGAACTTTAAGTTGCGATACCATCACCAATTTTGATGTAGTTAATCATACACCTTCTATTTTAGGTTCTGGAGGATGGGGTTATGTAACAGGGCATAACGATTATGGTGATATTGCAAAAGCCGACAAATACACAATAGTTGGTGCCAACCAAACCATCGATGGAGCCTATTTTGTTTTTGGAGTTGGTTCTAGTTCAGGAACGGGTCAAACGGCAACGGCAACTATTTGGGATGACAACGGAACGGCTGGAAAACCAAACACTGTTCTAGGAACTGCAACAGTTTCCTATGATTCAATTGCTGCAGGCGCTTTAGCTGGTTCTTTAACTTGGGTTGATTTTGTTCCAAATATTGCAGTAAGTGGAGATGTTTATGTAGGTATTCAGTTTACCTACAATCCTGGTGATACATTGGCCATCGTTCATTGCGCAGATGGAGAAATAGCAGTTGGCACAGGATGGGAAAAATGGAGCGATAACACATGGCATCCTTATAATGAACTAAACACAGGATGGGGTATTGAAGTAGCTCAATTAATATTGCCGGTTATTTGTCCATTTGTAGGAGTGAATGAAAATTCACCAAGTTTCAAAATGAATTTATTCCCAAATCCTACAAATACGAATTTGAATTTAGTTATTCCGAATCAAATTGGATCTGGGAATTTAAAGATTCGTGTACTTACTACATTGGGAGCAAACGTTCTTACAGAACAATTAAATTTCGCACAAAATGGAATTTATAAGGTTGATGTAAGTTCATTATCACAAGGTTTTTATTTCTTAGAAGTAATTACTGAGTATGGTCGCCAAATAGAGAAATTCCAAATTTCGAAATAGATTTTTATTTATAATATTCCTATAAAAAGGGCTAAGCAATCATGCTTAGCCCTTTTTAATTACAAATCAATAGCTTATCTATTTGACATGGGCTTCATTTCTTCGTACTTTTGTACACTCTATGCAACTTCAACACACGCGCAATTTCTGTATTCTACTTGTTGTATGTTCCTGTTTTATTTCAAGTCTTTTAACGGCCCAAACACGTTGCTTGACACATGAAGTGCATCAAAAGAAAATGGCAACGGATGCTCTTTATCGCAAAAATTTTGAACAAGAAAATAATCGAAACTTGCTTAGTGGAATAAATGCTACCTCGATGGTAGATACTACAATTACGATTCCTGTAGTGATTCATGTTTTATATAATTCAATCCAACAGAACATTAGCAATGAAGAAATTCAATCGCAAATTGATGTTCTTAATGAAGATTTCGCAGCAAATAATGCGAGTTCTTTGGATGTACCATCAGATTGGATAAATTTAATAACTGATAGTAAAATCAGATTTAAACTTGCACAAAGAGATCCCTCAGGAAATAATAGTAATGGAATAATTCGAGTGTCGAGTGCAATTTCTGAATATCCAATTTTCGACCCTGCCATTTACAGTACTTCATTAGGTGGTTCCGATGCATGGCCACGATCAAAATATTTGAATATTTGGGTGTGTCAACTGGAAGGAAATGCATTAGGATATGCTAATTTTCCAGGCTCGAGTGCTAATCAAGATGGTGTTGTCATCAACTACAAAGCTTTTGGAAGAAACGGTATTGCCAAAGCACCTTATAATTTTGGAAGAACGTGCACACATGAAATTGGACACTGGCTTATTCTGTCGCATATTTGGGGAGATGATAATAATGATTGTTCAGCAAGTGATTTTCCAATTACACAACAAGGGATAGACGACACTCCGAATCAAGAAGGCCCCACTTTTCGTTGTCAACGTTTTCCTGAGCTTGATAATTGTTCGGCAACATCACCAGGAATCATGTACATGAATTTCATGGATTATACCGACGATAAGTGCATGATGTTTTACACTCCCGGACAAATTTTCAGAATGAGAACTACGTTGAATGGGATCAGAGATTCCTTGAAAATTTCTAACGGTCATGTATTACCGAATTTATATACTTCAGACGTAGCCATTGATTCTGTACTGAATCCCGTTAGAATTGCAGCTAAATTGTGTTTAGATCCCATCGTAAGAATTCAAAATAACGGCAATGCAACAATATCCGATGTATCCATCATTTATGGATTACAATCAGGTCTTCAAAAAACTTTTCAATGGTCTGGAACGTTATTACCTGGAGCATCTACTCAAGTTACCTTACCCACTATAGGTGTAAATGCAGGCTCGCAAGTAATGGAATTTAGAATCATTGGATCAGACGATGTATTGTTGAATAATTATATCAGCGCTGGATTTAAAGTAAATAATTCCTCTGCTTCTAATTGTAGCGGAGGTAACCTCACTGCATATCCTAATCCAGTGACCTCTCAGCAAGGAATATGTATTAAGTCGCAAAATAAGCAGAGTCAATTAAGTTGGGTTCGTGTTTATAATGCCCTTGGACAATTAACATCTGAAAAGAGAATGATGGTAAATCCGGGCGACGGAATTCCCATTGATCTCACTGATTTCAGAGGCGGAGTTTATTTCATAAATGTAGAAGGGGACCTCTATTCAGAAAGTGTTCGTTTCATTTATATTCCTGGAGAAAATCCTACTGCAGGACCTGAAAATTGCAATTAAAGATGAATCAAACCAACATCCAACATATTATTCAACACGGCACAAAGGAATTAAAAGCGATTGCTCAAAAAGTAAAAGCGAATGAACGTATCAGTGATGAAGATGCTTTATACCTATACAATGAAGTAGATGTTGCCACTTGTGGTGTATTAGCGAACTATCGTAGAGAGCAAAAAAATGGTTTAAACACTTACTTCAATCGCAACTTTCATATTGAGCCGACCAATGTTTGTGTGTTCTCCTGTAAGTTTTGCTCTTATTCGCAAGATTATAAGCATAAAGAAGAAGGCTGGGAGCTGAGCAAAAATGAAATGCTCGACAAAGTAAAAGCTTATGATGGGATTCCCATTACAGAAGTACATATTGTTGGCGGAGTACATCCTAAATTAGATTTGAATTTCTTTGCTGAATTACTTTCAGATATACGAGCTTATCGTCCCGAATTGCACATTAAAGCATTTACGGCTGTTGAATTAGACTATATGTTCCGTAAAGCTAAAATGACGGCGTTAGAAGGAATGCAATTTTTAAAAGATAATGGTTTAGGTTCCATTCCCGGTGGGGGAGCAGAGATTTTTGCTTCTGAAATAAGAGAAAAAATTTGTGCTGATAAATGTGATGCCGACCGTTGGTTGGAAATTCATGAAGCCACCCATCAATTGGGATTAAAAAGCAATGCTACCATGTTGTATGGACACATAGAAACCGTGGAGCATCGCATCGATCACATGAAACGATTACGTGACTTACAAGACAAGACTGGAGGCTTCCAGACTTTTATTCCACTCAAGTTCCGCAACATGGACAATGATATGGATGATGTTATTGAAAGTACATTACAAGAAGACCTTAAAGTATTTGCCATCTCTCGTATTTATCTCGACAATTTCGATCACATAAAAGCATATTGGCCGATGATTGGTAGAAGTACCGCTCAATTAACGCAATCGTTTGGTGTGGATGATTTAGACGGAACTATTGATGATAGCACAAAAATTTATTCAATGGCAGGGGCTGAAGAGCAAATTCCTGTTTTATCTACGAAAGAATTGGAAGATTTAATTTCACAAGCGGGAAGAATTCCGGTGGAGAGGGATACTCTCTACAATGTTATTTAAATAGACCAGATACTTATCTGGTCTATTTAAATAACATTGTAGAATGCAGAATGCAGAATTAAGAATTCAGAATTAATAAGAGCTTATACATACAAGTTGTTCGTTATTTTAATAACTCTTATTGCCTAAACGCAGAATATAAATGCATCTCAAAAAGTAATTTTTAATTTCTAACCTTCAATTCTGAATTCTTAATTCTAAATTCTGAATTAAATTAATCAGCTGCTCTTCTCAAGAGAAAAATTGCAATGATCGTAAAGAAAATATTGGGAATCCAAACGGCTAACCACGCTGGCAAATTACCGTTGGTTGCAAAAGTTTGACTGATTTGCATAAACATAATGTAAGTAAAGCTTAAAAGAATTCCTACACCAATCTGCACACCAATTCCACCTCTTACTTTTCGGCTCGAGAGCGAGACTCCCATTATTGTTAAAATAAATGTAGCGAAAGGGTAGGAGAATCGGCGATACTTTTCGACGAGGTAAAACGGAACTTCCTCCGATCCTCGGAGTATTTCCTGATCAATGTATTTGTTTAATTCTGGCGTGTCCATCGTCTCAACAAAATTATCACGACGATTAAACTCTCCAGGATAAAATGCTAGAGAAGTGTCCATACGAAATCCAGTAGAGATAACTTCCTCCATTCCCTTAATTTCTCGCGTAAAATAATTTTCGATCGTCCATTTGTTTTTCAGACTATCCCAAAAAATTCTTTCGGAGAGCAATTTAAAATTCAAACTTCCATTTTCAATTCGTTCGTACGAAAATTGATATCCAATCTTATCAAAGTTATTGTAACTTTCAAAATAGATGAATTGTCCGGGTGCTATTTGGCGATGGACGTGTTTATTTTTATAGACAAAGGGATTCTTTATATACTTCGTTTCAAACGCAATTCTAGAGGTATTCGAGTGAGGAAGTACATAGTTATTCAAATAAAAGCTGATCCCAGCTAAGAACAAAGCAGCTACTAAATAGGGAACCAACAATCTTTTAAAACTAATTCCACTCGCAAGTATAGCAATGATCTCTGTTTGTCCTGCCATCTTAGAAGTGAAAAAGATCACAGAAATAAAAATAAACAATGGACTAAATAAATTCGCGAAAAAAGGAATGAAGTTGAGGTAGTAGTCGAAAACAATAGCTTTCATAGGAGCTTCTTTCTCCAAGAAATCATCAATCTTTTCACTGATATCAAAAACGATGGCAATGGATATGATCAACGCCAAGGCGAAAAAGAAAGTCCCGAGGAACTTTATGATGATATACCGATCTATGATTTTAATTTTCACTTTGCAAATATAAGGCTTCGTAAATTAGTATTCTGTGTTGAAACAATTTCATGCTAGAGAATACCATCAACATAGCATGAAACAAATATTCATTAGAGACGCCGACTCACTTTTTTAACCATTTCATCTTTCCAAGCCACAAAATTGCCTTCCAGAATTTGATTGCGAGCTTCTGTTACGAGCCACAAATAGAATCCAAGGTTATGAAGCGTAGCGATTTGGGCGGCTAACATCTCTCTGGAGATATGAAGGTGACGTAAATAGGCTTTAGAATAGGTTTGGTCTACATAGCCAACTCCATCATCTTCTAATGGACTTAAATCATTCTTCCACTTTTCATTTTTGATATTGATAATTCCATTTCTGGTAAAGAGCATTCCATTCCGTGCATTTCGAGTAGGCATTACACAATCAAACATATCTACACCACGAGCAATTCCCTCTAAAATATTAGCAGGAGTTCCAACGCCCATCAAATAGCGTGGTTTATCAGTTGGTAATATATCAGTCACTAAATCGGTAAGTTGGTACATGTCTTCAATTGGTTCACCCACCGACAATCCACCAATCGCATTTCCAATTCGATCCATGGAGCTAATAAATTCTGCACTTTGCTTACGTAAATGAGGATAAGTACTTCCTTGAACGATGGGAAAAAGACTTTGCTTGTATCCGTACAAAGGCTGATTCGCGTCCATGTGTTTACAACAACGCTCCAACCAGCGGTGAGTAAGCTCCATTGATATTTTTGCTGCTTTCTCCTCGCAAGGATAGGGAGTACATTCATCAAAAGCCATGATGATATCACCACCAATACTTCGTTGAATATCGATGGCTCTTTCGGGAGAAAACAAATGTTTTGATCCATCAATATGCGAAGTAAACTGAACACCTTCCTCTTTAATCTTTCGTATTTCGCTTAAAGAAAAAACTTGATATCCACCACTATCGGTGAGGATGGGTCGGTCCCAATTCATAAATCCATGCAAGCCGCCTGCTTTCTCCAACAACTCTGTTCCAGGACGTAAATACAAATGATAGGTATTGCCTAAAATAATTTGCGCTTTCACATCCTCTTTCAATTCTCGCTGATGCACACCTTTCACAGTTCCAGCCGTACCAACGGGCATAAAAATGGGCGTTTGGATTTTACCATGTGCTGTCTCAATTTCTCCAGCACGCGCTTTCGACTTATTATCAGTATAGAGTAGCGTAAATTTTTCCATTTTACAATTTCACTTTAAGAGGTTGGTTTCACATCATCCATTAAATCCCGAATGGCTACTGAGGCACAAGCTGCTCCAAAAGTAGCAGGAAGATAGGATATCGTGCCATAAGCTGATTTTTTAAAACGTGTACCATCGGTCATCATCAATGATTCTTTAATGACGGCTTCGGTAGAGTAAACGGCTTTTACTCCGCTTCTAATACCCAATTGTGCTAATCGTTTTCGTACATATTGTGCGAATGGACAGATGCGTGTATTTCCAATATCATCAATCAATAGTTTCGTAGGATCCACTTTCCCCCCTGCGCCCATGCTGCTCACAATTCTCAACTTATGTTTTAAGGCAGATGTAATTACGGTTGTTTTTGGAGTAATGCTATCGATGGCTTCCACAACATAATCAAAAGGTTGTGTCATCATCAATTCATCAATAACTTCGGGCATCAGAAAAGATTGAATACAATTTATTTTTATGGATGGATTTATTGCTTTCAATCGTTCCTCCATCAACAATGCTTTCGATTGTCCGATGGTGATTGCTAATGCAGGAAGTTGTCGATTAATATTGCTAGCATCTACTTCATCACCATCAATGATGGTCATTTCACCTACGCCTGCACGAGCAATAAACTCCGCTGCAAAGGATCCCACACCTCCTAAACCAATCACAAGTACATGCGCTAGTTCTAATCTTTCTACTGCTGATTTTCCAATCAACAATTCCGTTCTAGAAAGCCATTTACGATCCTGCATAATTAAATACTCTTTTAAAGTTAATAAATAAATTTTCTTTCAATACTTCCAAATTTTCATTGCGGATGATGGCGGCTTTCAAGTACAATTCATCCATGCCTATCTCTTTACTATCCGACTCCAAGAAGAATTCATTCGAAGGAATATTTTTCAGCACTTCAAAGATGGACGATTCAGACTTCAATAGATTTCCACCAAAAGAAAGTAATATTCTTTGGTCGAGTAGGGAAGAGGCAATATTTTGATTTCGATTAAATCCGTGAATGATCCAATGTTGCTTTGGTTGAATTTTCTTATGCAATTCTATTACTTCTTGAAATGCACGAACACAATGAATGATTAATGGTTTTTGAATGGATTCAGAAAGTTCAATCATAGCTGTAAACACATCTACTTGCAACGAAAATGGAGTTTTACAAACTTTATCGAGTCCAGATTCACCGATTGCTAAAACCGCAGGATGTTTTACTTCCGTTCTCATTTTTTCCAATTTTTCCTTCCATGAACTTTCTTGGATGTACCAAGGATGAAATCCAACCGAAAACAAACCTTTAGTAGGCTCCTTATCTAATTCTCCTGCGTGAACATGCTGAATGCTGATCACATTATCATCTTGAGCTAGATGGGTATGAACGTTTATGAACTTACACATTCTTCTGATCTTGATAAAAACGTTCGATCAATAATTCATTACGATAAATATTTTTAAGCGTCCATTCTTTTCTTATTTCATCTTTTTCCTCTTCTGATAATTTCCAGTTTACAGAATCCGTTCTTCTCAAACGACTTGAAATATCTTGCAACAAAATCGCTGCAGCCACTGAAATATTTAGGCTCTCCGTAAATCCGTGCATGGGAATTTTAACAAATACATCGGCTTCGGATTTCACGACATCTGAAATTCCAACATTCTCTTGTCCCATTACAATGGCTATGGGTTGATGTAAGTCGAGGTCATGAATATCGATACTCCCCGAATGTGGAGAAGTAGCTATAATTTTATAGCCCTTCACTTTCAACGATTGGATACAATCCATCGATTTTGAACCGACCTCTTTGTATTTAAAAATGCTCAACCATTTATGAGCTCCTTGTAATACTTTCTTTGCGGCTTTAAATCGATTTTCATTTTCGATAACATGAATATCCTGAATCCCAAAACACTCGCAAGTACGAATCACAGCATTGGCATTATGCGCGTCTACAATATTCTCCAAAACGCAGGTAATATGTCGGGTTCTTTCTGCCAACACTTCTTCAAATCGAACTTTTCGATCATCTGATATAAAGCCCTGTAAATAAGCAAGAAGAGCAGGAGAAACCTCGTTGGGCTGCGTTTTTTTCACACTACAAAGATGAAAAATTTAATGGAGGTAATAGATAGTTAAATTGAATGAAATTGGAAGGAAAAATAAGTAAAAGAACGCATGGGAAAATGTCTCGCATAGATATCTATAGTTAAAACCAAATTTTATTTTATTACTCCCTCTCCCCTGGAGAGGGCTGGAGAGAGGCTTGAACATTAATTTGACTACTATCTTTATTATTCGAACATTAGCTTTTAAACGCAGGAATTTTCTCGCTAAGGCGCAATCCCGATAGCTATCGGGACACAAAGTTTTGTTGACAAAATTTTCTCGCAAAAACCTCATTTGGAAGACAAGCGTAAGGTCGCAGAGTTTAAATGTCTCGCATCAATCGACCGCGATTAAAATCCAATCAAACAGCTCATTTACCTTGAAAAAATGAAGAAATAACAAATTTCATGAATTACCTCATTTACATTACGGAAAATGCGTAATATTGTAAAATGGAACAAAACCAAAATCCCTTCCCCGTGATCAGTTATCAAGGTCCCGAAAACTTTTGTGACCGTGAACAAGAAACAGAACGATTATTAGAAGCCATTCGCAACGGTCGAAATACAACGTTGACGGCTTTGCGAAGAATGGGTAAAACGGGATTGATCCAACATGTTTTTGAAAAGCTCAAGAGCAAGAAAGGAATAAAAACTTTTTACATTGATTTATATCCTACTCAATCGCAAGCAGACCTCATTCGTTATTTAGCAAAATATACGCTAGGTAAACTAGATGCTAATCACATCAAATTGATGCGTGAACTCAGCAATTTCTTTACACATTTGCGACCAGTTATTCAGTATGATCCAGTGAGTGGTGCCCCAGCCATTGAATTTACCTTAGATGCAAATTTCCAAGCCGAACACAGTCTCGATCAAATCTTTTCTTACATGGAAAGAAGCGGACAAAATATTGTAATTGCGCTCGATGAATTCCAACAAATAACCGAATACAAAGAGAAGAATACAGAAGCCTTGCTGCGTACTTTCGTTCAGCGATCGAAAAACATTAGATTCATTTTTTCTGGAAGTCATAGCAGCATCCTTCAAGCGATGTTTAGTGATCATGGTCGACCCTTCTATCAAAGTACGGATATGATGGAATTAGGACCTATCGAACACGAAAAATATGTGGAGTTTATTATTAGAAAATTCGCAGAATCAAAACGTAAACTCTCCATCGAAAGTGCCGACCGTATTTTAGATTTTTGCAGACATCACACATACTACATACAGCTTGTTTGCAATCGACTTTTTGCGCGTGGAATTAAGAATCCGGATGAATGGTATGTAGAAAGATTATTTCAAGAAATATTGCAGGAAAACAAATCGGTTTATTTTAATTACCGAAAACTTCTTACCAGTAATCAATGGAATTTATTGAATGGTATTGCAAAAGAAAAGGGTGCAAAAAAAGTGATGAGTGGAGAGTTTATAAAGCTGTATGATTTAGGATCCGCCAGCTCTATACAAACAGCATTATTGGCGTTACAAGAAAAAGAGATGGTATTTGAAGAAGATGGGTTGTGGTACGTATATGATGTGTTTTTAAGTCGGTGGCTGGAAGAGTAGAACAAGCTTTATTCAGCCTTTAATTCCAAACATAACGAAGTCCGAAACTTGATAGCGTAAAGGTGCTTGTATTCGTCCCAATAACAGGAATTCCCATCATTTTTATTCCGGGACGTAGTTCAATAAACAAATGCACTTGTTTCAAAAATTCATTTTTTTTCCCCAATCGAAAATCAATTCCGAGGGGCACAAATCCTGAAATCACCCAAGAATTACCGATATCAAATACTTCATATTGGGAATTATGAGAATTGTAATAGGGGTAAGAAGAATGAGAGGTTCCTAAAACATCATAATCTTCAATGAAATCTCTACTTGACTTATGTACAGTCACCTCGTTTTTAAAACTTACTCCTCCTGAAAAACCAGCTCCCACATAAAACATCCATCTTCTAGCGGCATTTGTTCTGAGCAAGATAGAAGCTTCTGCACTCAATGAAGAAGAACTGTAATGCATATTTATTCTATTCTGATATACAGAGTCACGATAATAGACAGGTTGCCCTTGAGAATTATACAATGTATCATATCGGAAAGAGGTGGATTTCGAAAAATAATTATCGAAATAATCACCACTTTCAAAGTTAATACCTAATCGAACAAGGGGTGAATATTTTTTTGATGCTCGATTTTTTGAACCCGGAATGAAACCGACCATCAACCCGAAATACTGATGTGGATACCATTCATTGGAAGGAGAAGAACTGTAATCGGATAAATCTTCCTTGAGCAACAAGGAGGAAGGTGCCATTCTTCTAAAATCACTTAAGTTTTCAACTGTACTCATACCTGAAGCACTTCCATAAATAAGAAATACTTCTGAAATAGGAGAAGGATTGGAAACGTTTTCTTTTTCACCTTCCTCTTGCGCATAAGAAATTGTTGTATTCACGAGTAGGAGAGCAACCAAAATTTGGAATGTCTTGATCATAAATTTGCTGAATAAATATGAGTTAGGATGTATGGATGAACGAATAATTATTTCAACTGCTATTAATTTATTATCCTTCATAACGAAGGAAATTTCGTCGTATTGTAATAGTCAATAAAAAGTATCACTTTCAAACAATTTCCCTCTTCCTTTCTATGAAATAAGCATAGGCAACTTACATATTTCGTCGATACTGACCACCCACTTCAAAAAGGGAAGACGTAATTTGTCCGAGTGAACAGTATTTAGCAGCTTCCATCATGGTATCAAACATATTCTCATTGCGAATGGCGCTCACTTGCAAGTTGCGCAACAGTTCCTTCGTTCTGTCTGCATTCCGTGCATGTAAATCTTGAAGCATTTTGATTTGATACTCCTTTTCTTCCTCGGTGGCACGAATCACTTCCTTAGGCATCACCGTAGGAGAACCTTTACTACTTAGAAAAGTATTCACACCAATGATTGGAAATTCACCAGTATGTTTCAAGGTCTCATAATACAAGGATTCCTCTTGAATCTTTCCACGTTGGTACATGGTTTCCATAGCACCTAAAACACCACCGCGCTCTGTGATTCGATCAAATTCTAATAATACTGCTTCTTCTACTAAATCGGTTAGCTCTTCAATTACAAATGCGCCTTGTAACGGATTTTCATTCTTTGCTAACCCTAACTCTCGGTTAATGATTAATTGGATCGCCATGGCCCTTCTTACGCTTTCCTCAGTAGGAGTGGTGATGGCTTCATCGTAAGCGTTGGTGTGAAGTGAATTGCAGTTATCATAAATTGCATATAATGCTTGCAACGTTGTACGGATATCATTGAAATCAATTTCCTGCGCATGTAAAGATCGCCCCGATGTTTGAATATGATATTTTAACATCTGACTTCTTTCCTTGGCATTGTACTTTAACTTCATCGCCTTCGCCCAAATTCGTCGCGCTACACGACCTATCACGGCATACTCTGGATCGATTCCATTGCTGAAAAAGAAACTGAGGTTAGGAGCAAAGTCGTTAATGTCCATTCCCCGACTCGCATAATATTCAACATACGTAAATCCATTCGCTAATGTAAAAGCCAATTGTGTAATAGGATTTGCACCTGCTTCAGCAATATGATAACCAGAAATAGAAACAGAATAAAAATTACGAATCTTGTTGCGAATAAAATAGTCTTGCATATCGCCCATCAAACGCAAAGCAAATTCAGTGCTGAAGATGCAAGTATTTTGCGCTTGATCTTCTTTTAAGATATCCGCTTGAACCGTTCCACGCACTTGCGCCAACGTATCTGTCTTTATTTTTGCATACACATCAGCAGGCAACACTTGATCACCGGTTACGCCTAAGAGCATCAAACCTAAACCATCATTTCCCTTAGGTAAATCGCCTTGATAGGAGGGACGAGTGCTGTTTTTACGTTTGAAGATTTCATTGATCTTCTCCTGAACCATCACTTCTTGTCCGTGCTTTTTAATGTACAATTCGCATTGCTGATCGATAGCTGCATTCATGAAAAATCCGGTTAACATCGCGGCCGGACCATTAATCGTCATGCTTACTGATGTTTTCGGATCGGCTAAATTAAAACCAGAATATAATTTCTTAGCATCGTCTAAACAACAAATACTCACTCCTGAATTACCAATTTTTCCATAAATATCTGGACGGTAATCAGGATCATTTCCATAAAGTGTAACCGAATCGAACGCGGTACTTAAACGATGCGCTGGCATGCCTAAGGATACATAATGAAAGCGACGATTGGTACGTTCGGGACCACCTTCACCTGCAAACATACGCGTAGGATCTTCGCCTTCACGCTTGAATGGAAACACACCTGCAGTATATGGATACTCACCTGGAAAATTCTCTTTCAACATCCACTTCAACTGATCGCCCCAAGCCTCGAAAGTTGGAACTGATATTTTTGGAATACGAGAATGAGAAAGCGACTCGTACCAAGTTTGAATTTTAATTTCCTTATCGCGCACTTTGAAAATATAAAAATCACTTTTATAAGCAGCCACTTTTGTTGGAAAGGCTTGCAATAACTTTTTGTTCTGCCCATCTAATCGCAACTCCCATTCAGCATACGCCGACTTCAATGTATTTATAGCTGCATCCTTCTCTTTTACATCTACACTGTTCAAAGCATCCATTGCTTGCTCCATGCTATACAGTTTTTGAGCAACTTTAGATTGTTCGTTGGTCCAGTCGTTATACTGACGATTACTCTCTGAAATTTCACTCAAATAACGTGTACGGTGAGGTGGGATGATGTAAATCTTCTCACTCATTTCATCGGTACTTGTAAAAGTAGTTTTAAGATTAGTACCCGTTTTTGCCACTAAAAGATCCATCACCTGCTTGTATAGTTTATTCATGCCCGGA
>JANOAX010000039.1:0-3436 GCA_031411335.1 Bacteroidota bacterium
AGCTATTATGCAATCATGGTACAACCCGGCATGGAATCTTATTCATGTAAACGCATCACAATTAAAAGGCAGCAACGGTTTTATTCGTTTACTGGATTTGAATGGAAGAATACTGTCTGAAAAAAAGATAGAGAATATCCACGGAGGTTATTACTCCAGCGAAATTTACATGAATGCATTTTCATCCGGAATTTATTTTGTTCAACTCATAACCGACAAAGAGCAGGTGGCAGGTAAGGTGATGAAATGAATTTTCACAGATCATTAAATCTGAATTAAAAATCAAATTAAGATTCCTTCAACTTCCTACATCAACTTCTGTAGCTGAGCTCGAATACTCACCTTCGCTTCTACCAATTGCATCAACGCATCAATACTCACACGCTCTTGTTGCATGGTATCGCGGTCGCGCAAGGTAACCATATTGTCTTCCAACGATTGATGATCGATGGTAATGCAAAGTGGAGTACCAATGGCATCCATTCTGCGGTAACGTTTTCCAATCGAATCTTTCTCCTCGTAAATACACAGATGATCCAACTTAAGTTGATTCATAATCTCACGTGCTTTTTCAGGGAGTCCGTCCTTTTTTACCAACGGCAATACCGCTACTTTGTATGGAGCTAAGAAAGGTGGAATTTTTAACACCACACGGGAACTACCATCTTCCAATTGCTCTTCCACATACGCTTGCGACATGGTTGCTAAGAAAAGTCGATCTAAACCAACAGAAGTTTCCACCACATAAGGAATATAATTTTCATTGTCTTCCGGATCGAAGTACTGCAATTTTTTTCCGCTAAACTTTTCATGATTTCTTAAATCGAAATCGGTGCGAGAGTGAATGCCTTCCAATTCTTTAAATCCAAATGGAAATTCAAATTCAATGTCACAAGCAGCATTGGCATAATGTGCTAATTTAATATGATCATGAAAACGATATTTACTTTCTGGAAATCCAAGACTGTTGTGCCAAGCCATACGCGTTTTTTTCCACTGCTCATACCATTGTAAATCGGTACCCGGTTTCACGAAAAATTGCATCTCCATTTGCTCAAATTCACGCATACGGAAAATAAATTGACGTGCTACAATTTCATTACGAAACGCTTTTCCTGTTTGTGCAATACCAAATGGAATTTTCATTCGACCTGTTTTTTGCACATTCAAAAAATTAACAAAAATTCCTTGCGCTGTTTCCGGACGCAGATAAATAGTACTTGCTTCCTCACTCACCGATCCCAACTGTGTATTGAACATTAAATTAAATTGACGCACATCGGTCCAGTTGCGCGTTCCACTTACTGGACAAGTAATTTCTAAATCAATAATGATTTGTTTTACATCATCCAGTTTATCTTCTTCCAATGCCGCCTTAAAACGCGCATTGATTTCATCGATCTTCTTTTGATTTTCTACTACGCGAGGATTGGTAGAACGAAACATCGTCTCATCAAAATTCTCAAATCGACTTTTTGCTTTTTCTACTTCCTTCTCAATCTTCGCTTCAATTTTTGCTATGTGCTCTTCGATGAGCACATCGGCGCGATATCTTTTCTTCGAATCTTTATTGTCAATCAATGGATCGCTAAATGCATCCACGTGTCCGGAAGCTTTCCAAGTAGTTGGATGCATGAAGATGGCGGCATCGATGCCTACAATATTTTCATTCAACTGCACCATCGCTTTCCACCAATAGTCGCGCAAATTTTTCTTGAGCTCTACGCCCATCTGCCCGTAATCGTACACAGCACTGAGGCCATCATAAATTTCACTCGACTGGAAAATAAATCCGTACTCTTTGGAATGGCTGATGATATTCTTGAATAAATCTTCGCCGCTTAGCTTTTTGATGGTAATGGTAGACATGGCGGCAAAGATAATTCTTATCCAATTATATATTTAACGAAAAGGAAAGAATCCATATCTTGAACTTTCATCGTAAAAAATCGACTTACATTTTGCAACTTTGTAGTCCCATGGAATCCATTTACCTTGATTATAATAGCACTACGCCTGTCGACCCAAAAGTGTTGGAGGCCATGCTTCCTTACTTCACACAACATTTTGGTAATGCGGCGAGCTCTACCCATGCCTGGGGATGGGCTGCTTCGGCGGTAGTAGAACGAGCGAGAGAACAAGTGGCGCAGTTGATTGGCGCCGAACCTAATGAAATTATATTCACTTCTGGATCTACGGAAGCATTAAATCTGGCGATTCGGGGCGTTGCTCAAGCGTATTCGTCTGTTGGAAAACACATGATCGTTTGTGCTACTGAGCATAAAGCCGTTTTAGATACGGTTCAAGATTTAACAAAAGCAGGAATTGAATACAGTGTGTTAGGTGTTGATCGAGAAGGAAGGATTGACCTGATAGAATTGCAAAAACTTTTGCGTGACGACACCATATTAGTAGCTGTGATGATGGCCAATAACGAAACGGGTGTCATTCAAGATTGTGGCGAGATTGGAAGAATTTGCCGAGAGAAAAAAATAATTTTCCTGAGCGATACAACGCAAGCTGTTGGGAAAATGAGGGTGAATGTAGATGAGCAATCGCTAGACCTTTGCACTTTATCGGCTCATAAAATTTATGGTCCGAAAGGGATTGGTGCTTTATATGTAAGAAGAAAAAATCCACGCGTTACAATCCATGCTCAAATTACTGGCGGTGGACATGAGCGCGGGCTTCGGTCGGGAACATTAAATGTGCCCGCAATTGTTGGATTTGGAAAAGCATGTGAACTGGCGAACGAAGGAGGTTGGGATTTTGGGATACACACTTCGCGATGGAGAACATTTTTAGAACAACAACTTACCATTGAGTTTGGGCATGGATTCATCAATGGAAGCATCAAGTCGAGATTGCCCAACACCAGCAATCTATGTTTCCCTAAAATCAAGAGCGAACAACTCATCAAAGCCTTACTGAATATTGGGATGAGCATGGGATCGGCGTGCACATCGGCGATTCCACAGCCATCGCATGTATTGAAAGCCATGGGCTTGAGCGATGCTGAGATTTATAGCAGTGTTCGCATCAGCATTGGAAAAAATACGAGTGAAGAAGAAATCAAAGAAACGCTTGTTCGAATGGAAGCTGTTTTATCTCAACATCAATAGTTTGGTCTAGAGAAAAATTGCAGCGAAGCCGATAAATGAATCATTATATAAAATCTTTTCAATATTGCAAGACATATTTGCAATAATTTTTTTTCTGTTTATAACCTCATTGAATAGTTGATAAAAATCACTGGACAAAAGTGGATGGACTCTTATCTTTGTAGTCTTAACTACGCGCTTTCATGTATCCAAATTATTATACCGACCAAATTCTTCAACGCTACGGCTTCCCGGCGAATAATTCTGTTTCCGTCGACATCAATAAGTTCAACGAGCTCATTGATGAATTAAGTCATGTATTTGAATCGCCGAAA
>JANOAX010000040.1:0-14272 GCA_031411335.1 Bacteroidota bacterium
TCGTATTTCGTGTCAAGAGATTTTAGTAAATTCGCGTATCCTTATATTCGTAATTCGTACTTTCGTATCGATTCGTAATTCGTAACCTAAGTATATTCGTAATTTCGTATCGATTCGTTCCCGATAGCTATTTGGATCGCCTCTTTTTTTTCGCATTTTCGCATTTCGTGTTCATTCGTATTTCGCGTCATGAGATTTTCGTAAATTCGCGTATCCGTATATTCGTAATTCGTACTTTCGTATCGATTCGTAATTCGTAACCTATCACTATGTCTACAAACCCAATCAATTCCTCAAAGGCCCCCGAACCTGTCGGACTTTACCCTCATGCACGCCGTGTTGGCGATTTATTGTTTTTATCGGGAGTAGGACCGAGAGAACGCGGAACCAAAATTATTCCGGGTGTTACTCAAGACGAATACGGAAAAGTAATTTCTTACGATATCGAAGCACAATGCCATTCTGTTTTTCGAAATATAAAATACATTTTGGAAGATGCAGGCAGTAGCTGGGATAAAATTATTGACGTCACTGTTTTCTTAACGAATATGAAAGATGACTTCGCAACTTACAATCGCATCTATGCAGAGTATTTCAAAGACAATCAACCCTGTAGAACTACGGTCGAAATTAATTGCTTGCCTACACCGATTGGGATCGAGTTGAAGGTGATAGCGACTATATAGAATACCTTCTTTTAATTAGTATTCTACTGCATATAGCTCACAGTTTAAACGCGGGGAACGCGGAGAGGCGCAGCGGACGCGGGGAAATCATAATAAATCTTAACTATCATAAAAAATCAGTGCCTGCCTTCCGTCTTGCCTCTGCGTAGCTACGGCGAAGCAAGGAGCTTTAGCGGAGGTAGGTTCCATCATTCAAACCACCCATAAAGTTTTTCCAAATTCAATAATTTTTTCTCATCACCAATTACATCCTTCTCCGCCTTTCCTTCTTTCATAAAAAGAATTCTGTTCCCAAATTGAATGCAATCTTTCAAACGGTGCGTTACCAATAAAGCGCAAATCTTTTTTTCTTGAATGATGTTTTTAGCGAGTTCCATGATGAGTTCTGACGAGCGGGGATCTAAAGCAGATGTGGGTTCGTCCATCAACAATATTTTGCAATTGTCCATGGTGCTCATGAGGAGAGTTAAAGCTTGTCGTTGTCCGCCGCTGAGTTGTCCCATGGGTGTGTCCAATTTGTTTTCTAATCCCATCCCTACACGTTGGATACTATCGGCTACAACTTGCCGAAATGTTGCGTTGATGCCAATATGTAATTTTTTTGACGAGGTGCGCAATGCGGCTAGACGAAAATTTTCGAGTATGCTTAAGTCGGGCGCCGTGCCCATCAGTGGATTTTGAAAGAGTCGAGCAATGTATTTACTTCGTTGATGCTCCTGTAACTGGTTTACAGTAACTCCATCAAAAAGAATATTTCCTGCATCAGGCGCAAAAGTACAAGCAAGCAAATTTAATAATGTCGATTTCCCTGAACCATTCGCACCCACCACCACGATAAAATCTTCCGATTCAATTTGTAATTGCAAATCCTGAATGGCTTTTACTTCCATCGCTTCTCCCGAATGAAAAGTTTTGCTGATATGTTGCAACTGGATCATATCACTTGTTTCTTTTTTGCACTCGCCAAAGCAATGATGACTAATACAATTAATGAAGTAATGAGTCGAAGGTAGTTGGGATCAACTCCTGCCGATAATGCTCCAGCAATGGCTAATCGGAAAAGGATACATCCCGTTGCAACAGCAATTAAATGAAGGTAAATAGTTCGTTTTATTATTTTACCAAAAACCGCTTCGCCCATCATCACCGCACCCAATCCCGAAATAACAATTCCAATTCCCATATTGATATCAGCAAAACCTTGGTATTGGGTAATGAGTGATCCACTCAATGCAGTAAGTGCATTGGCTATTGATAATCCAATCACTTTCATACTCGACACGTTTACGCCCATCGCACGCACCATGGCTTCGTTGTTTCCCGTTGCTCGCATGGCAATTCCGAAATCGCTTTTTAAAAGATAGCGGAGAAGTATGGTGATGAAGATTAAAAATGCAAGTAAAGAAAATATCGATTTGCTTAAAGCCGAACCAAACGGGATTAATGTAAAGAAGGAAGGCGTATCGATTAACGGTAAATTGGGTCGGCCAAGTAAAATTAAATTAACAGAATATAAAGCGGTCATGACTAAAATTCCAGCCAACAGCGCATTTACTTTTAGTAAAGTATGGATGAGTCCGCTGCACATTCCAGCAAGTGCACCCGCCACCGCAGCAATGCTCATGGCATAAAGTGGATGTATGCCCGATGTAATGCAAATGGCCGTGACCACACCACCTAAGGCGTAACTTCCGTCGGTGGTGATGTCGGGAATATTGAAGATGCGCAGTGAAATATAAATCCCATAACCTAATCCCGCAAAAGCAAGCCCTTGTAAAATGGCTGTGAGAAGGAAGGCTGCGTTCATCTTGCTAAAATAATATATTATTTTTATTCGAAAGAATTTATGGGGAAAGTAATGTGAAGGTGCTGTCAGATACAATATTGAATTGTTTGGCTCCTTGGGCATTCATCACTTTTTTTCGAATGTTTACAAGTTGAGGTTGTAGGTTTTTTGTGGATTTTTCTTTTAAGAACTTCGCTGCCTGTACCCCCGCTTGATATCCCCACTGATACATGTCGGCACCAAAACTTGCTAAGGCTCCTCTGCTCACCAATCCGGCTTCGCTGGTGATGATTGGGATGTTTTTATCATTGCATGATTTCACTACCGTTTCAAAGGAAGAAAAAATAACATTGTCGGGCAGTGCAAAGAAGACATCAATGTTTTTACCGAGCAAAGATTCCGTGATGAGTTGTGTCTCCGATGAATTGGTTACGGGAATCGCTTCTAATTCTATTCCCATTTTTTTGCAACTTGCTTTAAGTCGATTCAAAGCATCTATACTTTGCGATTCGGATGCACTGTAAATGGTTCCTACTTTTTTTGTAGATGGAAATAATTGTTGGATTAAGGTGGCAGAAGTATCAATATAATCTAAGGTTTCATAGACACCGAATAAGTTGGGTGGATTTTCACCAGCTTTATTGGTAAGACCAGCAATGTCTGGTCGAGGGGCTACCATCATAAAAATTGGAATTTCTTTGGAGCGTTGAACGGTATTGATGGTGGACAAAGTAGTATTGGTAGCAATAAATGTAGGTTTTTGTGAGATGATATAATCCACTGCTTGCAATAATACAGCTTGATCTCCTTGTGCATTTCTGTAAATTATTTTTAGGGTGTTGCTGTCTTCGCTGTATCCTGAAACTTTAAGTGCATCGTAAAATCCGGTTCGAGCTTGTGCCAGTGTAGCATCTTCAACAAAATCGATGAATCCAATAACGGGAACATCTTTAGGTGTGTTGGATTGACAAGCTGAAAGGAGAAAAATTAAACTTAGTAAAACAAGAATTATGATGGGTGAACCATTTCTTTTTTTCATTTTTTATTTCTTTGGAATAAAGATAGCAAGTACAAATTATATTCCGTGTCAATTGTTGAAATTAGTTTTCTTCAAAAAATGAATAGACTTTTTAAGGGAGATTTCCTTAGGCAACAGAAGTTTCATTCGTTTTCTTAGCTTCGATGAGTTCGATCATTTGTCCCATCACGCTCGAATAAAACGGCTCTTTCATCTCATGAAGGAGCAAGGCAAAGTGCGCCGACTCATTTCTCTTTTTCGATTTTCCAAGTTTTGAACAGAAGTATTTATCTAATATTTCCCAAGGTTGCTCCCCTTTATTTTTGCGATAGGATTTAGCTCTGTCGAAGCAAGTAAAAGCCAGTTCCATATCATTGAATACATAATTTTGCAAGCCTTTCCACTCTAAAAGCAAAACTGAAATTTCTTGACGATGTCGACCCATGTCTTCCGCCAATTGTTGTAATTGTAAAAAGCGTTCGGTTGGAATGGTTTCTCCTTGCAACACTTTCAATGCAAAAAGCAAACTGCGATATTCACTCAGTCGGATCCAATTATTGCGTGAACTTAAACTTCGAGTGCTGGCTTTGTAAATAAGATGTTCGGCTTCGTTGAGGCATTTAATGGCCGCATCAATTTTTCCAGCGTCGGACTCAATGATGCAACGAATAAAACGAAATCCTGGACGTTCATCATGTAATTCTTGATGTTTAGCTTCCAGTTCCGCCGCATCGAGCCATGCTAATCGCTGTTCTTTATTGGAGGAAATGCTGTATTGTGCGAGTACTGTAAATATTTTTCGCTTTGCTTCAGGAAGAAAGTGCAGAATTTCTTGATGTGAACTTTGTAAGTAGTCGAGGTAGGCAGCTAAAAATCGGTATGGCGATGCCGTTAGTAAGCTAGCACGAATAATTTTTAGAAGGAGATGGTATTTGTTAAGTGTGGTGGAAGCCAATGTAAGGAGCACTCCCAATTCCTCATATACCTTTACAACTTGTTCTTCTTGCTGTTGACCTTTATCGGCCGATTGTTCCAGACGAATTAATTCAAAACCTAAACGCACTTCGCGCTGACGTTGCCTTTGTCGCTCCACTAACGTATCGTACTTCTCAATAAATTTTTCGATACCGTCACCTTGATGTACTACTTCTAAAAAATGGGTTTGTTGACGATATAAGCACAATAATATTTCTTCCGATTCCGCATTTTCGCATTTGTTTTCAAACGATTCTAATTCACTCGTCAAGGAAAGTGCAGGATGAATTTGAATGGCTTGCTCGAGCTCTACATATTCTTTGAAGAGTGGTGTGAAGTTGGATTTTTCAGCAATAAATTGTTTGTATTCATCGCTCGAAATAAGTTGTCCAATTTCCCGGTCAATCTCAGAGAGGGAGACTCTAAATTCAGCCGCTTTGAGTCGTTTGAAGCGCCCTTTCGACAATGCAAAGGGGTCAAATCCTGTGGAGGTTCGGTACATATCCAGCACTGATTCTAGGATTTCAAAGCGTTCGGGACTCGCCCCTTCGCCCAACTTTTGAACCACAAAGTCGAGTACGGTCTTTTCTTTCGGAAGTCGAAACAATTGAAATGACGCTTCTTGAGAGTTTCTTAGCTCGGCTGAGTTCATGGTGGGCAGTTAATTCTCGTACCTCATTTTTTTGAGTGGGAGGAATCCCTTACGCTTATAAAACTATTACCTTCGTTGCCCTGCCCTCATATCCCCATGAAAAAAATACTAACATTGTTATGCACTTTGTTTTTTGGGATTCAATTTCTCAACGCGCAATCTACCCAACCCGTTATTGGCCTTGCCGATGAACGTGAATTGGTTTATGCTTTCAAGCATGCCTACATCGTAATTGAACCCGGAAATATTTTGAAAGATGCCATCTTACTTATCCAAAAAGGTAAAGTGATTGGTGTTGGAAATGCAATTAATATTCCAGCAGATGCCATCGTTTATGATTTGAAGGGACAATATATTTATCCCTCTTTCATCGATGCATACACCGACTACGGTCAGGTAGATACGAAATCGGTTACACCCGTTAATCGTCGTGAGCGAAAATCACAAGTGGAAACTTCTTCTGCAGGTGCTACCAGTTGGAATCAGGCCATTCATCCCGAGTTTGATGCTTACGAAACTTTTGTTGTAAATGGAAAGGAAGCTCAAGAATTTCGTAAGCTTGGCTTTGGTGTTGGGTTATCATTACAGAAAGATGGTATTGCGAGAGGTACAGGAGCAGTAGTGCTGATGGGTGATGGCGATATCCATAAACTTATTTTAAAAGACAAAGCAGCAAATGCCCTTTCATTTAATAAAGGAACATCATCACAAGATTATCCCTCTTCTTTGATGGGAAGTATCGCCTTGATTCGTCAAACCTATTTGGATGCACAATGGTATAAATATGCGACGGATAAGGATTTTGATATTTCTTTAGCAGCATGGAATGCGAATCAGAATTTACTGCAACTTTTTGAAGTGAACGATTATCGTTCTGCATTACGAGCAAATTTAATTGCAAAGGAATTTGGTCAAAGTTATTGTATTCGTGGAGGTGGTGATGAGTACAAACGTGTAGAAGAAATTGCGAAGAGCAAATCGACATTCATCGTTTCACTTAATTTTCCAAAAGCATATGATGTTTCAAATCCTTTTGATGCATTAAATATTAACTTGGACGATTTGCGTCATTGGGAAATGGCACCCGCCAATCCAAGAGTATTGGAGAAAGCTGGAGTTAATTTTGTTTTAACAACAGATGGATTAAAAGAGAAGAAGGAGTTTCCATCTGCATTGCAAAAAGCGTTGAAGTATGGTTTATCGAAAGACCAAGCATTGAAGGCATTGACTACACTTCCTGCAAAGTTATTAGGGATTGACGATAAAGTAGGAACATTAAAATCTGGAATGTTGGCCAACTTTTTTATCTGTACAAAAGATTATTTCGAAAAGGAAAATGTAATAGTGGAACACTGGATTTCTGGAGAGCGATACATCATCAAGAATCCAGATAGTATTGAGATTCGAAATAAATACAAGTTAACTTTAGATACGTTGCAAGGATGGAGTTTAGCAGCCAGCGGTGATCAATTTGCTCCTGAGTGGACATTGGTTCGAGATACCATCAAGGTAAAAGTAGAAGCATCTTCCTTTAACTCGCAATGGACATTTCGTTTCGAACCTAAAAAAGGAAAGGGAGCGTATCGATTAAATGGTAGTTTTAATTTGAACGGAAGTCGCATCAGTGGACAAGCACAAAATCCAGACGGGAAATGGATGACTTGGTCGGCGGAAAAAATAGGCCCGTCGGAAGCAAAGAAAGATACTGCAAAAAAAGATTCTGCATTTGTGATGCCAGCAACATGGATTCCGAACATGGCATACGGATGGAAATCGAAAGCGGATATTCCATCTCCC
Organism: Bacteroidota bacterium; assembly: GCA_031411335.1. GTDB lineage: Bacteria > Bacteroidota > Bacteroidia > AKYH767-A > OLB10 > JAJTFW01. The sequence goes on from JANOAX010000040.1 coordinate 6,915, forward strand.
GGAAACGTATGGATTAAAAATGTAACGGTATGGACATGCGAAGAACAAGGCATCTTGCAAAATGCAGATGTGATCATGAAAGGAGGAAAAATTATTGCCGTAGGAAAGTTCAGTGATACCGATAAAATTAAATATGATGGAATGGAAATGATTGATGGCACCGGAATGCATTTGACACCTGGAATCATCGATGAACATTCTCATATTGCTATCAATGAAGGAGTGAATGAAGGAACGCAAAGTGTGACTTCTGAAGTTCGAATTGGTGATGTAATTAATCCAGACGATATCAATATCTATCGACAGTTAGCGGGAGGCGTGACTACTTCGCATTTATTACATGGGAGTGCGAATGCTGTTGGCGGACAAACCATTTTAATAAAATTACGTTGGGGACAATCAGCTGAAGAAATGAAATTTAAGGGTGCAGATGGTTTCATCAAGTTTGCTTTAGGAGAAAATGTAAAGCAATCGAATTGGGGTGATAATAACGTTACCCGCTATCCGCAAACACGAATGGGAGTAGAGCAAATTTACATTGATGCGTTTACCCGAGCAAAAGAGTACGATGCTAATTGGAAGAAATTTAATTTGAGCAAATCGAAGGGAATTGCACCACGTCGCGATTTAGAATTAGATGCATTGGCTGAAATATTAAATAAGAAAAGATTCATCACTTGTCATAGTTATCAGCAAGGAGAAATTAATATGTTGATGCATGTTGCCGATTCATTTCAGTTTCGTGTGAATACGTTCACGCATATTTTGGAAGGATATAAAGTAGCTGATAAAATGAAAGCGCATGGAGTAGGGGCGTCTACTTTTTCCGATTGGTGGGCATACAAGTATGAAGTGATTGACGCCATTCCATACAATGGTGCGATTATGCACAACGTCGGATTAGTGACTGGTTTTAATAGCGATGATGCAGAGATGGCACGACGATTAAATCAGGAAGCAGCAAAAGCATGTAAGTATGGAAATGTTTCAGAGGAAGAAGCTCTGAAGTTCGTTACACTGAATCCAGCAAAATTATTGCATGTAAGTGATCAAGTAGGAAGTATTAAAATTGGAAAAGATGCCGATGTAGTGTTGTGGAATGGACCACCTTTATCGGTGTATTCAAAACCAGTGAAGACTTTTGTAGATGGAATTTGTTACTATGATTTAAAGCGTGACGAACAACTTCGCAACGATATTCAATCGGAACGACAACGCATTATTAAAAAGATGCAAGATGATAAAGCTGCAGGTGGAGCTACACAAAAAGGAGGAAGTGCACCTCACGAAGAATACCATTGTAACGATATGGAACACGCACCTCATTAATTCGACAGATCATGAAAAAGATATTCATACTATTATTATTGATTTCTCAAGCAGTGATGGCGCAACGTCCAACACCAGCAACAGCAAATAAGCAACGCATATTATTATTAGGTGCAACTGCGCATATTGGCAATGGACAATTGATACCGATGAGTGCCATTGGTATCACGGATGGAAAATTGAGTTTTGTAATGGATGCAAAAGGTTATAAGCCTGATCCAAGAGCGTTCGATACTATTATTTATGTGAACGACAAACATGCCTATCCTGGATTCATCGCCTTGAATTCTATTTTAGGATTAAGCGATTTAGAAGCAGTACGTGCTACCAATGATTACAGAGAAAGTGGAAGTCTCAATCCAAGTGCGCGAACATTGATTGCTTACAATCCCGATTCAAGGGTGATTCCAACAGTGCGTGATAACGGTGTCCTGATGGCGCAAGTAGCACCACAAGGCGGATTGCTTTCTGGAAGTTCATCGGTGGTACAATTGGATGCATGGAATTGGGAAGATGCAACGGTTAAAGCCGATGACGGTATTTGGGTGAATTGGCCGTCGATGCGTCAACAACGAATGGCTACACTGGATGCAGAAGCAGAGCAGAAAACAAAGAATGAAAAAGCAATGCAAAGTTTGTACAAACAATTCGACGACGCTGCGGGGTATGCTAAATCAAATCCATCTGTAAAAAACAGAAGCTTAGAAGCCATGAAAGGTTTATTTGATGGAAGCATGAATTTATATGTTCGTTGTGAATTCGCCAGAGAAATTATAGAGGCCATCAACTTCGGGGAAAAGTACAAATTGAAAATAGTCATTGTGGGTGGTAACGATAGTTGGAGAGTGATGGATTTATTAAAAGAGAAAAGTGTTCCCGTCATTATAACACGTACACATGCACTTCCTTATCGTGAAGATGATGATGTTGACATGGCTTATAAGTTGCCTGCGATTTTATTTAAGGCAGGAATAACAGTTAGTATCACTGATGAAGGATTTTGGCAACAACGCAATTTAGGATTTCAAGCGGGAACAGTGGCAGGTTATGGTTTAACAAAAGAAGAAGCCTTGCAATGCATCACGTTATCATCAGCGAAAATTTTGGGGATTGATAAAACATGTGGATCACTAGAAGATGAAAAAGACGCAACGTTATTTATTTCATCGGGGGATGCTTTAGACATGACTGGAAATAAAGTGGAGATGGCGTTTATACAAGGTAGAATGATTGATTTGGATAATTACCAAAAAGAATTGTATCGTCGATACAAAGAAAAGTATTCTGTTAAATAATAATTTTTTAGTACAAGAAAATGCAATTTTTAACACTAGAGGCACTAGAGGACACTAGAGAATTTTGGAAAAACATAGAGAACACTAGAAAACACACGAATTAATTTTTTTGTGTTCTCTAGTGCTCTTTTGTGCCTCTAGTGTTTAAAAAGAAATTATGTTGAAGCATTAATCACTTCGTTGGCTTTAAATATTCTTGCAAAGAAGCTACATATTCTTCAAATGCTTTTCTTCCTTTCGAGGTAACAGAACATGTTGTCAATGGATAATTTTCTTTGAAACTTTTTTTCACTTGGAGATAATCTGCATCTGCCAATTTATTAATCTGTACACTCAAATTCCCTGCAGTCGCACCTGTTTTCTCGCGGATATAAGTAAAGTCCGCTTCCTTCACATTCATCAGCAATGACATTACCGACAAGCGCAACTGTTGATGCAATAAAGGATCGAGATCGTTAAACATAACTTTCCTTAACGTTACTCGGACTCAATTTAGAGGCTTTGTTGTAGCGGTTTCTTAAAATATATCCAGGGATAATATATCCTAACAATACGGCTATACCAAGAATCAATAATTGCAATTCAAATCCAACAAAGAATGCTGTGACCGCTAAAATCCAATTAATGATCCCTCCAATTTGAAGTGGACGGAAATTAATAGCACCACCACTAATGTATAACCAGAATCCGTAAACCATCATGACAAGCGGGTAGGTACTGAGTCCGAGCTTCGACATGAATCCAAGAACAATAAATAGGGAAACTAGAAAAGCAACCAGTACATGTTTCATAAATTCATCTAGATGCGTTTTTACTTTTTGAGATTTTTCCTCGCGCATACCTTTAATGAAACTAATAATTCCACCTACAGGCATTAGCATCCAAGCAAGATATGGTTTTTCATATCCTACTTCCATCAAAACATAATGCAGAATGCAAGCGATAAATACCAACCATCCCCAAAGTAAGAACCAGGATCCGTTATCTCGTAAATCTTGTTTTGTAGATTCAATCATTGAACGGATAATGCGCAAACTTTCTTCGTTGCTCATCATTGATTTTTCGTTTTTCATGATATTGATTTTTTAATTGTTGTCGCGATGCTTCGCGATTGTAGCGGATGAGTACAATTATTTTTTACTGTTAATTTCAGCTAGCAATTTCAATGCACGATCTTTTCCCCAAGTTGGCCATGCTGGATCATCATGTTTGTCGTTTTCATATTTCTTCAAAGCAATTTCTAAATTGGCTTTTGCTACTTTCATTCCTCCACCTGCTTCTTCTGGCATATACATATACGATTCACCGAGTACTAAATACACACGAGGATTTTCTGCATTCAATTTTTTTGCTTCTGCATATCCTTTCATCACATCTGGACCTAATGTAGCTCCGAGTGAAGGATTGATGCCAATACGCATTCCGTTGATCATTGCTTTTAATAAAATAATTTCTGATTCCTTGGGCTGAATTGAATTTGCGGTTTTTATAAACTCTTCGGCTTTATTCAACATTTTATTGGCTACTGCTGTATCTTTTTTATCGACACCGATAATTGCATTTTGAAATGAAGCATGGTACTGTGAAATCCAATCTGATTTAGATGAGTTCGCAACCATTTCAATTCCTTTTAACAAAGTTTCTTTGGATTCAGGTGTACTAGCAGTATCCATGAAACTAATGTAGCGTAACAAGAACCTGCGCGTTTTTTCAGATGGAACATTATTTCCTGTTTGTGCAGCAACTTCTTGATAAGTGCCTACTAGAAGTAGAGCTGTGATGAGTGAATAGATGATTTTTTTCATGTTTTTTTTGTATAATGCAAATATAAAGTAGTTTATAACATAAACCAATTTATGAATTCAGAATATTTTTTATTTACTTGATAATCAACTATAAAAAAAAGAAAGAATTGAGGAGATTAAAAAGTAAGTGCAAAAATGTCAAAGAGGACATCAATAGTTCAATAAGAACAAACCGCAGATGGAACCAATTTTCCATTCCGAAAGCTATTATGATTCAAAATTGCCTTCCCTTCAATAGCAAAGCCTTGAGTGACAAATCCAATAATAAACCCCAGCCGTACTCAACTCCACAACGATTGCTGAGCGCAGCCATTTACCAACTTACCAATTTACCAACTTGCCCCAGAAGTACAGTCCTTCAGACAGACTTCTGGGCGCGGCAATTTATTTAGCAAACACTTCGTCTACCCAACCTTTGCCCCAGTTGTCTTTTTCATCTTGGCTCCACAGTTCGGGATAGAATATTCTTTTTTGAAAGCGGGGAGGCAGGTATTTTTGCCAATTCGTTCCACCCGTTGCAGCAATGTCGGCTGGATTCGCTTGTAAATATTTTGCTGCTGAACGATAATGCACCAACGGCCAATTAATATTTACATTCACATCCAGTTGCTTCATGGCAATTCGCAAATCTTCTCGATCCTGATCAGCTTGTGGCAACGATTTAAAAATAGCCCACATATTTGTAGTTTGTAATCGTTGTGCAGTTTCAATGAGTTGCTTCGAATATTTTTCTTCAAATTGTCGAAGCGTAAGTGTTTTTTTACCAGTCGACAATTCAGTAGCACCTGCTTTCCAGTAAATATGTTCAAACATTTCTTCTAGAGAGGAATTCTTCCCTTCAAATGATGCACGAACATCTTTATCTACTAATCGAATAAAATCAGTGGCATAAATTTCTATCGTGCGATATTGGGCACTTTGAAATCCACTTGCTGGCAATAAACTCATTCTGAATTTTTGGAATTGTTCGCGTTCCATGCCATCACCCATAATATCGAACGAACTGGTGAGCACTGCGAAATATCGATTCACACGTTGGAGTCGTGCCGCCATAAACGCAGCATCTGGACCTTTATCTACGATTTGTTGCAACTCATGTAGTGCTAATTTAAAATATAACTCCGTCACTTGATGATACATGATAAACACTTCTTCATCAGGAAATTTAGTGCGGGGTTGCTGAAGACTGAGTAAAGTATCGATATGAATATAGTCCCAATAGGTACATACATCTGCATATAATAATCCATCAAGGTAGGAGAGAAGATCCTGCCCCATGGCGTTGTATTTCTCTTCAAGCAATTTAATACGGTCAATGATTGGTTGTGGTAGACTCATGGAGCGAAATTAGTAAATAATGATTTTGGGTTGGATTGATAATTCTCACAATAAAAAAAGGCGAAGAACTGATTCTCCGCCTTTTAAATTTTTATTGGATATGATTAATCTCGTCTTCCCATATATATCATTACATAGTACATCAACGTAGCTAACGCAGCTAATGCAGCAACCACATACGTCATGGCTGCCCACCACAAAGCATCTTTCGATTGCTCATGCTCCTGGGAAGTGGTGATTTTCGCACTTTCTAACCAAACTAAAGCACGTTTGCTTGCATCAAATTCAACAGGCAGGGTCACAAAACTGAATGCAGTAGTGGCAGCAAAAAGTGTGATGCCTAATAATAATAAACTTGGGAAAGTATTTACTAAAACAATTCCAGCAAGCAATACCCAATGCACCCATTTGGAAGCAAAACTTACCATCGGTACTAACGCGGAACGTAATTGTAACATACTATAAGCACGAGCATGTTGTACAGCATGGCCACATTCATGTGCAGAAACGGCGGCAGAAGCAGCGTTTCTTCCATAGTATACATCGTGACTTAAATTTACTGTTCTGTCGAGTGGATTGTAGTGATCGGTTAATCTTCCCTCAACAGATATAACTTTTACATCGTGAATGTTGTGATCACGTAACATTTTCTCGGCAATTTGTTGTCCACTTAACCCCGAACTAATTGGTGTTTGTGAATACTTTTCGAATTTGCTTTTCAATTGGCGACTCACTAACCAACCAATAATCATAAATGCAATCGAAATTAAATAAATCCCCATCATGGCTTTTTCAGTTTTTAATTTTTGTTGTTATCAGTAGAAACGATTGTTCCTGCTTTTTGTTTTACGCTTCCAGACTATCAATTAGAATGCCCATGCAAAGTTAATGTCATTCCGTCATTTATTCCCAACGGAAAAATTTAACCGCCAAGGTATAAATCAAAATACCCCAAGCTGAAATAACAGCGAGCGGAATTAGGATGTCTCCTAACCCAGCACCTTCAAAGGCAACGAGTCGCATGGCATCATTTAAGTATGTGAGAGGCAGTACTTTGCAGATGGGTTGAAGCCATTCAGGAAAATTTTCGATCCCGAAAAAAGTCCCCGACAAGAGAAATTGTGGTAAGGTGACAATGTTCGCTAAGGGCGGAATGGTACTCTCACTTTTGGCAATTCCTGATACGACAAAGCCAAAACCCATAAAGACAATAAGTCCTAAGGCTGACAAAAACAGCATGGTCGCGAATGTCGCAAAACCATGAATGAGGGTAAATCCAAAAGCAAAATAGCCAACTAATATTAAAAAGGCAGCACCCAAGAGTGCAAATACAAGTCTACTGATGGCTTCTCCCATCACGATAAAGGGTTTACGGATTGGAGTCGCGAAAAATCTTTTAATCACTAAAGTTTGTCTTAAATTAAAAAACACAAATGCTGTTCCGAAAACACCAGAACTAAGAAGTGAAAATCCAAGTTGTCCAGGTAAAATAAAATCAATGGTTTTATATTCCAAGCCTATAACAGATGTTTGACGTAGTTCAGCCATTGGGTGCATCACATTCGCCGCAGAAAGATTTGACTTGTCAATA
>JANOAX010000041.1:0-6630 GCA_031411335.1 Bacteroidota bacterium
ACTATTTATAAAGGTAATCTGAGTTCTCTTGAGGAAAGTGAATTTTCATTTAGTGAAATACTTAGTACCAGAATTAAGATTGTTATTGATAATTTCGACAATACCCCGCTCGACATTGATTCTTTTCAAGTAAAGGGAAATGCCCATCAGATGTTAATACGGTTTAATAAGGAAGCTCATTATTATTTAACTTACGGTAATCATGAGTTGGAAAAACCCTTGTACGATATTATTAATTTTGAAGATAAAATTCCTCAAGAATTGAAATCAATTGAGTTGGGTCCTGAAGAGGTAATAGTGGGCCTTCAAGGAAAAGATGTGAAACCACTTTTTGCGAATAAAATTTGGTTGTGGGCAATCATGGGATTAATTATTTTTGTGTTGGGATATTTTTCGCTACGGATGATTCGTCAAAAAGAATAGATTAATTTTGTTGTATTGAACGAAAGAGGGAAAAGTAAAATCAATTAGAATGTCAAATAAAGAGAAATTTATATCAACTGTAAATACAGGTTACACTTTCAAAGGAGGAACGATTCCATTAGGTGCAGCCGTTTTTAATGGCGAAGTGTTAAAGGAAGCCCTAGTGAACATTCCATTGTCAACGTTGAATCGCCACGGACTCATTGCAGGTGCAACGGGTACCGGGAAAACGAAGACATTTCAATGCATTGCTGAAGGTTTGGCATCGAATGGAGTATCAGTGATGATGATGGATGTGAAAGGTGATTTAAGTGGAATGGCGATGCCAGGAAATCCACATCCCAAAATTTCAGAACGTCAAGAGAAGCTAGGTCTTACATGGAAACCACAAGCATTTCCCTGTGAGTTGATGAGTTTGTCGAATGAAAAAGGAGTAAGACTTCGTGCTACAGTTTCGGAATTTGGTCCTGTTTTGTTTTCTAAAATTTTAGGGTTGAATGATACGCAGTCGGGAGTAGTTTCATTAGTTTTTAAATATTCCGATGATCGCTCATTACCCTTATTGGATTTAAAGGATTTTAAAAAAGTTCTTCAGTATTGCACCAACGAAGGGAAGGACGAGATTAAAAAAGAATATGGAGCTATTAGCACCGCTTCTGCATCAACCATCTTACGTAAAATTATTGAAGTGGAAGAACAGGGAGCCGATTTATTCTTTGGAGAAACTTCCTTTGATGTAAATGATTTACTTCGACTCGATGATAACGGTAAAGGCTATGTGCATATCGTTCGCTTAGTTGATATTCAAGATAAGCCAAAATTGTTTAGTACATTTATGTTATGTCTGTTGGCTGAAATTTATCAATCATTTCCAGAGGAGGGAGATTTGGACCAACCTAAATTAGTTTTGTTCATTGATGAAGCCCATCTCATTTTTAAAGAAGCAAGTGATGCCTTGATGGATCAATTGGAGAGCATCATTAAATTAATTCGATCGAAAGGGGTTGGTATTATTTTTTGTACGCAAAGCCCGGTCGATGTGCCTGCAGCTATCTTGGGTCAACTTGGATTAAAAGTTCAACATGCCTTACGAGCTTTCACCGCTGCCGATCGTAAAGCAATTAAATTGGTAGCTGAGAATTACCCCATCACTGAGTTTTATGATGTAGATACTTTGATTACGGAATTAGGAATTGGTGAGGCTATGATAACATGTCTTTCCGAAAAGGGAACTCCAAGCCCATTAGTGCATACTTTGTTATCGGCTCCACAATCACGCATGGATATTTTAACTCCAGTTGAGCAAGATGATTTACTTAGTAAATCAGCGATGGTGAAAAAGTACAATCAAGAAGTCAATCGGGAAAGTGCTTATGAAATGCTTCAACAAAAGATAAGTCCAACTGAAAAGGAAGACGCTCCAGAAAAGAAGGCAAACCCATCTAAAAAAGAGGAAAAGTCGGTGATTGGAGAAGCCATTGATAGTACCGTTGGTCGACAAGTTGCCCGCACTTTAGCCCGCGAAGTGACCCGTGGATTATTGGGTGTTTTAGGCATTGGTACCTCAAAAAGAGGTAAAAAGTCGTGGTTTTGATGAATTTTGAATATTTAGTGAACAGACTAATATCTTTGGCGAACAGATAGTTATATTAGGTGAAATGGTTATTTTTTTGGGTAATCTTGTTCAATGGTCAAATCTTCCCGTTCAGCAGTTGAATTGCTTTACTCAGTTGTTTTTGGTAGGAAGCGCGTTATCTACTTTTAACTTTGTTTATTCCAAAACAATTAAAAATGCAAAAGCGAGAAGAGAAAAAGCAACTGATACTGAGTGCGGCGACCGAGTGTTTTTCTAAGAACGGCTATGATAAAACCACACTTGATGAAATCGGCCATAAAGTAAGTTTGAATAAGGCAACCTTGTATTATTATTACAGTAGTAAGGATGATTTGTTTTGTGATGTAATTTATGCAGAAGCTCATCGCTTTCGTGAATTGGTTAGAGTCGGAATTACTGAAAAGAAAGGAATTGAAAATAAGATAGTGTTTTTACTTTTTGAAAGAACTAAATTTTATCAACATTTAAGCTTATTGCATGATATTATTGTTGAGCAGGGAAGAAAAATAGAGCCCATCTTCATTTCACTCAGAGATAGTATTTATAAAGAAGAGCAGAATTTATTAGTAAATATTATTAAAGAGGCCATGGATCAAGGTGAGATTCGATATTCAGATGCGAACCGTGTCGCTGATGTGTTTTTGAAAATGGCGAATAGCATGGCTGTTGAAAGTCATCAAGCGGTAATGATGAGTGATGATAAATTTGATTCAACGAAGGATCCTATTTTGGATGATATACGGTTTACGACTAAACTTATCGTATCAGGGATTAGCGCTCGCGCCTAGCTTAACATTGAGTTGTGAATAAAGCATTCACCTTTTAATTAATAGTACGAGTGGATAGACTATTTTCATACCTGAAGTATGAAGAGTTACCACTTTAAATCCGGTTCCAGTAAATTAGTAATTTATCAATTGCTGTTACGTGTTTTTTCAAATGTAACTAGCAAGAACAAATTGTATGGTACGCTTGCGCAAAATGGCAGTGGAAAATTCAATGATATTAATGCGACAGTATTAAATAGCTTAAAAGATTTAGGCATTTCCCATATTTGGTTTACAGGAATTTTAGAGCATTCATCGCTCTCTGCTTATAAAGAAAATGGTATTCTTGCTGATGATCCGCACATTGTAAAAGGTCGCGCCGGGTCACCTTATGCCATTCGCGATTACTATGATGTAGATGCTGATTTATCTGTGGATGTTTCGAATCGGTTAACAGAGTTTGAACAGATGATTCATCGAACTCATGAGTGTGGATTGAAAGCTATTATTGACTTTGTTCCCAATCATGTGGCGCGGTCCTATCATTCAGATATGAATCCGGGAAGGAAAAGTGATTTCGGTGTCAATGATGATACTCAAAAATTGTTCGCTCCACAAAATGATTTTTTGTATTTGCAGAATGAAACTTTTCAATTTCCTTCCGACTACCTTCCGCTTGATGGGGGAACATTACCTCGTGGTTATAAAAAATTTGTTGAAGTTCCTGCAAAAGTTACAGGTAATGATGTGTACTCTTCACATCCTTCTTCTAACGATTGGTTTGAAACCATTAAAATTAATTTTGGCGTAGATCCTTCTGCACCGCATCATTGTTTCTTTGATCCCATTCCTTCTTCCTGGATAAAACTACTCGACATTTTACTTTATTGGTGCGAGAAAGGTGTAGATGGATTCAGATGTGATATGGCAGAGATGGTTCCCGCTGAATTTTGGGAGTGGATAATTCCATGTGTAAAAACGCATCATCCTAACGTGATTTTCATTGCTGAAATTTATAAGCCAGAATTGTACGAGCATTATTTAGATAAAGGATATTTTGATTTTCTCTATGATAAAGTAAGTTTGTATGATACCTTAGGTGGAATAATTCGTGGTTATCATTCTGCAGATGATATTTCAAAGTGTATTCGGAATGTCGAGAAATATTCGGAACGAATGCTTTCATTTATGGAGAATCACGATGAAGAGAGAATCGCTTCTCGTTTTTTTGCTTCTAATCCATTTGCAGGAATTCCGACGATGGTCGTCTCAGCTTGTATCTCAAAAGGTCCAGTCATGATTTATTTTGGACAAGAAGTTGGTGAGTCGGCAGAAGGTATTGTTGGATTCGCAGGTGATCGAGGACGCACCTCTATTTTCGATTATTGTTCAGCTCCTGAATTACAGAAATGGTTTAATAAAGGAAAGTGTGATGGCGCCCATCTTTCTCCAGAACAGAAAACATTGCGAGATACGTATTCATTGTTGTTGAATTTTGTTTCGAAAAGTGATGCAATTCATCATGGCGGATTGTATGATTTGCAATATGCGAACCGTCATCACCAGAGTGAAGGTTTTGATGAAAAATTTCATTTTGCATTTTTAAGACACAGCAAGGAAGAAAAATTGTTAGTAGTCGTAAATTTTAATAAAGATATCGAGTATGAAACGTACATCCGTATTCCCAAGGATGCTTTTGTTTGTATGGGTTTGGATGTAAAGAAAAAGTTTAACTTTACAAGTGTGTTGGGAAGTGCGGTGATTGGCAGTCATACTGCCGATGAACTTTATAAAGAAGGAAATCGTTTTTCTGGACTCAAGTTAAAGTTAGTACCAAATAGTGCTTACATAATACGTATTCATTAAAAATTTGCATATGCCAAAACAAGGAACCAAGAATCCATTTAACATGGTCGTTTTAGTAGCGGCCCTTGGATATTTTGTAGATATCTACGATCTGCAATTGTTTAATGTAGTGAGCAAAGACAGCTTGCGTGGTTTAGGTATTTTGGATCCTGTGGTGATCGACCGTTATGATTATATATTATTCCTTTGGCAAATGTGCGGTATGTTGGTGGGCGGATTACTCTGGGGAATTTTGGGGGATCAAAAGGGAAGAATGTCGGTGCTCTTCGGATCGATCTTGATTTATTCTTTAGCGAATGTTGCCAATGCTTTTGTTGTCGATTTAACTCAGTATAGTATTGTTCGATTTATTGCAGGTGTTGGATTGGCGGGTGAGTTGGGAGCAGCCATTACATTAGTTTCAGAAATCATGCATCGAGAGAGTCGGGGTTACGGAACGTTAATTGTCGTAACGATGGGTGCACTGGGTGCAGTAGCCGCCGCGTTGATTAGCAATAATCCTTTTGTGATTTTTGGATTGCAACCTTGGCAAATGGCTTACATCATCGGAGGAGTGCTCGGACTCGTTTTGCTATTGTTGAGGGTGAGTACTTATGAGTCGGGTATGTTTGAACACATGAAACATAATAATCAAATCAAGAAAGGAAATTTCTTGATGTTGTTTACCGATCGTGAACGTTTTAAAAAGTATTTAGCATGTATTTTAATTGGACTTCCGGTTTGGTTTTGCATCGGCATCTTAATAAAATTCTCCGATAAGTTCGCTGCAATTGTTGAGGTAGTGGGTGAAGTAAAAGTAGGCTATGCAATTATGTTTGCTTATTTGGGATTGTCAGTGGGCGATTTAATTAGTGGATTATTAAGTCAACTATTGAAAAGCAGAAAGAAAGTGGTTGTTGCTTATTTATTATTCACTATAGTTCTTGTCTTTGTTTTTCTTTTTGCCAAAGGATTAACTGCAAATTCATATTATTTTCTTTGTTTTATGATGGGATGTGCCACTGGGTATTGGGCGCTCTTTGTAACCATTGCATCTGAACAGTTTGGAACTAATATTCGAGCAACGGTAACTACTACGGTTCCTAACTTTGTTAGAGGAGCTGTTGTTCCTATTATCCTTGGATTTAAAACTTTAGAGATGAGTATGGGTGCAGTGAATAGCGCCTTGGTGGTAGGTGGAGTTTGCATCACACTTGCTCTAATTGCAATATTTAGTTTGAAAGAAACGTTTTCTAAAGACCTCGATTATATCGAAATATCATGAAAAAAACGACATTAGTTATTGGGGCTTCCACAAATCCTTCGCGCTATTCTTTTTTAGCGATAAATCGATTAAGAGAACATGGCCATCCTGTTTATGCCTTGGGTTTAAAAACAGGTAGAGTAGGTAATGTAGATATTTTTACTGATCATCAATCTTTTTCGGATATCCATACCGTTACTTTGTATGTGGGTCCCAATCATCAAGAAAATATTCGTGATTATGTGATTTCCCTAAAACCTCAGCGTGTAATTTTTAATCCAGGAACCGAGGATGACTTATTCCAGTCTTTGCTCAAAAAAGCTGAAATTCCTTTTGAAGAAGCTTGTACTTTAGTGATGTTGGGTACCGGTCAATATTAGCGTTTAGATGTAACAATTTGAGCTTTAATTCGTATTAAGGTCAATGATTAATGATTTAAAGGTCATTTTTTGATGTTTTTGAGCTTTAAATGTATTATATTTGACCTTGAAACAAGTTAGGTAATCTCTTATAATGGCGCTTCAAAAAGAAATTATTGATTTTTTACGTAAAAATCCAACTAGTTCTTCAAAGGAAATTTTTGATGGAATTGGTAAATCTTGGAGTTACTCTACATTAAAAAGAGCTTTAGTAGAATTAGAAAACGAACAATTAGTATCAAAAATCGGGAAGGGGCGCGGAACGAAATACAGCATTAGTGAAGTGTATGGTATTTT
>JANOAX010000042.1:0-23423 GCA_031411335.1 Bacteroidota bacterium
ACTCTTAAAAGAAAAACTATAATTTTTAAGAGTGAAAAGTTCGTCAATTTTCTTTAAGAAATTACTTTTTAGCTTGACGTCTATGCGATAGACTTTGGCGAGAGCTCAGTCGTACGCTATCGGGAAGCAGATAGGGCTAAAATAAACTTGTGTTTGGTACATCAATTACAATTATAGCTTCGAAACAGATTGTTCACTGCTTCATGCAGAGCTTAAAATGAGAATAAGCAATCGCAAATAAAAGAAAAATATTTGGATATTTATTGTTTCTCTACAAAGAAAAACTCATGCCCCATCCATCCTTTTTCAAAACAAAGCCGATTGGATTGTTTCCAAAATGCTTTTGCCCAATACGAAAAATCTTTATCGTAAAGTGTTCGTATCATAAGCCTGGTTACAGTTACCCATTTTGAAAGTGGAAAGATTTTGTCAAATTCATTTTTCCAACCTCTCGCTGTCCAAATATAATGTTCTCTTCCATCCACCACTTTTATGGTTTTGAATTCTCCGGGTTTCGCACAGGATATGAAATGTGCAGCATCTCTAGGCAACCACGCTTCAGGATATCTGTAAAGTAACAAACCAATATGATAATTTTTTTGTTCTTCGTCTGTCGTACCCTCTTTTTCCACTTGCAGTTTATTATAATCGCACTCCTTGTGATTAAAGGTCATAAACTGACCACCAATGCGTCCTCCTGGTTTTAATAGACTACTACAGTAATCAAAAAAATTTCTGTACACTTGGTCTTGTTTTCCTTCTACATAATCGGTAGGAGAAGCAAAATGTTCAGGTGAACCCATAGCCACGATGGCATCAAAGGGACCGTTATCTGGTTTATATTCTTGCCAAACTGCTCGATGCACGTTATGTCCTGAACTTTTAAGATATTCATATTGACTTTTACCAGGACAAATAGAAGTCACATCAATACCTCTTGCTCTGCAATAATCAGAAAAAGGCCCCCAACCTGGACCAATTTCGAAAATTTTCATTCCGCTGTTCTCTTTAAGCCCTAAGTATTTAAAATAGTTATCATATTTTACTTCTTGCGCCTTTTGAATGGTCTCTAATGTTGCTTTGCCATAATTGCCAGGCCACGAATTTGAAATAGAGGGAAAATTTCCAAAAATCTGACGAAAAAGTTTATCTACCGGATCATAAGCCGCGTTGTGTGGTTCAATAGCTCCTTTTGTGGTTGGGCCAATTTTCTTTTTGACTTGCATAAATGATGGGTTGTGGATTGACTTTTAGCGTTTTTATTTTGATATTATTAGGACATAAATATTATCATACTACAACAAATGGAGATTTTGAATTTATGTATTTTAAATAATTAGCTATCTCAACTTTCAAGAGAAATTTAAATTGTATTATTCATTAATTTTAAGCGATGAGGAAATAGATTACATCCTCTCCATATACCAATTCAATGTCTTTTCCATTTTTTTGTAGCGGAAAATGGTGGTGATAATTTTTTGTAAACGAACAAAGGCAGTTTCACTTTTAACAACATAATCAAACGCGCGATGATGCATACAGTTGATGGCCACATCGATTTTATCCTGTGAGGATAGCATCACAACGGGAATGTCTTGGTTAAAATCTTTTATTTTATCCAATGTTTCTATTCCGTTCATGGCGTCTTTGTCAATTCCGTCAAGATGATAATCTAAAATAATTACATCAGGGTTGTGCGATAAATTGTTCACACAAAGTTCGCCTGTTGAAAATGTCTCTATAGTAAAATCGGCATGCTGAAGGAATTCAATTTCCAGTGATTTTAAAAACACGGCATCATCATCTACTAAAAAAAGTTTAATTCGCTCGGCATCGCTCGCTATCTGTTTTTCGTTGTTCATGCGTTATTAGTTTTAATTCTGTTGAACTCTTCTGTTAATTCTTGGCAAGCCTGCGTACAAACCTTTTCAATCTGTAAAACCATGTCAAGTATTCCTTCTGACTGTTGCTGAGTATTTGCATACTCCTGAATTTTCTTCGCCATGTTTTCAAAATCACCACCGATGCCCATTATTGAAAACGAGGGAATCATTTTATGTACAGCCGACTGCAGAAGCTTCCAATCCTTATCCGCAAAACTTTGTTTCATGGTACTTACCAATGGGGGAGTTTGCTCTAAGTAAAGTGAAATCATTTCCATCATCAGCTTCGGGTCAGATTTTGTACGGCTGATTAAATATTCAAGGTCAATGCATTTTGACTTTTCATTTTGATGGTTTTCAATCATTGCTGGAGCGTTAATTTTTATTAGTGAAGGTTTTTTTACCAGACCAATTATTTTACTGTACAATAATCTTTCGTCAACAGGTTTTGCAATATAATCATTCATACCAACCGATTTACATTTTGCCAAATCCACTGTTGTCACATCGGCCGTTAATGCGATGATGGGGATTTTTGAATTCATGGTATTGCGTATATATTCTGTGCATTCAAACCCGTTCATTTCAGGCATCTGTAAGTCCATCAAAATAATATCGTAGTCTTTAGTTTCTAATTTTTCAATGGCTTTTTTCCCATTAGAGGCAATGTCGCGTTCAAACCCAAAATCATCCAACAAGGTTTTCATCAGTAGTTGGTTGAGCGCCATGTCTTCCACCACTAATACTTTTATATTTTTAAATTCCGTATCCAATTCTAAAAATTCTGTTTCTATTTCAGCTTCAGCATTTGTTTTTTGAAAGCTTAATTTAAAACTGAAAACAGATCCCTCATTAATTTTACTTTTAACATGAATGCTGCCTCCTTGTGGCTCCACTAATTGTTTTACGATGGCAAGACCCAAACCTGTACCACCATATAGGCGCGAAGTACCACTGGATGCTTGTTGAAAATTGTCAAAAACACTTTGAATTTTATTTTCCGCAATTCCAATTCCAGTATCTGCAACGGCAAATTCAATAGTTACTTGCTTAGCATCTTCACTCAATAACCGTACGCTTACTGTAATCTTTCCATCGGTTGTAAATTTCACTGCGTTACTAACAAGATTTAAAATAATCTGATGCAAACGTACCGGATCACCAACTAAAACATCGGGAATGTTGTTGTCATATTCTTTTATTAGTATTAAATTCTTTTCTTGAATTTTTGTTTCAAACAAGTGAAGCATGGCTGATATGGATATCGCCATTTTGAAGGGCACTTGTTCAAATATCATTTTTCCGGCGTCCACTTTTGCTAAATCTAAAATATCGTTTATGAGTACGATTAATGCATCACCACTCATTTTTATTGCCGTTAAATATTCTTTTTGTTTTGCTGATAGATTTGTTTTCAATACCACCTTTGTAAATCCGATAATTGCATTCATCGGTGTACGGATTTCATGACTCATGTTAGAAAGAAATTGTTGTTTCGCTTTCACGGCATCATTTGCAATTATGGTGGCACTTTCTGCTTTGCTTTTTGCTTCCTCTGCAATTCCAGTGGCCAGCTCGGCAAAAATCCTTGCCTCTGTTAGTTCCTTTTCAAATCTCTTTTGCTCGGTAATAATCCTGGCCACCACTACTGCACCCAACACGTTTCCTTTATCGTCTTTATACACTGAACCATTAAATAATGCGGGAGTTTCTTTGCCATCCATAATGGTAAGTGGATAATCGGCTACAAACCCTTTTGCAAAAACTTCTTGATACCCTTCGCGTGCTTTATCAGGTTCAGTAAAATAATCAATAAAGTTAGTGCCAATCAGTTCTTCTCTTGACAGTTCAGTTATTTTTAGAGAAGCATTATTCATATCAGTAATTTTTCCTTCTGTACTAATAGCAAATAAGGGGTCGCGGCTTGCTTCAATTAAACTCCGTGCATATTGTGAAGCTAATTTTACAGAATGATTTAATGTTTCTAATTCTTTATTTGCAATTTCGCGTTTTTCTTTTTCTATGTTTTGAAAACTAAGTTCTATATCAGCAATGACTAATTCTGCTGCCCGTTTTTCTTTCTCTCTGGTTTGAAAGCTAAGTTCTATATCAGCAATGACTAGTTCAGCTGCCCGTTTTTCTTTCTCTCTAGTTTGAAAAATTAATTCTTTGTTTGCAATGCCTAGCTCTGCAGCTCGTTTTTCTTTTTCATCGTTTTGAAAAAGGAGTTCTTTGTTGGCAATACCTAACTCTGCTGCGCGTTTTTCTTTTTCATTGTTTTGAAAAAGGAGTTCTTCGTTGGCAATGCCTAACTCCGCTGCCCGTTTTTCTTTTTCATTGTTTTGAAAAAGGAGTTCTTTGTTTGCAATGCCAAGCTCCGCTGCACGTTTTTCTTTCTCCTCATTTTGAAAAACAAGTTCTTTGTTGGCAATGACTAACTCTGCAGCACGTTTTTCTTTCTCCTCATTTTGAAAAACAAGTTCTTTGTTGGCAATGACTAACTCTGCAGCACGTTTTTCCTTTTCATCATCCTGAAATACAAGTTCCTTGTTTGCAATGCTTAACTCTGCAGCGCGTTTTTCTTTCTCCTCGTTTTGAAAAACAAGTTCTTTGTTGGCAATGATTAACTCTGCTGCCCTTTTTTCCTTTTCATCATCCTGAAACACTAATTCTTTGTTTGCAATACCTAACTCTTCGGCGCGCTTTCCTTTCTCTGTTTTTTGAAAAGCCAGTTCTTCAGATTTTTGTTTAATCTCAATTTCTATTTTTCTACGAGCGAGTACTTGTTCGGTTACCTCTGTGGCAAAAACCAAAATACCTTCTATATTTCCTTTGTCATCATAAGTGGACTGAAACTCAAAGTTGAAAAAGCCATCTTCGTGCTTTCCATTTCCTCTATCAAGTGTAGCGAATGTTTCATGGCCTATAAATGATTTCCCTGTTTTATACACCTCATCCAAAAGTTCAAAGAAACCTTGTCCTTCCAATTCAGGCAATGCTTCCCTGAAAGGCTTGCCAATAATAGCTCTTTGGCCAATAAGTTGCATATACATTTTATTTGCAAACTCAAATACATGCTTCGGTCCATGAAGCATACAAATAATGGCAGGCATTTGCATGAATACATTTCGCATGTAATCATCAGATTTTTTCAAAAGATCATTTTTTTTCACTTCTTTTTTTATTGGACCCTTGTATAATTAATTTTATTTTCGACCTCGTCAATTGATTTTTCTTCTTTGACAGGAAGGTTTCCTACTTCTTCTACCGGACTGCGTCTTTTGTCTTTCATTTTTTTAAAATGTGTAGGTGAAAGTCCTGTAACTTTTTTGAACTGGTTCGATAAGTGCGCAACACTGCTGTAATTCATGTTCCAAGCAATTTCGGTCATGTTCAGTTCACCATAAATTATTAATTCTTTTATCCGCTCCACTTTGTGAGAAATGATAAATTGCTCGATGGTACTGCCCTGAACCTCCGAAAATAGATTTGCCATGTAGGTATAATCATACTTTAATTTTTTGCTTAAAAATTCTGAAAAGTTTATTTTTAGAGTGGCTTCGGTATGATGAATCAATTCAATAATTGTGTTTTTTATTTTTTCAATCAGGATGGCTCTCTTGTTATCCATTAATTCAAAACCTGAGTTGAGTAGAGCAGCCTTCAATTGCTCCAGCTGTTCTTCAGAAAGGTCTTCCATAATATCCACCTCACCCAAATCAAGCATAACGAAATGCAATCCGAGTTTTTTCAACTCCTCTTTCACTGTCAATTTGCAGTGATTACTAATCATGTATTTGATATGGATTTTCAAATTATTATCGTTCTTAGACAGAGGCTTTCAAAGATGTGCATCTTTTAAACAGTAATTGTTACATAACATTGGAAATAAGTTACATAATTCACACATTAGTCAGTGTAAGGTAAGTAAATTTTAGTTGATAAAAGCCTATGTTTTTAGTTGGAAATAGCTTGAATTACCCTAAATTCATTACAAAACGACTAAAATGCTAAATAGCGCCTCTTTTGCTTCCTAGGTATAGTAACTTCTTTACTTAAATCAATGACGTTTTAGATTGATCCGAATCAACAATCAAATCAAGAGAACTAAGTCACAGGGATTCAAACTTACTTTTAAATTATATTTAATACCATTTATACATAGTATGTAGTCCAATTATTTATATATAAATGGATGTATTATTCGAGTAATAAATTTTAATAAACAGGAATTTCGTTCGGTACGGTGCGGAGGTCGTCCAGGCAATCCCGATAGCTATCGGGATGGGTGGCGTGCTTTCTTTGGTTATACCGACTATACATATTAAATTATCGAATGTCTTAAAATTTATAGAATGTAAGTCGGCATTCCACAAGTCTATTCATTGTTGCATGGTAATAATCGTGGTTTCACTTTCTTTTCACGTAAAAGAAAGTAACAAGTAAAAACGGACTCGAATCTTAATTTAAAACTAAAATTTATATAACTGATGTCCGAAGAACCAAATCAACCTAATTTATGTAATATATATTCAGTACAAGTCAGCGTGAGTACTAAACTTGGAAAAAATATAATTATAATTTTAGACTATTTAATACTTACAAATGGTATAACCTGTTGTTTATAACCTTAATTTAAATTGATCTCATTACGATGGTGATCGAGTTATGTTGTGGAGAAACAAAATGTTCTTTCAATTACAAATAAACATATTTCTTTCTGAGTTTAATTTGTTCTGAATAATTATGGTTTGTTTTTAATTAACCCCACTATTTTATTATATAATGATTTTTCGTTAATAGGTTTGGAAATATAATCGTCCATACCAAACTCCTTGCATTTGGAAACATCTGCAGTGGTTACATCCGCTGTTAAAGCAATGATTGGAATTTTAGATTTCATCGTTTTGCGAATATATTCAGTGGCTTCAAACCCATTCATTTCTGGCATCTGCAAATCCATCAAAATAATATCGTAGGACTGGTTGCTGAGCGAAGCCGACGCAAGTTTTTCTATTGCAATTTTTCCATTGCTTACTATTTCATATTCAAATCCAAAATCATTTAAAATAATTTTGATTAATAATTGATTTAGTGCAACATCTTCAACTACTAATATTCTCAACGTTTTAATTTCTGAATCTAGTTTAAATATTTCTATTTCATCTTCTGATTTTACATTTGTTTTTTCAAAAGACAATATAAAACTAAATGTGGAACCTTTGCCTAGTTCGCTCCTTAAGTTAATACTACCTCCTTGCGCTTCAATTAATTGTTTAACAATAGCTAGCCCTAATCCTGTTCCACCATAAGAATTGGACGTGCTAATTTCTGCTTGTTCAAAAATTTTAAAAATAGAATTTATTTTGTTTGCTGCTATGCCAATTCCCGAATCAGAAACGGTAAATTCAATAGCCACATTTTCTTCGTCTTCGTTTAGTAGTTTCACACTCAGTGAAATTTCCCCCTTATGTGTAAATTTTATGGCATTACTCATAAGATTTAAAATAATCTGATTTAATCTTACTGAGTCGCCTAAAAGCATTGTGGGTATTTGGCGGTCGAATTCTTTTACAAAATCTAAGTTCTTTTCTTTTATTTTCAAATCAAAAGTATGAAGTATTGAAGTTATTGATTCGAAAATTTCAAAGGGTTGTTTTATAAATGTCATCCTTCCTGCATCCACTTTAGCCAAATCAAGAATGTCATTTATTAGAACATTTAAAGACTTACCACTTGTTTTTATAGCTTGCACAAATTCTTTTTGATCGGCGACAAGTTCAGTTTTCAATAACACATTAGTGAATCCTAAAATGGAATTTAATGGAGTTCGAATTTCATGACTCATGTTCGATAAAAATTGTTGTTTAGACTTCGTAACATTTTCTGCATGAACCTTTGCTGCTATCAATTCGGTTTCAAAGAGTTTTTGTTCATTAACATCAAAACCAACACCAATGTATCCAATAAATTCTCCATTGGGTAAAAACCTAGGATTTGCCTGAACCGCAAACCATCGATATTCACCATCATGTCGCTTAAGACGAATACCCGGTAAGTGATAGGGTTTACGAGCTTCAAAGGCTGGTACATAAACATCCATGATTGGATTCACATCATCGGGATGTACAATACCATCCCAGGCTTTGTCAAGTGCTTCTTCCAAGGTTTGCCCCGTGTAATCTAACCAGTATTTATTCCAATAACTGATCTGGGCATCTGCCGTTGGTTCTATTATAAATACGTTCAAAGGAGCATTGTCGGCTAATGATCGAAAACGATTTTCACTTTCTCTTAAATTAATTTCTGCATTTTTCTGTTTTGTAATATCGATGCTTACACCTGAAAGGTTTATTGCTTCTCCGGCATCATTATATAAATATTTACCTAAAGAACGTATCCAGAAGATTTCTCCGTTGTCAACCCGTTTTATGCGATAGGATGTTTCGTAAAGTGTATTTGTTGTAAGTGCTTTATCCACTTGTGCAAAAGCTGCTTCTTTATCCTCGGCAAGTATCGCCTTATGCCAATCTTCATATATAAGGTCTGTACGTTGTTCATCAAAGCCCCACATTTTTTTATGCAGGTCCGACCATTCTAAGGTTTGTGATGCTAAATTCAATGACCAGGTGCCGATTTCTGCGGCAGTTGTAGCTATTTCAAAATGCGCCATGGTTTTTTGCAGTCGTTCTTCACTTTCTTTTAATTTATTTTGGGCTTCCACCTGTACCGAAACCTCATTGGCAAGAATGGCTACACCTTCTATTTCACCATCGACGTTTCGCTGTGCTTGATACACAAAAGTGTAGTGCATTAATTCAAGTTTTCCATTTCGCAAAAGTGTAATGGGTGATTCATAAGCAAAAACAGGCTCGCCAGTTTTATAAACACTCAACAACAATTTATCAAATCCTTGTTCTTCAGTTTCGGGTATTACCTTGTAAAGAGATTTACCAATGATGTCACTTCCTTTGCCCCAACTTTTTATGATGGCATCATTGGCAATTTCGATAATCATGTCTTCGCCTTTTAAAATACAAATGAGCGAAGGGGAAGTATGAATCATGTTGTAATAACGAAATTCACTTTCTTCTACTTTTTTATGGGCAAGAACTTGCTCTGTTATATCTCGTGCTATTTTTGATGCACCAATTATTTTTCCATCTTTGTCTGTAATCGGAGAAACGGTGATGGATGTATTTACTTTTGATCCATCTTTTGTTAAACGAATGGTATCATAATGTAGCACGGTTTCCCCTTTCAAAATTTTACCAAATACCATGTCCTCTTCATGTTTCAACTCTAAAGGGATAACCATAGAGATGTTTTTTCCAATGGCTTGTTCGGTGAGGTAGCCAAATATTTTTTCTGCTCCGTTGTTCCAACTCGTAATTGTACCATTCAACGTTATACTAATAATAGCATCGTATGATGATTCAACAATAGTGGCAAGTAAAGCACGATTTTTTTCGGCTTGAGTTCTATCTGTAATGTCTGCAATGGCAAGAAGAATTAACTCTTCGTGATTCATTTTTTGAATAATGCGTCGGGCATTAAGCAGCATTGTTTTTTCGCCAATTGATGGAAAGGTATGTGTAATTTCAAAATCATGGAAGTGAGAATTACTGGGTAGGATGTTTTCAAATAGTTCTTTCAGGCGAGGAATATTCCATTGCTTGTTTCCTAAATCATACAACAATACACCTTCAGTCTCTTCTTCATTAACTTTAAATATTTTGTAGAATGTTTTGTTGGCGGATTTTACACGAAGATTTTTATCTAAAACAATCATCGGTTCGTGTATGGTTTCAAATACGGCTTCAGAGTAACCGTATGCTTCATTGAGTAAGTCGTTACGGGTTTGCAGTTCCTGGTTGGTGGTGGTGAGTTCTTCGTTGGCAGACTCTATCTCTTCTTTTGAAGTTTCTAGTTCCTCATTCACAGTTTGCAATTCTTCATTGCTTGAAACTACTTCTTCATTGGCACTCTGCAATTCTTCCGTAAAGGCTTCATGCTCTTGTGCAATGGCAAGCGCATCAGCGTGAGCCGCTGCTAATTCCAGTTCTAATTTTTTTATCTTGCGATCTTTTGCAAGTGAAACATTTTTTCGGCCTTCTGCTTGTGTTGTCCCAATATGTGTTTGATCTGATTGTTCCTGTTCAGTAAAAAGTATTAAGAGCAAAGGTTCATTCCATTCTATTTTTAGCGGAACAATTTCTAAACTTATAATCCTTATAGCGGAATTTATTTTTAATTCAATTCCGCTTTTGCGAATGCGGTGTTTTGTTTTTATGACTTTTGATAGGGCATTTCGTAATTCAAATGCCATTTCAGGTCGAGCCATTTTTAAAATATTAAAAGTAGCTTTGCCTTTTGGGTGAGTGAGATATAAATCGGTGGTGCCACGAAACTGAACAATTTCCATTTGGTGATTGATGACAACACTAGCTGGCATGAATTCAGAAACGAGTACAGCATCTATAGCGTTATCAAGTCCGCTGTGATTAATAGAAATATTTTGTTTGGTTTTGGTGATATTCGTTACCGATTTATTGTTCTCGGTAATAATTTGTTGTGTATAGCGTGGAATAAGTGCAGGCAAGGTTCGGGTACCTGAGTTTAACTTGCGTGAGAATATTTTATATTTATTATTAAAGGCGGTAAAAAGCTTGGTGGAATGACTGATGTTTTCTGATTTACCAAGCATTAAAAATCCATCTTCATTCAAGGCATAGTGAAAGGTATTGACAACTTTTTTTTGCGCTGCAATATCGAAATAAATAAAGAGATTACAGCAACTAATAAAATCAAGGCGTGAAAAAGGAGGGTCTTGTAAAATATTATGTGGAGCAAATACACACATATCGCGCAATACTTTGTTTACTCGAAAACTGCCATCTGCTTTAGTAAAAAAGCGTTGGATTCGTTTTGGCGAAACGGTTTCCAAGTCTTGTTTGGTATAAACACCAATACGTGCCTTGCTGATGGCTTGTTCGCTAAGGTCTGTCGCAAAAATTTGAACCGGGATATTCGTTGTTTTGCTTTCCTGAATTTCGATCAACATCATAGCAAGAGAATAGGCCTCTTCGCCTGTAGCACATGCTGGAACCCAGATCCGTAGTGGCTCCCCTGTTTTTTTTCTTTTGAGAAGCTTTGGAAATAGAGTTTCTTTTAAATATTTGTGGGTTTCAGTATCCCGAAAAAAACTGGTAACATTAATCAATAGGTCCTGGTAAAGAATATCTATTTCTTCTTTTTTTTGAGAAAGCAGTTTTGCATATTCCTTGAGCGTTGTTATTTTATATAACAACATTCTACGTATGATGCGCCTCTTGATGGTGCTCATTTTATAAACGCTGAAATCAACACGAGTAACTTTGTGTAATTGATTTAAAATAATTTTTAAATCGGGATTGCTGTTTTCAATTAAATCTTCTTCCCCGTTTTTTACGCCAATGGTTTTTATAAGTGGATGTTTACTAAGTCGTCCTAATTCGAGTGCGATTTCTTTTGGAGACAAAATATAATCTACCATACCTTCTGCTATGGCAGAGTGAGGCATGCTTTGGAATTTTGCTGTGTCGTCTTGCGCAAAAGTTAACCCACCGTGTTGCTTGATGGTTTTCATGCCTTGTGTACCATCACTTGCACTACCAGAAAGAATAATACCGATTACTCTTTCATTTTGTGCTTCTGCAAGTGAAGAGAAAAGGATGTCGATGGAAATGGCTGCACTGGTTTCTGAGCGGGGAATTAATTTGATATGACCGTCTGTTACTTCAATTCCTTTATTGTATGGAATGACAAAAACATTATCGGGTTTTATTTTATCCATGTCATCAATCTCCTGCACATTCATTTTTGTCTTTTTTGACAAAATTTCAGTCAACATGCTTTTGTGATCGGGGCTTAAGTGCTGCACATAAATAAAAGCCATACCCGTATCAGCCGGGAGATATTTTAATAATTCCATCATCGCTTCCAATCCCCCTGCCGATGCACAAATGGCCACTACTGGAAAAGTATTTTCCTTAACTTCCGCTTTTGCAGGCAATTTCTTTTTTGGTGAAGTTGCTTTCATATTAAAGAAGGATATTGAGAGGGTCTAAAATCATTTTTCGAAGTTAGTAATTATAGTGCGTTATGGCTATTAATAAGTCCTTTAAGTGCAATTGCGACTAACAAAAGGAAAAAAATGGAAGAAAAGTCAACTTTCGATGGGTTTTTGTACCAATGGGTACTCTCTCCATTTGCCTATGTAAAATAGGATATACTCAGATATGGCTATTTTAAGTCATCCTTAATATTGCAGAAAGGTTGATTCGAATTATTTTAGCAAGATGAAACCTCAATTGATATTTGTATGGGCTGGAAAAGTAAAAAATGCTTTCCATTGAAAAGGAGATGGATTGTGATACACTAAGAATCAATATATTTTAGTAAAATTTGTATTGTTTTCGATGTTTGTATTTTCCAATGGTTTGTTTAATGGTAATGAAAAATAAAATGACGTGCCCTCACCTTCTATGCTTTTAACCCATATTCGACCATTATTTTTTTCTATAAAACTTTTTGTCAATAGTAATCCGATTCC
The DNA here is from genome assembly GCA_031411335.1 of Bacteroidota bacterium. Taxonomy (GTDB): domain Bacteria; phylum Bacteroidota; class Bacteroidia; order AKYH767-A; family OLB10; genus JAJTFW01. The sequence continues at coordinate 12,478 of JANOAX010000042.1, forward strand.
TGCACCTTTATTATCTTGCCTTGCTTTTGATAGTGAATTCAATTGAGGGATGAAAATATTATCCTGTATTTGCTTTGACATTCCGATTCCATGGTCTCTAATTTCAACAATAATGGTTTCTTTTTCTTTTTTAGCGAACACGGTTACTTTCCCATCTTTATGTGAGTTTTTTATAGCATTTGAAAGGATGTTTTGAATAACGGAGAGCATCATTTTCCCATCAGCGTAAGCAGTAGTATTTAGTTCAATTTGATTTTGAAGTATTATATTATTAGCTGCTGCGGTTGAATTTAAAGTTTCAAAAACTTTTAATACATATTGATTGAGATCAATCTTTGCCGGTGAAAAAGTTTCGGATGCATATTTTATTCTCGCCCACTCTACTAAATAATCTAACATATTCAATTCATCTTTTGAAGATTCATCTAAAAAATTGAGCATTTGTTTTAGTTCAGCAGGTTGGATGGTATCAATATTTGATTTAAGGTATTGTGTTATTGAAATAATCCTCGTTAAAGGACTTCTTAAATCGTGTGAAAGGATAGCAAGAATACTTTCTTTATGAGCGTTAAGTTCTTCAAGTTCTTTTACATGTTTTTTGATTGCATCTTCTGATCTTTTTCTTTCGGTGAGGTCAAGTAAAATAGTAACATATCCAATCATTTCTCCATCACTATCAGTAAATGGAAAAACTAAGCCATACGCATAAAACTGGTCTCCGTTTTTACGAATATGCCATCTGTTATTTACCGCTTTCCCTTCTCTGAGTGCTGTTTGAATTTCGGTGGCCGGGACACCGTTATTTTTGTCATCCAGTGTGAATATCAAATCAAAATGTTTCCCAATGACTTCTTCAGGCTGATAACCAAAAATAGCCGTAGAGCCTGAGCTCCAACTGTTAATGGTTAAATCATTATCTACTGTAAAAATTGAATAGTCGTGTAAGCTGTCAATAAGCTGGCTGTAAAACTCAGAAGTAGGAAGATAATGATTTTTGAGAATTTTTGAATGGGCTAGTCGCATTGCATTTTGATTTCGCAAAAGTGGAAGAATTTTTTTTAATCAGTGTGCAAATGTGAAAGATGTTTTACTGCATGCGCATCTCGCTCCAAATCGAAAGGAGATTTTTGATTTTCAGTAGTCCATTTATCATAGAAATATTGATTCTGATGACAACGTGAGCAGTTTCGAGATGCTTTAAAAGGATAAACATCACCGCAATTTTTTATCCAGTTTGAATAATCTTTGTATCTCCAATTATGCCCTAAGATTTTGCACAAGATATTGGTAGATTTTTCGATATTGTTTTCTGCCATTTTCCTTTTGATTTGTTGATATTAGTTAATTATAATTTTGCTAAGCGAAAGTTTGTATTTTCTATTTTGTTAGAAGGTAGCATTCAAATCATGTGTTTTTAATAGAACCAATCTCCGCTTGAGCGGAGATTGGTTGAAAAGGATTTTTAATTAATTACTTTTTTTTGTTTTGGCTTACTGTTTTTCCTGAAGTGTTTTCTTCAGTTGTTTCTTCTTCTTCTTCTTCATCCATTACAGAAGAATTTTTTTCACCTTTTATTGAAGTTGAACCTTGGCGTTGAAGATTTCCTTGTTGCGAACCTTGACGATCGCCTTGGCTAGCTTTTGGATTGTTAGGATTGAGTTCTTCTTTTTTCTTACCATCCTGTGTTTGTTCCTGATGTGACTTGCTATCGGAATCCTGATTGCGTTGGTCGTTTTGATTTTTTGTCATTTTATTCTTGTTTAAATATGTAACTGAATTATTACCTTACAAAGGTGACTTCTCATGTATTAATTTACGTTACAACATTTTGGAAATTTATTACATTATTCACATGTTTATTTAAATATAAGGGCTGACAATATTGTCAGCCCTTTACAAAACATCCTATGACCCAGTGCGCAGATTATTCCTCATATCCGCTTTTGATCACAGTTGAAATCATTTTAAATTGTTCATTGGCATTGAAGCAATGTGGAGCATGCGCTGGAATTATTATTCCCTCTCCTAATTTTAGTTTGTAGGTGGTTTCATTGATAACAACTTCGGCAGCACCATCAATAATTTGAATATAATTGTCGAATGGTGAAGTTTTTTCAGCTAATTCTTCACCTACATCAAACGATGAAACCGTAATGTTTCCTGTGGTTTTTTTAATGATGGTTTTACTTACTATTGAATTCGGAACATACTCAATGATTTCAATAATAATGTGGGCTTTAGATTTTTCTACTTCTTTACTTTTTTTATCTGTATGATTGCTTTTATCAGTATGGTTACTTTGAGCCGCTAAGTCTCCAAGAATATTTTTATCTTTTTTCATTATTTTTAATTTAAAAGGTAACGGAGCAAAGTTGGACACATATAGAGTGACAAACATTACATAATTTTGGAATTATGTTACATAATTCATAGTTTTATGATTGTATAGCATTAGGCATTAGGAAAAGGGAGGGACAATAATATTGCTTTGGGGCGAGTTTGGTGTGCTCATGTTACCTTAGTTTTTTGATGTAGGGAGGAGCTACCTTTTCACATTTTTGGATCGGCTATGAAGGTATTCTTCGCTGCTATTTTAGCCTTTTGAGTTTTTTTATGAACTAGGCTCTAATAGTAGTGACGGTGATTCTTCTAAAATGATACTTGATTTTTCGACATCGGAAAGACGCAACTCTTTTTTAGTTATATGCATTCGTTCAATGGATAACCTGGCTAGTAAATAACTTAAAGTGGATTCGGCACCTTGATTAAGATTTACATTATGCTCTTCTACTCCATCGTAGCAACCGCCGGTGCATGGATTGTAAACAATTTGTCGTAGGTGATTTTCACCTAAAAACCAGTTAAAGGCAATGTTCAATTTTTGCTTATACTCTTCTTTTTTGAAAACCGAATAAAATTTTTCTAAGGCCATAACAGTGTATGCTACATCTATGGGTTGTTCTCCACCTATAGTGACTTCTGCTATTGCATCTTTAATATGCCAACCTTTATTAGAGATCACTTTTATTTTGCCTCCTAAAAATATTTTTGAAAGCAAAAAATCAAAACTTTCAATGGCAATTGTTTTATATTCATTATTGCCTGTTATAGAATATGCACAAAGTAATGCTTCAGGCAATACGCTATTTCCATAAGTCAAATAATTTTCAAACCAATGCCAATCATTTGATTTTTCATGTTTATACATTTGCACCAATCTGTTGGCAAACATTCGTATTAGATCAATGTTCTCTTGGTTATTTTGATAGTATAAACCTTTAATTATAAAAGCCATCGCCCTTGTGGAATGAATTTTATCTATTTGTGTTAAGGCAATATCTAATAGATTTTCTGCTTCTTGAATTATCGCTTTTGTTAATACATTTTTTAAAGAACTTGTATATCCTAATGCCCAAATGGCTCTTCCTTTGCTGTCGTCTAAGTTTTCATAATAATTTTGTGATGTTAATTCTCTTTGTTCATTGAAATAGTTCAAGAATAAGCCGTTGTCTTGTATGGCATGTTTTACAAATTTTAAGTAGGTATTTATTAATATCAAATCATTTTCAATTCGAAATATTTGATAGTGCTGACACATAGCAATCAACGCTCTTGCATTGTCATCTAAAGTATAGCCTGAATGTATATCTGGATTAGCAATTTTGGAAAATTGAATCATTCCAAAATTTGTTGTCATTTTTTTAATGTGATTAATATTTAAAGGTGGCACTTTAAATTTTAACTGAAATGTATTTGCAGTTATTTTTTCAAAAAGTTGAGCATGAGCGATCGCCGAATTTTGCCATGCAGTTGATGCCATTTTATGTAAACTATTGGATGAAATTTCTTCTCTTAGTATTTCATTGTCAAGCAAAGTAATAATAGCTTTCGATAATTGTTCAGAATTTTCGAAGTCAATGATTATTCCATTGTTATTGTTTAACACTTCTTTTGCATGGGGGATGGGTGTTGATATTACAGGACAGCCACAACTCACCGCATACGAAAAGGTTCCACTAACCGCTTGATTGGGGTCTTTGGATGTAAATAAATAAATATCTGTTAATTGAAGATATTCTAAAAGTACAGGCAAGGGAAGATATTTATTTACAAACCTTACATGCTTCTCAATATTTAATGCTTTTACTTTTTCTTCTAGCATACTACGGTATTTTTCACCTTCATTTTTTACAATGGTAGGATGCGTTTTGCCTAATATTAGAAACAGTACATCTGGATGGGATTTTATGACAGCAGGAAGTGCATCTAAAGTGGTTTCAATACTTTTGCTTGAGCTTAGCAAGCCAAATGTGGATAACACATGCTTCTGAGACAATTCATAACGATGTTTTAATTTTTTACGGTCCAACGGCCCCACTAAGTGTGTTCCATGTGGTATCACAGAAATTTTGTATGCAGGAACTTGATATTCACGCATTAAAATCTTTTTAGCATTCTTGGTCATTACTATTATGGATGTAGCAATCGCTTCCATATCTTTTACTTTGGCACTCAATGCTGCACTTGGATTTGGTAATACAGTATGAAAAACAAATACAATGGGTTTAGAGATACTTTCAAAGAATAGTTTAAAATCTGTTTCACTTTTAGCAAAGAAGCCAAACTCGTGTTGCATGACAACAAGTTTAATATTTTCATCTTTATTAATATGAAAGGCTGTTTTTAAAAATGAATTGCGACAGTCTGCGTCTAAAATAAATTTTGGTTGTTGTTTGTAGGTATGTTGCTCAGTCTCTGATTCCAGTGCACAAATGGAACTAGTAAATGAGTTATAAAATTTACTGTTGAGTGCATTAATCAAATCTTGCGAGTACGTAGCTATGCCACATTCTCGAGGAGGAAATGAAGTGACAAATAGAATTTCAGGGAGTTTGTTTTGTGATGTTTGAATCAACACTTGTTTCAAGTGCAAGCGCTCTACTCTCATTTTCTGAAAATGGTGTGTGTTTAATGATGGATGTAAAATTATTTCTGTTGTTCTCATAGTATTATGTTTCAGTTGTGTTTAATTTCAATTCAGCCATTAATTCTTTTAAGCTGACCGAAGCCACTGCAATTCTTTTGTCAGCCGCTCCATAATAAATGTAAAGTATATCATCTTCTAAAATTGCTCCTGTAGGAAAACAGACATTATTTACCTCCCCTTTCAATTCCCATTCTTTTTCTGGAAAGAATAATGGGTACGGTAAGCGAGCAATTTCTTCCTGTGGATTTTTTAAATCCAATAAGGCGGCGCAAGCAGAATATACGTAACCCTTAACCGTATCATGAACCCCATGATAAATTATAAGCCATCCATCAGCGGTTTCTATTGGCGGACAACCACTCCCTACATAACTCACTTCATGAGGATACTTAGGTGATAGTATAATATTTTCAGCAAAGTTTAAAAGATAATTTTGCCAAAAGTCAGTGGTTAGATCTTCAAGTCTTTCAAAAGCCACTACAATTTGCATATCTGGTTTTATGCGATGCAAAAAGTAAAATTTATTATCAATTTTGCGAGGAAAAAATGTTAGATTTTTATCCCATACAAATATTTTTCTTTCTTGTGGATTCGAAATGGTTTTGATTTCATTAAAGCGAGTATATTTATTATGTATTTCTCCTTTTAATTCAGTAAAATGTTTAAACTCCTCGTAGGTTATTTTTGGAACAATGATTCCTTTCTTTTCCCATTTTACTAAATCGGTGGAAATAGCTAAAGCACCAAGAGCATTGGTGCCATCATAAGCAGTATAGGTAAGATAAAATACGCCTTCAATTTGTACAATACGAGGATCTTCTAACCCCTGAAACTCATATTCTGATTGTGGATAAAGTAAGGCTGAATTGTTTCGACTTTCAACTACCAGCGGTGATGATAATTGGCAATAACCTATGGTGGAATAATTGTCTTTCGTTACCGCTCTGTAGAACATATGAATGGTGTCACCTAATTTTATAACAGCAGGATTTAACACCCCTTCACATTCAAAAAGATTAGTGGTTTTACGGAGTATAATGCCGAGTTTATTGACTGTAATCATTTTTAATTATTTTAGTGAGCTAAATTCTGCCATTATTATTTTCCTGTTTTTTCAACGTTGAAATGACCATTTTACCTTAGATGTTTAAGTAGATTTGTTTTGTCGATTTCTTTAATTGCAATTATTAAGTAAATAGTGTTTGGCCGATATTCAACGGGAAATTTAGAATGTAAATATTTTTAATATCGACTTGTATTCGATAACGTTTTGAACGATCAAATATATTTCAACAATATTTCTAAGTGTGAAATATTTTGCAATGGAATGAAGTTGAACAATAAGATAAAGATGAGCCCTATTAAAATAGGAAGCCTTACAAAATTATTTTAATGATTTACACAATTCACATATTGACAGAGCCAAGATGTATAAAAAAATTCTATAGGTATTCGTGTAGTTGGACAAAATAAATCTCCAAGTTTCTCTGCATTTAAAATTTTGAGAGAGACAACTTATGGCATTATTAATTCGGCAAAAATTAGCTTGGCGTTTTCACTATTTCAACTGTATTTATCGCTTGTGTGCCAATTACGTTTTTGTTCCAAAAGATTATAAATTAAATTAAGTCTTATTTCATTTGTAAATTAGGTGGACAAGTATTGAAACTGCTTTAGTTTTCATGATTCGCAGGTTGTGCATTGCAATCCAAATTAATTAAGATGAATGCTATTATTGTGTGTAGGAAGTTTTTCGTTTTTAAGAGTTCTTTCTTGAAAGTCCTTTTAATTTTTCAATTTTCAATTTTTATTATGTCGTTTATGGTAGTAGTATCCTCTTTCTGTATTTCAATCTGTATTATTTCAAAGTTGATGAAGAAAAGCGATTGCTTCTATATTTGGAAATATAGGTCTATGTAAATGGGGGTTGAAATTTTATTTGAAGTATTTTTCATGTTATTGTAAATTTTTCGAATAAATATCAATGAGTTATGAATAATCCCCGAAAAGGGGGATTGACGCTAAAAAAGACGATTACTAGTTTTCACCCCTAATCATTTTAACCCATCTAATATGAAAAAGCTATTAATTGTAATGATGACAGGAAGCCTTATGACGCTTTCAGTTAAAACCAATGCTCAAAATTGGTCCCTTATTGGTAATGCAGGTACAAATCCCGCTACGGATTTCATTGGTACCACCGATGCAAAAGTTTTAAAAATTAAAACTAACAATCAGGTAAGGATGTATATCAAAACCAATGGTGATGTTGGAGTTGGTACTTCTACGCCTACATCTAAACTCCATGTTAACGGTGTAATTACTGCTACAGGAGGAACATCATCGGATTGGAATTCCGCATTTGCATGGGGCAATCATGCGCTCGCTGGATACCTTTCTTCCTTTACTGAAATTGATCCACAAGTAGGAGCTAACGTAACAAATTTTGTTTCTAAATGGGATGGTTCCGCTTTAGTGGGAAGTAACATCTTTAATTCAGGAAACAATTTTGGATTGAATACTTCAACCATGATTGGTTCAGCAAATTTTGTTGTTCAAAGTCCAAATGCCAGTGGTTATGGTGGAATGTATCTTAATCAAACAGGAGCCTCGCTCAAACCATTTTATGGTTATGCAGTAAATGGTGCTTCTAGTTGCTGGACCTCTTTTGACCAGACCAGCGGCAATTGGAGTGTATACAATGGAGGCGATCGATTTGTAGTGGATAATGCAGGACAAGTTGGTATCGGAACGACAACACCAAGTTATTTTCTAGATATCCAAGCGGGAACCGCATTGCGTGCATTGAATGCAGTATCTAGTGTTGTGGGTAGTTCAGGACAGATCATCAATTTTGAGCGTACGAGTGCTCCTTCCACTGCTAATGACATCGTTCAAATTACGGTACCTGCAGGTTCTCCTAATGATTTCCAATTTATAGAGGCAGATAAGGGTGGATCTAACCGTTTTCAGGTGAATGGTGATGGTAGTGTAGGTATTGGATTCAGCACATTGAATACGGCACGTTTAAATGTAGATGGAAGTAATCTTGACAATAAAAAATTATATGGAATTTATGCTTCTGCGGATAGCGCTTCACTTTCATCGGCTGCTATCTATGGAGAACATTCTGGTACCACCAGTGATGGTCGTGGTGTGTATGGAAAAAGTTCAGGAGGTCCTGGAATTGGTTATGGAGTTTATGGTGAATCTGGATATATTGGAACTAGAGGTTTAGCAAGTGCAACCACATATACAGGCACTGCTTACGGTGTATATGGATCAGCTTCTGGTAGTACTGTCGGAACAAGAATTGGTGTTTATGGATCAGCTAGTGGAGCAGCAACTTCAGAAGGCAATTGGGGTGGATATTTCCCTACTAAAACATATACTACAGAAATACGTGTAGGAACTACAGGTGGTGCTACGGGATTCATCGCTTGTATCGGCGGTAAATTAATAGCAGAAGAAGTACGTGTAGAACTAGAGGCATCATGGCCAGATTATGTTTTTGCTGATGGATATAATTTAATGCCACTAGAGCAATTAAAAAATGAAATAAATCAACATAAACATTTGCCAGGCATTCCTTCCGCTGCACAAATTGAAGAACAAGGTGGAGTAGATCTAGGTGCTATGCAAACTAAATTAGTTGAGAAAGTAGAAGAGCTTACACTCTACATCATTCAATTAAAAGAGCAAAATGACAAGCTACAAGAAACCAATGAAAAGTTACAAGTGCGCATGACTGCTATTGAAAACAACAAGTAAACCGGTTAAACCCCAAATTCTTATACTATGAAAAACAAACAACAAGTAGGGAGGATGGTGTTTAGCGGATGTATGTTGTTGTTGCTGATTATAAATGGTTATTCCGTTTCGGCACAACAATTCATACGTTATCTCGACAATCCATTCCTGACCCAAAAACAACAGCATCATGCGAATGTCCTCATTGAAGATGAGACAACAGTAGGATTCTGGTATATTGAAGCAGATGCATCTTTGATAAAACAAAAAAGTACTTCTTTTACCTTATCACTTCCCAATCAAGTTGTACTTAACATGAATCAGATGATGTATACGCAAAGTTTCGCAGCTATGATTTCTGGCTCTGGAAAATTTGATCCCAATGGTGATTTTATCGTGACAGAACACAATGGAATGATCACTTCGCGTATTGGAAATAATCAATACTGTTATATGATTTATCCATTGTCGGGCGATAAACATATTTTAATTCAATTAAACGTAGATGCTTTTCCGCATGATGAGTCGGATGAAGGCTATCAACATATGTTGAAAGAAGGAATGAAAAATAAAGAGGATGAACGTCGTCGTAAAGATCCAGAAACAGGAGAAGAAGTTATTGATGGTTCACCTGAAGCCGCTGGAAATTGTAAAGTGCGTTGCCTCGTCGCTTATACTGATGATGTGGGTGCAGCGCTTGCAGATCCTATAGCTTTTGCTGAATCTTGTATTCAAGCTAACAACACTTCCTTTACCAATAGTTCTGTTAACTTTCAGGTAGAACTTGCTTGCGCATTTCAAACAACGTATGCAGAAAGTGGAAATTCAGGAACAGATAAAACAAATTTTCGAACCAATGGTGATGGAATTATGGATGATGTTTTTGATTGGCGTACTTATTATGATGCCGACCTCTGCCATCTACTCGTAAATAGTTTATCGAATGGTTGTGGTGAAGCATGGACTGTTTCTGTTTCGGTTTATGCAGATGCATTCTGCGTAACGGACAGAGGTTGCGCCGTTGGTAATCTAACTTTCCCGCATGAGTATGGTCACCTCTATGGTTGTCGACATGATGTATTTGTGGATAACACCAACACACCTTATGCTTATGGACATGGTAAAACAGTAAATGGCAACTATCGAACGGTAATGGCCTATTCTGATGCATGTGCGTCTGGTTGTACGAGAGTTGCTTATTTCTCTAATCCTGCTATTATCTATAATGGAGTATCAACAGGTACGAGTGGTTCGGCGGATAATGAAAGTGCAAGTGAAGCTTCGCGCGTTGCCATTAGTGGATTGGAATCCTCTCTCAATGATAAATTTTTTCCTTCTTGGACACACGATGACGGAGAATATGCGGATGTATTAGGTATAAATACCGTGTCGAACAACACAACCTATGTCATGAATAGTGGCTCTGAGGTGGTATGGAGGGCAGGACTATCGCACACCATGAATCCGGGCTTCTGGGCTAAAAGTGGATCTAAATTCGTTACTGTATTTGATTTCTGCAATCCTTTAGTGTTGGCAGGTTCTACTCCTTCGAAAATAAATCCTTCTAATAATGATAATTCATCCGTAAGTGTACAGCCCAATCCTTTCACCAGTCGTTTTGATGCCCTCGTAGAAATGAAAGAGAAAGGCACGATGAAATTAGAGCTGCGTGATGCTACTGGAAAACTAATTTTTGTGGTAGCAGAGCAAAATGATGCAGAGAAAGGGGTTTATCAATATTCAATCGACATGAGTGATAAGGCAGAAGGAATGTACTTTATGCTGGTGAGGATGGGAGAAGAAATAAAAACTGTGAAGTTGATAAAAACAGAATAGAAAATTAATCAATAGATTTTTTCTATTGCTTCATCTGGGATGAATGGAAATGGCAATCTTGTTTTAAGGTTGCCATTTCTTATTATAAAATTTTCGTGTAGAATACAAAAATAAATTTATGCTGTACATAAAGTTGAAGGCATAATTAGAATCTATCTTTTACCACGGAGGACACAGAGTTTTTCACGGAGGTCACAGAGGATTTTTCTATTAAAAAAATGTAAGTAGTATTCAGAGAATACTTTACCGATAAACTTTGCGCCTTGCTTCTGCGAGAAACTTTAGGATAAACTTTGCGTCCTCCGTGGTAAAAGATAGATTCTAATTATGCCTTCAACTTTATGTACAGCATAAATTTATTTTTGTATTCTAC
>JANOAX010000043.1:0-22194 GCA_031411335.1 Bacteroidota bacterium
CCAATTGCTATTACGTTAACCGCTTGTGTGCTAGGAGGATTAAAACCTTTACGTAAACCAGCAACAGCAGGTGTAGTAGAAGGTGTAGTTTTAGTTTCGCCATTTACAACATGACCCTTTTGTTGAAGAGTTAGTCCTTTGACAGTTTTACCCGGATTAGGGGCTTGAGCCATTGCAGCCATACTGAAAGTAAGGGCAAGACCACAGATTAGTAATTTTTTCATCATTTAATTTAGTTTATAGGTTTAACAGTTAAATTTTGTGTTTTGTAAAGTTACGTACTTTGATTCCTTAAAGAATATAAAAGTTATAAACTTTACGTAGTAAGTACAAAAGTAATAGATTTTACATTAAAAAAATTTAAACATTGCTTTTTCTTCATCTTTTATATTTGCAAGTTTTAATTTATATTGTGGAAAGTATTGATTTTTAGAAATTTGCATTCTGCTGCTAACAATTATTGGTTAAAAAATAAACTAAGAATAATACAAGTGAATAAACTAGCCATCTATTTACTTCTACATATTCAGTTAAGTTTACTTTAAAATTCCTTTTTACATATAAAATGAGAAATAATTTTTCTGCATAAAATGCGATAAGTGTTCCGATTGCTATACCTATAATGCCGTACTCCATCATTAAAAAATAGCTGCATGTAAAGTTGATGATTAATTCAAAAATAGCTAGTTGCAAGATCACTTTTGTTTTTCCAGCAGCCAACACTAACGTTTGAGGAAATAGCACTCTGCTAACTAGAAGTAGTAAATAGGTATTGAAGATGGGTGCACTTGCAATGAATTCTGCTCTGAAAATAAGGGGATAGATCCAAGAACTTAAATAAACGAGTAGAATCGTAATTGGGAAAAGCAAATTCATCAATTTCAAAGATTCATTCTTTAAGTTTGATAATTCAGGAATTAAATTACTTTGATTTAATCGCGGAATAAAAGACGAACTCAACGAACTAGAAAGTAAAACCGCTAAGGGCAATTCACGCGCACCGTATCTGAAAATAGCAAACTGATCACTCCCAAAATGTGAACTCACCAGCAATCCATCAATATATTCGGCAGATCCCGCCAACCCAAAACTAAAAATAAGTGGTGTTGAAAAAGTCAATAAATCTACTATTACTTTCTTCTTGATTTGGAAAACGTTTTCCCTATAAATCAAGACACCTAAATAAATATTTTTTACAAGTGATAAAAGGATAAGCCCGTAAAAAATAAACTCTAATTCCCAGCCTATCCAAACAGGAAAAATAACCGCTCCTACATATGCAATTGTATGAAGCGCGCCATATTCCAATAATCCCTTGGTGTTTTCTTTGAGCAAGAAGATGTGCTCAATGAGAAAAGTTGGATTATTAAAAAAAATATAAATCAAAATCAAGCCATAAATTTTAGGAGTAGTGCTTGGAAGAAATTGTTGAACTGTTTGACTAAACAACAACATGAAAATTATTAATAAAATACTCATGAGTCCTAAAAGCAAAGCTGTATTAAAGAAGTAAACATTTTTGTTCACTTCTTCTTTCTTATATTGACTTAACAAGCCATTCAATATTCCATTTACCCAGAAAAAACTAACAGCACCACTTATGAAAATCAATCCTTCGTAAATGCCAATTTCTTGAATCGAAATATAGCTTTTAGAAAGCAAGATCCCTGCTAGGAGTAATGCCGAGAAACGAAACAATTGGAAAATTTGAAATCCACGAGTGATCGAAATGTTGGCTATTTTATTCATTCGCAAAATCACTTTAGTTCTGGAAGCTTTTTAAAATGAATACGCAACGAATTTCCAATGACAATCACATCCGAAAAGGCCATCGATAAGGAAGCTAACATTGGATTTAGGAATCCAAACGCCGCTAAGGGTATAGCCACCACGTTATAAGCCAAGGCCCAAAATAAATTTTGCTTAATCGTTTTTAATGTCTCTTTTGAAATGGTATAGGCAACCGCCAATCCATCTAATTCATTTTTGCTTAATAAGATGATATCTGCAGTTTGAATAGCAATTTGCGTCCCTGAGTTCACCGCAATTCCCACTGCTGCAATCGCTAAGGCTGGTGCGTCGTTTATTCCATCTCCTACCATAGCCGTTTTGCCTAAATTCTGAAATTTCTCAATTACATCCACTTTCATCTGAGGAAGTTGAGAAGAATAAATCTCATCAATGCCTAAATAATTCCCAATCGATTCACACACTTCAATTCGATCTCCACTCAATAGAATTGTTTTAATTCCTTGGTCTTTAAAATAGGAAACCATCGACTGTGCATCTTCTCGAACTGGATCTTCAAAATCAATGGTCGCCACCACTTGATTATTGATAGCGAAGTAAACTTGATGGCCATGATGGTTTGAAACTGCTTCAACAAATTTTTGAGAACCAATTTTGTATTGGTTTCCTTCCTTGTCTTGAGCACTGACGCCATGGCCTGCTACTTCATTTATTTCGATGAAATGTATTGGTAAGTATTTCGAATCTGCAAATTTTTCAGCCAATACTTTTGCAAAGGGATGATTAGAATATTTCTCTAGTATGCTAATCAAAAAATTTACTTTTTCAATGTCTTTGTCAATGTACTTTATATCTTTTACTGAGACTTTTCCTTGTGTCAATGTTCCCGTCTTATCAAAAACGATGAATTTTATTCCACTTAATTTTTCTAAAGTATCGCCTCCTTTTACCAGTACACCTTTACGAGCCGATCGACCAATTCCAACCGCTACAGCTGTAGGTGTAGCTAATCCCATAGCACAGGGGCAAGAAATAACTAAAACTGCAATACTTCTTAACAAGGATTCGGAAAGGAGCAAATTGAAATAAAAGTGCGAAAGTAGAAAGGTGAAAATGGAAATCAATATTACGATGGGAACAAACCAAGAGCTAACTAGATCTCCGAGTCGCTGAATTTCAGGTTTTCGGAGAGCAGAAGTTTTTACAACCTCTATCATTTTACTTAATACAGTATGGCTTCCTGATTCTTGTACAATCACTTTAATGAATCCATTCAAAACGATAGTACCACTTAACACTTGATCATTTATTGTTTTTTGAACTGGTAAACTTTCTCCTGTCATCATGGATTCATCAATGTCCACTTTCCCTTCATAGATGAGACCATCAGCAGGAATTTTATCTCCTGTATTGACCAGTATTAAATCATTCACTTTAAGCTGATGGGCTAATAACTCTACAATGGATTCCTTTTCTGTTAAGGCGTTTTCAATTTTTTTAGCTTGAAGAGGCTGAATTTTGGTGAGATGTGTTAATGCCGATTGTGTCTTTTTTAAACTTCTTTTTTCAATTATATTTCCCAACAATACAAGCGTTATTATCGTTGCCGCTGTTTCGAAAAACAAATAATTTGAAATTTCATTTGTACCATAATATAAATACCATGCGATTAATGAATATATGAAGGCAGAAAAAGAACCAAGTGTAATTAAAACATCCATGTTCATATGCCCTGATTTTATTGATCCCCATGCACTTTTTCCAAAATGATTTAATCCGATAATCATCACGGGCAGGGCAAGGATAAACTGAAACGCAGGTTGATGCAATAAATGAAAGGTGAGAAACATATGCGCTAATAAGGGAAATGTGAAAAGGGCTGAAATAAAGAATCTGACTTCGGTTGAATCCCACTTTCTTTTTTTCGAACTCGATTCTTCCAACTCCTTATATAATGAAGCTTTATAACCTAAACTGTTAATATCAGAAAGTAATTGATCCAACTGAATTCCTTCAACCATCTCAAACTCAACTTCTCCACTATTGTAATTGATCAAAACATCTTTCAAACCTTTTGACTCCAACTTCCTACTAATGTTTTGCGCACAACTGGCACATGTCATTCCGGAAACTGTGAGTTGTATTTTTTCAGACATGGGGTAAAGTTAACGAGCAAAATTGAACAACGAATAAATTTACAATTCATTTTGCATGAATGTACTTGTTGACTACATTTGCAGCCTTCAAAACGGTGGATGTAGCTCAGTCGGTTAGAGCGCTAGTTTGTGGATCTAGAGGTCGAGGGTTCGATCCCCTCCATTCACCCGATTCCGGAGTCAATTCTTTGGCTCCGGTTTTTTTATATCTCCTTGTTTTTGAATCTTATATTAAGAAGGAACGATCTTTAAGCGAATTTTCTTTAAATCTGTCGATTTTGTTCAGAAAATACAATTACATTTAGCAAAATAGATTTCTTATTCCATTGCATAGAATTATCTTTGCAATCTTCTAATAAAAATAAATAATGGGAACTACAACGGCACAAACAATTGGTCAAGAGAACTACGAAAAGCAATTATGTGATTGGATAGAGCTTGAAAAAGCAGCCATCGAACTAATTCATATCACAGGATCTTTATGGTTTAATAACTCTGTGGAGTTAATTATTTTTAGAAATCAATTAGTAGATCGGAGTGCTAGTCAGATTTTAAATTTGCACCAATATGCAATTGATATCGTTAAGAAACCGATTTCAGTGATTGATACTTTAGGGTTGGCTCGTGCCATCAACGAAATGGATTTAGCTCCTTCTCGCATTGATATTGGAAAACTGGCTGCAGAATGGCTTGCAGAAAAGAACGATTTCAAAAATGATACAAAAGCTTTTTTAACAAGTAAGATAGGCTCTTTCGTAGGGAAAGATCGTCGTAAAATGATTCCTAGAGATGTGATTCTTTATGGTTTTGGACGCATTGGCCGAATTTTAGCTCGTGAATTAGTGGGTCAAGCAGGAAAGGGCGAGCAGTTACGCCTTCGTGCTATTGTAGTTAGAAAGCGTTCTGATGATGATTTAAGCAAACGTGCCGAATTATTAAGAAACGATTCTGTACACGGACCATTCCCAGGTACAGTAATAGAAGATCTTGAGAAAAGTGCATTGATTGTAAATGGTCATACGATTTATGTGATTGACGCTAAAAATCCAGAAGATGTAGATTATTCAGCATTGGGAATTAATAATGCATTGTTGATTGATAATACGGGTGTATCACGTGACCGTGAAGGATTAAGTAAGCATCTCAAAGCAAAAGGAGTTGATAAAGTATTATTGACCGCACCCGGTAAAGGTGATATTCCAAATGTGGTTTATGGTGTAAATGAAAAGAATCATGCAGCTGACGAAAAAATATTTTCTGCTGCATCGTGTACAACGAATGCCATCGTTCCCATTTTATCAGTAATTGAAAATGCATTGGGAATTGAAAGAGGTCATATCGAAACGATTCACTCCTATACTAACGACCAAAATTTATTAGACAACTATCACCCAAAGTATCGACGTGGGCGTTCTGCAGCCATGAATATGGTAATCACTGAGACAGGCGCTGATAAAGCAGTTGCTAAAGTTTTACCTGTATTAGAAGGAAAGTTAACCGGCAATGCAGTGCGTGTACCAACCCCTGATGTTTCATTGGCTATCTTAAATCTTACTATGAAAAAGGGAGTAAGTAAAGATGAAGTTAATGATATTTTAAAGGATGGTGCATTGCGTGGTAATTTAATTGAGCAAATTCAATATTCAAATTCGAATGAATTAGTTTCGTCTGATTTGATTGGAAATCCATGCGCTTCCATTGTCGATTCTCCAGCTACTATTGTATCAAAAGATAAAAAAAGTATGGTACTTTATATTTGGTATGATAATGAATATGGATACAGTCGACAAGTAGTTCGTTTTGCAAAGTATTTAGCAGACGTTATTCGTTTTACTTATTATTAAATCAAATTGAAAAAATAATAAAGGCTGTCGATTTTCGGCAGCCTTTTTCTTTTTAGATAGGAGGAATGTGATCTTAGATCAATCTCCTAAATATGATTTTAAAATATTATTCTTGCTTTTGTGACGCAGTCGACGCAATGCTTTTTCTTTTATTTGACGAACTCTTTCTCTCGTAATTCCATATTTATCGCCAATTTCTTCTAATGTCAATCCATGTCCAATCCCGATTCCAAAAAATAGTTTTACCACTTCGCATTCTCGTTCACTCAAAACACTCAATGACCGCTCAATTTCTTTTCTTAGCGAATCATTGATGAGTTGTACATCAGCACGAGGAGATTCATTATTTTCAATGACATCTAATAAAGTATTATCTTCTCCTTGTATAAAAGGAGCATCCATCGAAACATGTCTGCCTGAAATTCGAAGTGCATCGGTGATTTTATCTAATGGTAAATCTGTGAGCTTTGCGATCTCTTCATACGAAGGTTCTCTTTCGTATTCTTGCTCCAGCTTACTAAATGCTTTACTGATTCGACTCAATGAACCAATTTGATTCAAAGGAAGTCGCACAATTCGACTTTGCTCTGCAATAGCTTGTAAAATACTTTGGCGAATCCACCAAACAGCGTAGGAAATAAATTTAAATCCTCGGGTTTCATCAAAACGTTTTGCCGATTTAATTAATCCGAGATTTCCTTCATTAATAAGATCTGGCAAACTCAACCCTTGGTTTTGATATTGCTTAGCCACGGAAACTACAAAACGTAAATTTGCACGTGTTAATTTATCAAAAGCTTCTTCATCACCATCTCGAATAAGTCTTGCGAGTCGCACTTCTTCCTCCGCCGGGATCATTGGCTCTTTGCCAATATCTGAAAGATACTTCTCTAAAGAAGCACTCTCCCGGTTGGTAATCGATTTACTAATTTTAAGTTGACGCATTTTTAGTGATTTTTAAAAATCTAAAAACTGTCGTGGCTTTTGTGTTAAACAAATATAAGTGAAAAAAATAACAAACAACCAAATCAAAATTAAAAAAAAAGGACGCCGTTAAGCGTCCTTCTAATTTTCATTGGCATCAAATTACATGCCGAATCCGTAATAAGCTCTCATTCCATTGGGGTAAACCCCTTCGATGAGAACTCCTCCTTTTTTATTGTTTAAGTAATCAGTCAATTCTTCAACACTACCAACGGGCTTATTGTCGATGGAAACAATAATAAACCCTTCTTTTATTCCTGCATTCTTTAGTTTTCCGGTCGACAAATCTTTCACCTTAATCCCTTTAGAAATATTGAGTTTGTCTAAATCAGCGTCAGAAAGTGAAACTAAAGTAGCCCCTAACATTGAAATCGATTCGTTTTTTACAACCTTCGTATTTCCGTCCTTATTTCGGAGCGTTACGGCATATACTTTTTCATTTCCACTTCGCATTACAGTTACATCAATTTTATCACCGGGACGATAGCGACCCACTTGTTCCTGCAATTCAGGAGATGATTTTATAGGACTTCCATTAATGGATGTAATTACATCGCCTTCTTTGATTCCAGCAGATTCCGCTGCACCATCTTCAGTAATTCCATTTACATAAACACCGTGAAGCGATTTAATTTCTTTTTCCTTTGCAAACTCCGAATCCAAATCGCGAATACTTACTCCAATGAAACCTCTTTGTACGGTTCCATACTCCATCAAGTCGTTCACCACTTTTTTTACAATATTTACTGGGATGGCAAAGGAGTAACCAGAATATGATCCTGTGTTTGATGCAATGGCCGCATTAATTCCAATTAATTCACCTCTGGTATTGACTAATGCCCCGCCTGAATTTCCAGGATTTACTGCAGCATCGGTTTGAATAAACGATTCAATAGGGAACTTTTGATTGGGTAGAATATGAATATTTCTTGCCTTTGCAGAAATGATTCCAGCCGTTACAGTAGATGTTAAGTTAAATGGGTTTCCTACAGCCAATACCCATTCACCCACTTTTACCTGATCTGAATTTCCCCAAGCTGCAAAGGGTAAATTATTCGCTTCCACTTTTAAAAGAGCAAGGTCGGTAGAAGGATCCAGACCAATCACCTTTGCTTTGTAGGATTCTTTATTATCCAGTGTTACATTTACTTCATCCCCATTTTCAACTACGTGGTTATTGGTTACGATGTACCCATCTTCCGAAATAATAACTCCCGATCCTGTACTTTGCTGCGCTGGCATTTCTCGCGGGTTCGGATTTCCCCAGAAAAAACTAAATGGGTCCACCATATGATTACCCATGCCGCTTTGTCGAGGATACGTTGTGGTGACATGAACCACCGTTGGAACTGATGCTTCTGCTGGCAAAATAAAGTCTATAGGCGCAGCATTTAGCCCTGAATAATTTACTTGATGAATCCCATTGTTGGTTTTCATTAATCCAATATGCCCATTCCGAGAATCATCGTCAAAGTGATTTACAATACCGGCACCTGCCATTCCTGCTGTAAGTGCAAGGGCTACAAATAGAATACTTTTGGTTTTCGAATTCATAATTTTAGATATTAATTTGAAGACTTAATACGTTTGACGAGGCAAAAATATTTTCAAGAAAATGAATCTCAAATGAATTTAACATTGATTTAACGCTTTAACGAACTGAATTTGAGGACCCGTTTGATTTGTAAAAATCACTAACTTTACAACGATGCAATTGTCTTTCAGTAAATACCAAGGAACAGGGAACGACTTTATTATTTTGGATGGTTGGAATTCGGAAATTTCGCTTTCTGCTGAGCAAGTTAAGCATTGCTGCGATCGAAGATTTGGCATTGGGGCAGATGGATTGATGATCATTAAAAAGCATCCCACCTTTGATTTTGAAATGGTTTATTTTAATTCAGATGGTTTACCCAGTTCTATGTGTGGAAATGGTGGACGTTGTTTAGTTCATTTTGCTTTTGAAAAGAAATACATTGGAACATCTACTCAATTTTTAGCCATTGATGGGGTTCACGAAGCGGATGTTTTACCTAATCATATTGTTTCACTAAAGATGAACGCTGTATCAATCATCGAAAAAAGAAATAACGATTTTTATTTAAATACAGGATCTCCTCATTTTGTTTCGAAAGTAGATAAGATTAATTCGTTGGATGTAGTGGAAGGAGGGAGAAAAATTCGGTACAGTGAAGAATTTAAAAATGAAGGTACCAATGTAAATTTTGTTCAAGAGTTGGAAGATGGTATCATGGTTCGCACTTATGAAAGAGGTGTTGAGAATGAAACGTTGAGTTGTGGAACCGGAGTGACTGCTGCAGCACTAGTAGCTGCGGATTTGTTCAACAAAGAAAAAAGAAAAACAGAAACAATTAGTATTCAAACATTGGGTGGCGCATTAAAGGTCACTTTCAATCGAAACGAAAATATATTTGACGAAATTAGATTGATTGGACCTGCTATATTTGTGTACGAAGGATCAATAAAATTATGATAAGAGGGAATTCCATATTACTAAGAGCGCTTGAGCCAAAAGACGTAGATTTAATGATGATCTATGAAAACGATCCGGAGGTATGGCCGGTGAGCGGGACCATCACACCTTATTCCAAATATACGCTTGAACAATATTATGCAAATGCTACTCAAGATATTTTTGTAGCTAAGCAATTAAGACTTGCCATCGAAATCATCACTGAAGTTCCA
Organism: Bacteroidota bacterium; assembly: GCA_031411335.1. Classification (GTDB taxonomy): domain Bacteria; phylum Bacteroidota; class Bacteroidia; order AKYH767-A; family OLB10; genus JAJTFW01. The sequence continues at coordinate 9,440 of JANOAX010000043.1, forward strand.
GGAATGGAAATGACCATTGGTTATATTGATTTGTTTGACTTCGATCAACTGCATCGACGCGCTGGTGTTGGTATTTTGATTGGTGATAAAAGTCAACGTCGAAAAGGTTATGCCACCGAAGCTCTTTCATTATTGGTAAAACATAGTTTTAACACACTAAACTTGCATCAGCTATTTTGTCACATTGACAATCGCAATGAAGGGAGTTTACGTTTGTTTTCTAAAATAGGATTTAGAACCTGTGGTGTGATGCGCGATTGGCTTGCATATGATGGACAATGGCATAACGTAACTGTACTTCAACTTATCCGACCTACCGTAATTGTATAATTTTGAAACAAAAACTTATTTCTGCAGGGTTGGTACTGACAGTTTTTGCACTGTGCTTTTTGAATTGGTATTGTAATTCATCAGAAAAAAAGAATGACGAGGAACGTACTACCTATGCAGGATTAATTGATTCTGCTCGGTATGTAGGAATGGAAACTTGTAAAGGTTGCCATTCAGAAGTACATGAATCTTTTAGTCATACTGGTATGGGCTTGTCTTTTGATGCAGCTAGCAAGAAAAAATCATCAGGCAAATTTTCGAATCATCCACAAATTTATGATGCTGATAAAAATTTATTTTATCATCCGTACTGGAATGGCGATTCACTTTATTTCAAAGAATATAGAATAGAAGGGAAGGATACCGTTTTTAGTCGTGAAGAAAACATACGTTATATTGTAGGTTCTGGTCAACATACGAACTCGCATATTTGGGAAAGCAATGGATATTTATTTCAGGCACCCATGACTTTTTATACGCAGAAAGGAAAATGGGATTTACCACCAGGATTTGAAGATGGAAACAATACACGCTTTGGACGAAAAATTGGATTAGAATGTATGAGTTGTCATAATGCCTATCCTGAATTTGTTCCTGGATCAGAAAATAAATTTAGCTTAATAAAAAATGGAATCGATTGCGAGCGATGTCACGGACCGGGAAGTATTCATGTAAAAGAAAAGTCATCGGGAATATTAATTGATACTTCTAAATTTATTGATTATTCCATCGTTAATCCATCCAAGCTTCCGATAGATTTGCAATTCGATTTATGTCAACGTTGCCACATTCAAGGAAACGTTGTTTTAAATGAAGGAAAATCTTTTTTTGATTTCAAGCCTGGAATGAAGTTGTCGGAGGTAATGAATGTTTTTATGCCGGTTTATAAAAACAACGAAGAGCAACACATCATGGCTTCCCATGCGGAACGGTTGAAAATGAGTAAATGCTTTTTAGTAGTATCGGAAAGAGAAAAAAGTAAAAAATCAGAGAAAGATCTGCATCCATTCAAAAACGGTTTAACCTGCATCACCTGTCATAATCCACATGTTTCGGTAAAAAAAACGGATAAGGATATTTTCAATGCTGCCTGTGGGAATTGCCATCAATCGGGTAATGATCCTTTGTGTACTGAAAAATTAGAGATTAGAAAAAAGAGTAGTGATAATTGCATAAGTTGTCATATGCCGCAACATGGAGCCACCGACATTCCTCATGTAAGTGTACATGATCATCGAATTGGAATTCATAAGCAAGTAGTAGATGAACCAAATAAAATAAGAGAGTTTGTGGGTATTGCTTGCATCAACAACAATGAAACCACCGATCAAGTAAAAGCCCAAGCTTACATCAATTACGTAGAAAAATTTGGTTTGGATAAAAGTTTACTTGATTCAGCACTAAAATATGTAAGTGACGATACAGAAGTTTCATTAGGAAAAAACATTCATCAACTGGTACAGATTGCCTATTTAAAAGGAAATTCATCTCAAATTGCAAAGTATGTTGAGCGTATTCCAAATTTGCTAAAGAAATTAAACAAGCCATCATTAGAAAACAGAGATGCCTGGACATCCTACCGAATTGGAGAGAGTTATCAAGGGATGGGAGTTTCAAAAAGTGCTTTGCTTTGGTTCCAAAATGCATATCAACTGGCTCCCTTATCTGCAGAATTTACAAATAAATATGCGAATGAGTTGGCAATTTCGGGAGATAAATCAAAGGCAAAAGAACTCTTTAATTTGCTCATTAAAGAGCATCCATACTTTTCACCGGGCTATTGCAACTTGGGTTATTTTATATTAGCGGTAGAAGGAAATATTAAATTGGCACATACGTTATTCGATAAAGCGTTGAAATTGGATCCCGATTATGAATTAGCTTTGTTAAATAAAGCCAATGCCTATATAATGGAAAACAATAAGCCCATGGCGATTCAATCCATTCAATATGTATTGAAAATAAATCCAGCGAATCAACAAGCCAAGGCAGCACTCCAACAATTAAAATAAAATTCAGTGGCAAAGAAAAAAAGTAAAATGAGTAGAGGGGGAAAGCGTTTCTTACAAGCATTCGGTGCTGTGATCTTTCTTTCCGCTGTAATTTTATGCTGGGGATTGTATCAAAAAATATTTGCACCCAATGATTTCGATAATAAAAGAGATCAAATTATTTACATTCCCACCGGATCAACAATTGATGATGTTGTGCTTTATTTAAAAGAGGAAGGTTTAGTGGACGACACAGAAGCTTTTAGTTGGGTGGCTCAAAAGATGAATTATTCTTCTAATGTGAAACCTGGAAAGTATCAATTGAAGAATAGGATGAGTAATAAGGAAATTGTTACTTTATTGAGATCTGGCAATCAAATTCCCATACGTTTAACCTTTAGCAATATCAGAACTAGTTATGATTTAGCAGGAGCCGTAGGAGGCAAAATTGAGGCGGATTCTGCATCTATCGCTTATCTTTTCAAAGACAAAACGTATTTGAAAAAATACGGATTGACTGAAGAAAATAGTTTATGCTTGATGATCCCAAATACCTATGAATTCAAGTGGAATACTTCTGCCGAAGATTTTTTTGAGCGAATGAGTGTCGAGTATAAAAAGTTTTGGACTGCACAACGAAAAGCAAAAGCAAAAAACATAGGATTGACTCAAACTCAAGTTTGCGTATTAGCTTCCATAGTTGATAAAGAAACACGAAAAAATGATGAGAAACCGCTCGTTGCAGGTGTTTACATGAATCGCTACTTGAAAGGCTGGAAATTGGAAGCTGATCCCACCTTAGTGTATGCTTCAGGCGACTTTACCATTCGAAGAGTACTCAATGAACATAAAGAAATAGATTCTCCTTACAACACTTATTTATACACTGGATTGCCTCCTGGACCTATTTGTATGCCTGCAATTTCCTCAGTAGATGCGGTTCTGAATTATACCAAACACGACTTTATGTTCTTCTGTGCACGAGAAGATTTTTCAGGATATCATTCTTTTGCAAAGAATTATATTCAGCATCTATTCAATGCTCGACGTTTTCAAAAGGAACTGGATAGACGAAATATTAAGTCTTGATTTAAATAATCACTACCTTTATTCGATATGAAATCCATTGCATTTTTAATATCGATGCTATTCATATCCTCCTGGGGATTCGCTCAAGAAGATAGTGTGATTGATTCTTTGCAAATTCAGTTAAAAAATCATCAACAGAATAAATTAAAAATTGGGGCTGATGTTTCTCCTTTATTTGACACTACAGAAGCTATTATTTTATTTGGAATTTCAAAAGCCTACTTTGGAAACGATCCCTTAAAGTCCACTGAATATGCTAATCAACTTCTTCATTTATCTAAAAAAATAGGATACGCTCAAGGAATTGCAAATGCAAATTATTGCTTTGGGAATATCTCGATGGATAAGGGAGATTATCTCTTGGCAATAAAGCACCAAAATTTATCCATAAAACAAAACAAAGAACTTGGAAATAAAATTGGGTTAGCAGCTTGCTATAATAGCATTGGAATTATTTATTGGAACCAGGGAAATTACACGAAGGCGCTAGAAAATTACCTCTCTTCTCTTAAAACAATGGAAGAGATTGGAAATAAGTATGGCATTGCTGTTTTGTATGGTAATATTGGAATTATAAATGTAGAGCAAGGGAATGTTGTTTCTGCAGAGAAAAACTACTTGTCTTCACTTAAATTATTTGAAGAAATTAATTCGAAACAAGGCATTGCATCATCGTATAATAATTTGGGGAATGTCTATGCCGATGAAGGCAAATACGAAAAAGCACTGCAGTATTATTTAAATGCATTGTATCTACAAAAGGAAATGAAGAATGACGATGGCATTTCCATCTCCTACAATAATATTGGAGAAATATATATTAATCTGGAAAAACCCGATGAAGCCTTAAAAAATCTTTTTGAAGCTGTTAAGTATCAGACAAAAATAGAAGATAAGGAAGGTCTTTCAGGCACACTTTTAAATATCGGAACTGCCTATTTTAAGAAGAAGAATTTAATAGAATCGGAAAAATATTTAACTCAATCTTTGAATCTTTCGAAGGAGATAGGTAGTTTGGATAATTTGAAATTCAACTATGAAGCATTTATAAAAATCGACAGTGCAAAAGGTGATTTTAAAAATGCTTTTCGTCATTACAAATTATTTATCTCTACCCGCGATAGCTTGTATAATGAAGAAAACACTCGGAAATCAGTGCAGTCTCAAATGCAGTATGATTTTGATAAAAAGGAAAGTTTAGTCAAAGCAGATCAAGATAAAAAAGATGCCTTAGCGAAAAAGGAATTGCAAAAACAGAAATTAATTCGAGATGGGTTTATGATTGTATTTGCTGTTGTTGGATTCTTTGCTATTGTTTTCTTCAACCAACGAAACAAAATCAGTTCTGGAAAAAAGAGAAGTGATGATTTATTATTAAACATTTTGCCTTTAGAAGTTGCTGAAGAGCTGAAGTTAAAAGGAAGTGCAAAGGCAAAGCAATTTGAAAGTGTAACCGTCATGTTTACCGACTTTAAAAACTTCACTCAAATTAGTGAGAAATTGAAACCGGATGAGCTAGTAGCCGAGATTGATACTTGCTTCAAAGCATTTGACGACATTATTACACGTCATAAAATTGAGAAAATAAAGACGATGGGGGACAGTTATATGTGCGTAGGTGGACTTCCGATTTCAAATTCCACACATGCTATGGATGTCGTTTTGGCAGGGCTTGAAATTCAACAATACATGTTAGCTCATCAACAAAAAAGTGTTCGAGAAGGACGTACACCATTCGAAATCCGAATTGGAATACATACGGGTCCAGTGGTGGCTGGCATCGTAGGTTCGAAAAAGTTTGCCTATGATATCTGGGGTGATGCAGTGAATATTGCATCGAGAATGGAATCGAGTGGAGAAGCCGGAAAAGTTAATATTAGTGGGAGTACTTTCGGATTGGTGAAAGATCAGTTTCCATGTGAGTACAGAGGTAAAGTTGAAGCGAAAAATAAAGGAGAAATTGATATGTACTTTGTTAGCCGAAACTTTAGTGAAGGTTAACCTTGTTAACCGTCTTGCCTCCGAGTAGCTTGAGCCTCCGCTAAAGCTTCTGCAACACGCTAGCGGCGAATCGAGGAACTTTAGTGAAGGTTAACTTTGTTGATGGAGCATTATCGTCAATAAAAGTATAATTCTTATGATTTTAAAAGTGAACTTAGCAAAATTTGTTTTAGATCTTTTTAGACTGTATTTTCATTAAAAGTTGTCATTATTTCATAGATTTTTGAATCATTTTCTCTCAAATTACCCTACTTTTGCCCCATGAAAATTGGATTGATACGAGAAGAGAAAATTCCCCGCGATAAACGAGTTGCTTTTACTCCCTTGCAGTGTAGGGCTTTGCTAAAAGAGTTTCCACAGGTTAATTTAGTGGTTCAGCCATGCGATTATCGTTGTTTTACGAACGAAGAATATAAAATGCATGCCATTCCGTTGCAGGAAGATTTGTCGGACTGTGATATACTTATAGGTGTAAAAGAAGTACCGACAAAATTTTTAATGGAAGGAAAAAAGTACTTATTCTTCTCGCATACCATCAAGAAGCAAAAACACAATCGAGATTTGCTAAGGAATATTCTAGCAAAGAAAATTCAACTCATCGACTATGAGTGTTTGGTAGATAAACAAGAGAACCGTGTAATTGGCTTTGGACGATTTGCAGGAATGGTTGGAGCTTATAATGGCATTATGGCCTATGGTTTAAAGTACGGACTCTTTAACCTCAAGCCCGCCCATCTTTGTCATGATAAAAAAGAAGTGTTTAAGGAATTAGAAAGAATCAATTTACCCAATATTAAAATAGTGGTGACGGGAGGTGGTAGAGTAGCCAATGGAGCTATGGAAACATTGGGTGTATTAGGCATTCGAAAAGTGACGGCATTTGAATTTTTAAACTATTCGTTTCGCGAACCGGTGTATGTGCAGTTGCATTCAGAAGATTATTATAGAGCAAAAGATGGATCCGATTTTAGTAAATCTGCATTTTACCATCATCCTGAAAAATTTGATTGTCATTTTGCGACAGGAAATTCTTTTGCCAGCTTTTGTGATCTATTAATCCATTGCACATTTTGGGATCCTAAAGCACCCGTATTATTCACAGTAGAACAAATGCGCAACCCTAAGTTTCATATAAGTGTGATTGCTGACGTGACCTGCGATATAAATGGAAGTATTCCATCTACCACAAAAGCGACTACGATTGAGGATAAATTTTATGGTTACAATCCCAATACCGAACAAATTGACGAAGCTTTTGCTCCGAGTACCATAACGGTAATGTCAATTGATAATTTACCGTGTGAGTTGCCCAGAGATGCTTCAGATGGATTTGGAAAGCATTTGTTGGAAAGAGTTGTTCCCTTTTTAGTAGGGGAGGATGATGGACTTATTGAAAGAGCCAGCGTTACAAAAGATGGAAAATTGATGCCGCACTTCGAGTACTTAAGTGATTATGTAGCGGATTAATTTGAAATCTATTAAAATAATACTTTAATGAGCATATCTCTGATTTGATTCTAGAAAAAGGGAAGTAGCATGTCTCTGTGAATCAAAAGTAGTTATACAAATTTACTTAAGACATATAGATTGCGTGCATATTTAGAAATTTATTTTAGTTGTAATTAAAATTACGATTTTAATTGGGATCCTCTTTTACCACAGAGTGCACGGAGTTTTTCACGGAGCACACTGAGTGTAAAATATTATGAAATAAAATGTTTTCTGTTTTTCAAGAAAAACTAGCGAAGAGAAACTTAGCGCCTTCTTGGGCATTTGCGAGAAAATAAGCAAATAAAACTTTGCGACTTTGCGAGAAATATTAGCGAAGAGAAACTTAGCGCCTTCTGAAAATGACTTGCAGCGATGCAAAAATTGATTGCGGATTTATTATACTGTTTGTGTAGATGCTTCCTTCAAGATCGCAATGGTATTAATTGGAGATGTAGAGCTAAATACAGTATTTCCTGCTACCAAAATATCGGCACCACAACGTACTAACTCTGCTGCATTTTTTAAATCCACACCGCCATCAATTTCTATTTTAGCGCCTGAATTTTTCTGAATGATCAAGTTTTTCAAGTCTTCAATTTTACTATACGTATTGCGAATAAAACTTTGTCCACCAAAGCCTGGGTTCACCGACATCAGTACCACTACATCAATCGAAGCAATTACTTCCGACAAAACAGCAACAGGAGTATGTGGATTGATAGCTACACCTGCTAAGATTCCCAATTGACGCATTTTTTGAATCGTGCGATGCAAGTGAGTACAGGCTTCATAGTGTACAGAAATAATTGACGCCCCAGCATCGGCAAAAGCAGCTAAATACTGATCTGGATTTACAATCATTAAATGCACATCCAACGGTTTACGCGCATGTTTCTTTACAGCCTTCAACACGGGGAATCCGAAGGAAATATTGGGAACAAAAACTCCGTCCATCACATCCACATGAAACCAATCGGCTTTACTTTCATTAATCATTTTAATATCTCTCTCGAGATTTCCGAAATCGGCTGAGAGGACTGAAGGGGCAATGAGTACAGACATTTATTGAAGGGCTTTAAGGCAAATTTCGTGAAAAAAAGGGAATATTTGATAAACAACGAAATTTTAAGTGGATTCTCGATTCGAGGAATAGCTTTATGAATAAAATTAAATCATTTATAATGAAGGTACATTTTAAATGCAGCGGGTGCAACGTTAAAGCAACGAACGCAGCGTTTTTAATCCCAATAAATATAATAAAACCTAAAATCCTTCGCGTCCGCTGCGGAATCGCTGCTCCCGCCGCGTTTTAAATAGCAACTTTCTCAAAAAAAATCCCCGCAGATTGCTCTACGAGGATCGTTTACTAAACCCAAAATGCGTATCTTTTATCCTAAATAGGTTCTCAGGATTTTGCTTCTTGATGTATGTTTCAATCGGCGAATGGCTTTTTCTTTAATTTGACGTACACGCTCACGAGTTAATTCAAAACGTTCTCCAATCTCTTCTAAGGTCATAGGCGAATCGTTTAAACCAAAGTATAAGCGAATCACATCGGCTTCACGTGGAGTCAGTGTATAAAGCGCTCGCTCAATTTCACGACGTAATGACTCGGTGATTAAATTATTTTCAGGTGATGGTGCTACATCTTCGCCTGGCATTAAATCCATCAATGTACCATCTTCCCCTTGAATCAATGGAGCATCCATCGACACATGTCGACCTGATGAACGCATGGTATCCATCACATCATCCACAGAAATATTTAATACAGTAGATAATTCCTCATTGGTAGGTTCACGTTCAAACTCCTGCTCCAATTTCGCAAAAGCACGATTAATTTTATTGATGAATCCTATTTTATTTAGAGGCAATCGAACGATACGAGCTTGCTCTGCTAACGCTTGAAGAATACTTTGACGAATCCACCATACTGCATAAGAAATGAATTTGAATCCACGTGTTTCATCAAAGCGTTGTGCTGCTTTAATAAGACCTAAATTTCCTTCATTAATTAAATCGCCCAAGGTTAATCCTTGATTTTGATATTGCTTCGCTACCGATACGACGAAACGCAAATTCGCTTTTGTTAAACGTTCTAAAGCGGTGCGGTCACCTTCTTTAATACGTCGCGCCAAACTCACTTCTTCTTCCGGCTTCAGTAATTCTACTTTTCCAATTTCCTGCAAGTACTTATCTAAAGATGCGGTTTCGCGATTAGTGACTTGCTTGGTAATTTTTAACTGTCTCATTATTTTTTCAAAGATTATGGCTTCGTAACGGAGCTTCCCTTCGTGTGGTTGCGAAATCTTTTTTAGGCGATGTGATTAGCATGTAAGGTTTAGAAAAGTATGTTCAAATACTAAAAAACATGAACTGAAACGGAAAGGTATGGGGATAATATTACATTCTTGCTAAGTTATTATTAAAAAAAGAAAGTCTGCTATAAGTAGCAGACTTTCAAATATTTAATAGGTGTTGATAAAAGGCCTATTGTTCAGCTGGAGCAGTTCTTTCAGGACGATTAGTCATCAAAACCTTACGTGATAAGCGATACTTACCAGTTTTCTTATCTATCTCAATTAATTTCACTTGAATGGATTCACCTTCTTTCAAAACTCCATCCATAGAAGCAAGACGTTCATTTGAAATTTCAGAGATATGAAGCAGACCATCTTTACCAGGCATAAACTCAACGAATGCACCGAAAGTAGTAATGGTTTTTACTTTGCCTTCGTACACTTCACCTACTTCAGGCTCGGTAACGATTCCACGAATACGAGCTAACGCCGCTTCGATACACGCTTTATCTGGAGAAGCAATTTCTACATGACCTTCGTTATTGATTTCTTCAATGGTGATGGTAGTACCCGTCACACGTTGAATTTCCTGAATGATTTTTCCACCAGGTCCGATGATTGCACCGATGTATTCTTTCGCTACACGTAACTTCACAATTCTTGGAGCATGTGGCTTGTAATCTTCAGCAGGAGCAGCGATCGTCTTATTCATTTCCCCAAGGATATGTAAACGTCCAGCACGAGCTTGGTTCAAAGCTTCCATCAAGATTTCATAAGGAAGTCCATCTACTTTCAAATCCATCTGACAAGCACAAATACCTTTTGAAGTACCTGTTACCTTGAAATCCATATCACCCAAGTGATCTTCATCACCTAAGATATCACTCAACACAGCAAAGTTTCCTTTACCATCGGTGATTAATCCCATAGCAATACCAGAGATAGGAGCGGTAATTTTAATACCTGCATCCATCAACGATAAACTCGCTGCACAAACCGTAGCCATAGAAGAAGAACCATTCGATTCTAAAATATCAGAAACGATACGGATCGTATATGGATTCAAATCTTCAGAAGGCAATACCTGACGAATAGAACGGTGAGCTAAATTACCATGACCTACTTCACGACGACTAGTTCCGCGGTTAGGCTTCACTTCGCCGGTACTGAATCCAGGGAAATTATAGTGCAACATGAAATTGTTTGATCCTTTTTGCATGGCTTGATCTACCAATTGCTCATCCAACTTAGTTCCTAAAGTAACGGTTGTTAATGATTGAGTTTCTCCACGCGTAAATACCGCAGATCCATGAGCGGTAGGAAGGTAACCGATTTCGCTCCAGATAGGGCGGATATCAGTCAAACCACGGCCATCTAAACGGATACGCTCTTTTAGAATCATATCGCGCATCGCATCAAATTCCACATCGTGGTAATAAGTTTTTGCTAACTTCTCTTTAGTAGCACGCTCTTCATCAGACATTGTTGCTAAGAAATCATCCAATACCTTTTTGAAAGCTACTTTACGCTCATTCTTATTTGGATTGCATTGGCGAGCCGCAGCATAAACACCATCATAACAAGCTTTGTTTACGCGTTCACGTAATTCCTCGTCATGTGTTTCATGGCTATAGCTACGTTTAGTAACTCCAACCTTTGCAATCAATTCTTCTTGTGACTGACATTGAATCTTAATAGCTTCTTGTGCTACTTTAATTGCTTCTGCCATGTCCTTCTCATCCACCTCTTTACATTCTCCTTCTACCATCAAAATATCCTTAGCAGTACCGGCAACGATCAAGTCGATATCGGCTTCTTTAGCTTCAGTGATGCTTGGGTTAACCATGAAAGTTCCGTTGATTCTACAAACGCGAACTTCAGAAACAGGTCCATTAAAAGGAATATCGGAAATGCTCACTGCTGCAGAAGCGGCCAAACAAGCAAGGCTATCGGGAGAAACTTCCATATCGGCAGAAATCAACGTCACTGCGATTTGGATATCAGCGTGATAATCGGAAGGGAAAATAGGGCGTAGGGCACGATCAATTAATCGGCAAATCAGAATTTCTTGTTCTGTAGGGCGAGCCTCACGACGGAAGAAAGATCCTGGGATACGACCTGCCGCAGCAAATTTCTCTTGATAATCAACAGTTAAAGGAAGGAAATCAACACCATCCTTCGCATCTTGAGACGATACGACAGTGGCGAGTAACATACAATTGCCCTGACGGACAACAACAGAACCGTGCGCTTGCTTGGCAAGTCGGCCGGTTTCAATAGTAATCTCCCTACCATTGGATAGTGGAGAAGAAACGGTAATAGCTTTTGGTTGCATTTTTTGACAGCTTTAATTATTTATAGACATATATAGATCAGTGTATTGACTTCCTTAGATGGATCATAAATAAGGAAGATTTATTTTGAAATCGTGTTTTTTATTTTGAAAACAACCTGTAAAAACTGAGGTTTCCTTTCCAAAACACGACTCATAAAAATAAAAAAAGGCAATTCGAAGATTGCCTTTTTATGAGATGCCTGCTCGAGGCTATTACTTACGTATACCGAGTTCTTTGATGATAGCTCTGTAACGAGTGATATCTTTTTTGTGAAGGTAGTCCAATAGGCTACGACGCTTACCAACAAAGTTAATTAAAGAGCGCTCTGTAGAAAAATCCTTTTTAAAGGTTTTCAAATGCTCAGTAAGGTGATTAATACGCTCAGTGAACATGGCAATTTGGGCTTCAGAATTACCCGTATTCGTTTCACTTTTACCGTGTTTTAGGAAGATTGCTTTCTTCGATTCAGTTGTTAACAGCATGATATTTTTCCGCTTATATACTTTTTAAGGAGGGCAAAGATAAGAAAGCTTATTGGCATCAACAAGAGAATTTGCAATGTTTTTAACAATTGCGTGTTTTCTGTTGATGGATGTAATTAGCTGAATAAAAGCCATTTGAAAAATTAATAAAATTGGTTTAATATCCTAAGATTCATTTGGAAGGTTTTTAGAGTGTATTTACTACGAGAAACTAGAGGAAAGCCAACTTGTAAAGACGCTATGCATTGAGATGCTATTGAAATGACAATCGGTAAATTCTAATGCATTGTGATGTTATTGAAATGCTAATCGGTAGAGTCGCCATACTTGATCAAGTAAAACAAATGCTAACCGGTAACGTCGCCATAAATGATAATGTTAAACGAATGCTAACCAGTAACGTCGCCATACATGATAATGTCAAACGAAGGCTAACTGGAAACGTCGCCATACATGATAATTTCAAACGAATGCTAACCGGTAACGTCGCCATACTTGATAATGTCAAACAAATGCTAACAAATAACGTCACCATGCATGATAATGTCAATGAATGCTAACCGGTAACGTCGCCATGCATGATAATGTCAAAGGAATGCTAACCGGTAGTAACGTCGCCATGTATGATAATGACAAACGAATGCTAACCGGTAACGTCGCTTTACATGATAATGTCTAACGAATGCTAACCGCTAACGTCGCCATTTATGGCGACGTTACATGAATCCACCCCCG
>JANOAX010000044.1:0-20370 GCA_031411335.1 Bacteroidota bacterium
ATTCGAACCCAGAGTTTGCCAAATTAAGTAAGAAAATTTAGCTTCAAACTAGCAAGGTTATAATCACGAAAAAAAATAAATATAAAATTAATTTTTTTCTACTAAACTATTCTCAATGATTTTACCAATAGAATCATTTAAAAAATTAGGAATAATACAACCTTGAGTCAAGTTAATTTTATCGGGATCATTCAAATGCAATAACATCTCATTGTATTTATCTTGTCCGTGATGTTTCACGACAATTTCTTTTTTATCGGAACGCAATAAATAATGCAACATCCCAACAGGATCTGCTTCGGGATGAAATTGTGTACCGATCATCTCAGGACTAAATCGAATTCCCATCACCGCGCGTTCAAAATCAACATGCGGACGATCTTTTTCAATTGCTAAAATCTCAGCACCTATTTTTTTGAGTCGTTGGGTGTCTGGTTGCACTACTTGCCAATCTCGGCTATCAACAGCATGAAAGGGGTCGGGTAAATCTTGAAAACAAATTTCGTCTTTTCCAGCTTCTGATTTATGGATAGGAAAAATTCCAAATGCAGTAGAATGGCGTTTTATCACGTCGGCTACATCTAAATGGCGAGACATTAATTGAAACGAATGGCAAATAAAGAAAACGAATTTTTTATTCTTTGCCGATGATCTATTGTGATTCCAAAGTGTATCGATTAAATTGAAATAGTCTTTTTCCCATTGCGCACCTACATCTTCGAGTGGACTCCCAGGTCCGCCCGTGCTGATGTAAATATCAAAACTATCATCTGGAATTTCATCTTTAAATCGAACATCAAAAATTTTCCATCTTAGTTTAAAAGGATAAATGACTATATGTTGGTTCAGTATAGACTGAATTCCCCTCATTCCTTCATTCGGCTCGTTGTTATAGAGGTCGAGGATTGCTACATTAATTGTTTGGTTTTCCATCTCACAACTGCATGGGACTTACCCTGCAGTTTTTCTATTTTCTTAGATTAATTTAATTTTAGAAAATGCAATTCTACTTATACTTTACAATCCATGATTAGTTTCACTTACAATATAATCGACTACATCTTTTAAGTCGCCGGTTGATTCATAAATTTTTAATTGTCTATCGGCTCCAGTTCCATTTTCAAGCATTTTTTCGATATACTTGATTTCATGTCGCGATCCGAGCTCATCCACAACATCATCCACAAATTCTAATAATTCATATATGAGATCTTTGGTTGACACTTCTTCTTGTTTTCCAAAATCAATCAAACTACCTTCTATTCCATAGCGAGCTGCACGCCATTTATTTTCATTGATTAAAGCGCGTTTATAATTTCTAAACGACAGATTTTCTTTCATCAACTTATAAATTTTCGCTACTACGGCTTGTATTAAAGCCGCTAACGCAATAGTTTCATCGATGCGCATGGGTACATCACAAATGCGAAATTCAATCGTCTCAAAGAATGGATGTAATCGTAAATCCCACCAAATTTTCTTGCCATTGTCGATGCAATTGGTTTTGATGAGTAAGTTGATATAGCTATCATACTCTGCAACACTTTCAAAATAATCAGGAATACCTGTTCTTGGAAACTTATCAAACACTTTTGTGCGATAGGATTTGAATCCCGTATTTCGCCCTAACCAAAAAGGGGAGTTGGCGGAAAGCGCAAAAATATGTGGTAAGAAATAGCGAGCTTGGTTCATTAATTGTAAACCAATTTCACGATTTGGAATTCCTACATGTACATGCAATCCAAAAATTAAATTTCCTCTTGCAGTATCCTGCAATTTATCTACGATTTCATGATAGCGAGGATGGTCTGTAATTTCTTGATCTTGCCAGCGAGAAAATGGATGTGTTCCAGCAGCACCAAAAACAAGTCCTTGCTTCAATGCAATTTCACCAATCATTTTTCGCAAATAAGTAACTTCTCGACGAGCTTCATCAATGTCTTTGCAGATATTGGTTCCGACTTCCACCACACTTTGGTGCATTTCTGCTTTTACTTGCTCCTTCAGCGTCGTTTTTCCTCCCTCTACAATTTGGTGCATGTGACTGCGCAATTCACGAGTATCGGGGTCAATAATTTGAAATTCCTCTTCAATCCCTAAGGTAAACATGGTCATAATTATTCGGATTGTTTTTGATGGGTGAGTCGTTGTGTGATTTTAAAAATACACTCCGTCAACCTGAATTACAAATTGACGGAGTGGGTGATAACTAATTTAATTTATTTTTCAGATATTTCACCAACATGTTTAAATGACGGTACTGCGTTACCGATAGCTTTTCCCATAGTAGCCGTCTTCATATACGTTCCCCATGTTAAGTTATCCGCATTTTCCTTATGTGCTTTTGCACGATTGATACACATCATCGCAGCAGCTTCAATTACCCAATCGAAATTTTCTTGTCCTACGCTGTTGATATCGGCGTCTGGTGCAGGATTACAAAAGTCAATAGCATATGGAATACCATCACGAACAGCAAATTCAACCGTATTGAAATCATACCCTAAGGCCTCATTCAAACGGAAAGTATAATCGCGAAGGGTATCTAACATTTTTTGATCCGCATTGAATTTATTATGCACATAACGCAAATGATGTGGGTTACGTGGCTCATATTCCATAATGCGAATGTTATCTTGACCAATGCAATAAATTCTATAGTAAGAATCGAATTTAATCTCTTCTTGAAGCAACATTACTAATTGTCCAGTGGTTTGATGCGATTGAAAAAATCCATCAGGTGTATCCAATTGATAAACGTTCTTCCATCCACCACCAGAATGTGGTTTCATGTACACCGGAAAACCAGTATATTCAAACATCCCTTGCCAATCCATCGGCATGGAGAGATTGCGGAATGAATCTTCGCTGGTGTCGGTTGGCCATTCGTTGGAAGGCAATAAGCAAGTCTTAGGAACCGGAATCCCTAATCGAGTAGCCAAGCAATTATTAAAGAATTTCTCATCGGCACTCCACCAAAAAGGATTGTTGAGGACAGCCGTTCCATTTAATGCAGCGTTCTTCAAAAAGGCTCTGTAAAAGGGGACATCTTGTGAAATTCGATCCATAATAACATGGTAGTCAGAAGTTTCACCTTGAATGACTTTGTCCATCTTTAGAATTTCTGCATGAATTCCTTTGATGTTTTTAGAGTTAATTCTTTCTACAAGCGCATCGGGGAAGCTGCGCTCCTTACCATGCATAATTCCTATCCGTTTCATAATGATTTTGCTTTAAATTGATGTACGAAGGTATAAAATATCGGAATGTTCTTTTCCTTTTTTGTCAACAATTCTTCCTATAAAAAGGAGTAAATACCCTTTCGTAGATAGTATCATTAAATGCGCATTTAATATTGCATTCTTCCGAGGTAAGTAGGTAGCATTTCACGCCAAGCGGGCCAATCATGAGGCATTCCAGGGCGGATATCGAGCCAATAAGGCATGCCTTTGTTCGACATGATTTCGGCTAACCGTTTATTTTGAGGGAGACAAAAATCTTCTTCTCCCACACCGATTACAATGCCCATTTTCCACAAATGCTCATCGTTCAAACCTCCTAAAAAGTCGACCGGATTATTGTAATACACATTTTCATCATAGTAGCCGTCCATATGGTTCGTGATATCGAAAGCCCCACCCATACTGTAAACATTTGAAACGATTTGAGGGTGACGAAAAGCAAAATTGATGGCTTGGTAACCACCAAAACTGCAACCTGCCACCGTCACTTGAGAGTGGCCTGTTTCATGGCAAGCACGACTCACCACTTCTTCCAAAATAAATTTATCGTAAACGGTATGTCGACGAATTCTTTCTCCAGGATGAATCATTTCTTGATAAAAGGAATGCTCATCTACACTGTCGGGACAATAAATTTTTACCAATCCATTATTCACAAACCATGCAACACTATCAATTAAATGAAAGTCCTTGTTTTGATGATAAGTACCCATTGAAGTAGGGAAAATGATGATGGGTTTACCACCAGTACCAAATACTAGCATATCGGTTTCTTGTCCTAAAACGGGTGAAAACCATTTAATATGTTCTTCTTGCATAGATTTTTTGTTGAATTGTAAAAATAGGTAATGTTGATGAAAGGCCTAACAAAGTAGATACTGAAATAAGATAATTGTGGATATTTTTTAAAGAATTGAGGGTTGATGAATAGGGGATACCTACTTTGATTGGTAACTTTGCACCATGTTTAAGTATCAATCTACGCTTAGCAAAACTCAACTCGATGAGTTGATTCTAATTTGTGGAGCAAGCCATGTGTTGTTCAAGGAGGAAGATAAAGAAGTGTATGGAAGTGATGAAACGGAGGATTATTTTTTCGTTCCTGCCGCGGTGGTTAAGCCTGCTTCTGCTGATGAGATTTCTAAAATCATGAAACTCGCCAACCGTGATGGTGTACCCGTTACTCCCCGAGGTGCGGGCACTGGCCTCAGTGGTGGAGCTTTGCCTGTTTTTGGTGGAATCGTCCTCTCAACAGAGCGATTAAATCGAATTATTGAAATCGACGAACGTAACTTGCAAGCTACCGTGGAGCCAGGTGTGATCAATCAAGTTTTTCGAGATGCTGTAGAGGAGAAGGGATTGTTTTACCCTCCCGATCCTGCGAGTAGAGGAAGTTGTTTTTTGGGAGGAAACCTCGCCGAAAATGCAGGCGGACCAAAAGCCGTGAAGTACGGTACGACAAAAGATTATGTGTTGAACTGTGAAGTAGTGCTTCCAACAGGAGAAATCATTTGGACAGGAGCTAACGTTTTGAAAAATTCTACTGGATATAATTTAACGCAATTGATTGTCGGCAGTGAAGGCACGTTAGGCATCATTACAAAAATTGTTTTTAGATTGATTCCATTGCCAACACAAAATTTGTTAATGTTGATTCCATTTTTCTCTCCTGAAAAAGCCTGTGAAGCGGTGTCTGCTGTATTCAGAGCGGGCTTTACACCATCGGCAATGGAATTCATGGAACGTGATGCCATCGACTTTGTATTGAAGTTTGTGGATGTGAAGTTAGCAGTGAAAGAAGAACACAAAGCACATTTGTTAATTGAAGTAGATGGTCACGATTTGGATGCACTTTTTAAGGATTGTGAAAAAATTACAGAGATCATGTACGAATTTGAATGCGATGAAGTGTTGTTTGCAGACACCGCTCAACAAAAAAGCGATTTGTGGCGTATGCGCAGAGCCGTTGGAGAAGCAGTGAAATCACATTCGATTTACAAGGAAGAAGATACTGTAGTTCCACGTGCAGAACTCCCCGTTTTATTGAAAGGCGTGAAGGAGATTGGAGTGAAGTTTGGCTTTAGATCCATTTGCTATGGACATGCGGGAGATGGGAATCTACACGTGAATATTATCAAGGATACCATGAGTGATTACGATTGGGAAAACAAAGTTCCCTTAGGAATTCGTGAAATATTTGAGCTTTGTGTAAAACTTAAAGGAACTATTTCGGGTGAACACGGTATTGGTTTTGTACAAAAGTCGTATATGGATATTCCTTTTGATGCCAATACATTAGCGCTGCAAAAAGGAATTAAATCACTCTTTGATCCTAAAGGAGTGCTTAATCCAGGTAAGATGTTCGAATAATTAGCTTGGAAGGTTGAGGTTTTCCTCCGAAATTAGAAACTATATTATGCTTTTTTGCGTTGAATAGAGATATTGAACATGATGTTGAATCGTTGGATCTTATTTCTTGTCTTTGCATGCGTGTCGATTTCGAAAGTCGATGCACAAGAGATGTGGGGTCCTTCGAACAGTAATTACGCTGGGCAATATGGTCTCGACTTAAATCCTGCATCTATTGTTGGTGTTCCTTATCGATGGGAGATTCATTTTTTGTCGATGGATGCATCGATCGTAAATAATTACATGTACTTGAAAAGCCAAAGTAAACTCATTACAAAAAGCTTTAAAGGGGAATCGATTGATGATGGAAAACTTACAGATCATTATACCAAAAAACCAAACAAGTTTGGATATGGTTCCGCGTTTGTAAAGTATCCCGCATTTATTTGGTCTGGCAAAAAATGGTCAGCAGGATTTCATCTTTCCACTCGAGCAGAACTAAGTGCTTCTAAGGTTCCCTATCATTTGGCTAAATATTTAAAAGAAGGCTTTGATTACGATCCACAGCAAAATATTAATTATGAAGTGCGGAATGCAAAGATGGCCGTTTTGAATTGGCATGAGCTAGGTTTAACTTTTGGACATGTATTGAAAGATGATCAAGAATATTTTATAACGGGTGGCATTACCGTAAACTCATTGTACGGATTAAATGCATTGTATTTGAATTTGGATTACGCCGATTATATTGTTCCAGCCGATTCTTTACTTGTCGTGAATGATATCGTTGCTGAATATGGTCACGCCTTGCCAGAGAATGGAACAGGAGGAGGAGATAGCCCTTTGGCGAAACGTGGCTATGGATATTCATTTACAACAGGTGTGCAAGTGTATAAAAACAGAAATGATGATTTTTATAATCCTTGTAAACGAAGTAAAGGCGAAAAGCCATACGACTATCGTTTGGGTCTTTCATTGATTGATGTGGGTTATTTGAAGTATACGAGTGGAACACGTACTTATGCATTTGATCATCTCAACACCGATTGGTATGGAATTGATACCACTTCTTTTGGTGGATTGGTGCAAACCGATTCTATTCTGAGCGATCAGTTTTATGGAAATTATCGTCGATCACGCGATCAACGAAAGATGACGATGTATTTACCTACCGCAGCTTCTGTGCAGTTTGATGTAGCGTTCACTGAAAATTATTTTATCAATTTAAGTGTGATTCAAAGGGTGCCGTTAGGAAAAAATTCAATTCGTAGAGCGAATCAAATTGCCATTACTCCGCGATTCGAATCGCGGAGAATAGAAATTGCATTGCCCATTTCTTATTATGAATTGTTTCGTCCACGCGTAGGATTAAGTTTCCGATTTGGTATTTTCACTATCGGAACCGATATGATAAGTCCATTATTAGGACTAACCGATTCTTATGGAGCCGATTTATATTTTGGAATCGCATGGCGTAATTTTAAGAGTTGTGATGGTAACAATAGAAAACGCGGACGCAAGCCTCAAATTGAGAATTGTTTCAACAAGAATTAGTTGAGATTAACTATTTATAAATTGCAATTTTCTTTTCAGATCCGTTTTCTGTCCAGGCTCTGTACATTCCTTCCGAATTAAAAGGTAAACAAATGGATCCCTTTGCATCTACGGCAATGAGTCCACCTTCACCTCCTAATTTAACGAGTTTGTCCATTACTACAACGTCGCATGCGGCTTGTAAACTCAACCCTTTATATTCCATCAAACAAGAAATATCATAAGCAACTACGGCTCGAATAAAGTATTCGCCATGTCCTGTGCAAGAAATAGCACATGTTGCATTGTTCGCATACGTTCCGCTGCCAATGATGGGAGAGTCACCAATGCGATTAAATTTTTTGTTGGTCATTCCACCCGTGGATGTACCCGCCGCTAAATTTCCATGCTTATCCTTTGCAACAGCGCCTACGGTTCCAAACTTTTTATTTTCAGTAGAAGAAGTATGATCTAAAACAATTTTTCCCTCATGAATGGCTTCTCTTAATTGCTGAAAGCGGTATTCGTCGAAAAAATATTCTTCCGTTTCAAAAATAAGTTTTTGTTGTTTTGCAAATTCTTCTGCACCTTTTCCTGATAGCAATACATGGTCCGAGTGCTCCATGATTTCTTTGGCAAGTAAGATGGGATTTTTGATCAATTGAACTCCTGCTACAGCTCCGGCTTCCAAATTTTCTCCTCTCATGATGGAAGCATCCATTTCATGAAGTCCATCCGCAGTAAAAACAGAACCTTTTCCTGCATTGAAAAGCGGACAATCTTCTAAAGAGACAATAGTTTGAATAACAGCATCCATCGCCGTTCCTCCCTTTTTTAAAACCGTTTCACCGATGGTGAGAGCCGTCATGAGTGCTGAAGTATATGCTTTTTCTTTTTCTTCGGTGAGTGAAGCACGAGTAATGGTTCCTGCTCCACCGTGTAAAGCCAAACTGTATGTTGACATCATTTCTTTTTTTTAATTTCTTTCTCCAAAAAGTGTACTTCCAATGCGAATCATCGTGCTTCCACAATCCAATGCAATTTTATAATCACTACTCATGCCCATCGACAACGTATCAAAAGCGTCAGGTTCTAACGACATTAATTTACTATTATTGAATAAATTTTTTAGACTGCTAAATTCTTTTTTTAAGAGTGAAGTATCTGTACTCAAGGATGCCATTCCCATCAAACCTTTAATTCTAATATTTTCCATTTCTACTAATTCAGGAAATAATAGGAGCGCTTCTACTTCTTCTTCTGAAAATCCAAATTTAGTTTCTTCTTGTGCAATATGAACTTGTATTAAACAGTCAATGACTTTGTCAATTTTTTTTCCTTCCTTATTAATTTCTTGCAGTAATTTAAAGCTATCTACTCCTTGAATAAGTGTTACAAAGGGAGCAATCATTTTCACTTTATTACTTTGCAAATGTCCAATGAAATTCCAATTTGCATTTCCTTTAAAATGCGCTTCTTTCTCTACTAATTCTTGCACATAATTTTCACCAAAGTTTTTTTGTCCGGCATCAATAGCTTCCTGAATATCTTCAACGGGTTTTTTCTTCGATACAGCGATCAGTTGAGCTTGATAACTTTCTAATTCTTTTTTGATGGAATGATATTCGGTGATTTTAAAGGCCATATTACTTGATAAATCTTTTTATTTCTTCTGCAAGATGGGTATGCGATATTTTTTCAAAAAGATGTGGCGTTTCCGGCATCACGAGTAATGATGAGTTCGATAAGGCAGTATAGGCATGCGCACTTTCTTCTAAAGTAACCATGTGGTCTCTGTCGCCAAGTGCAATACGTACATCGCAAGAGATATTTCCCATTTCATCGTTGGTGAGTGGATGCTTTGCTAAATGCTGCATGAGATGTGCTGTTTCTGAGCAAAGTTTTTTCCAATCATATGGAAAGTGTCGAGCAATAAGTGTACTCACAAAACTGGGTACTTTTAACTCTAAGAATTCGGGAGCAATCAATTTTGATTCTTTCAAAGCAATATCCGTTGTCCAATTGAATTTGGTTCCTAATGTCATGATGGACGAGAAAATTCCCGCTTTATTGGCTTCCAACCATAGTGCAGTATATCCACCCATGCTGTAACCAAAAACATGAGTGCCGATTAATTGAAATTCACGGAGATGATCGAGAAGATGTTCTCCTAAGATGGGAATCGTTAGCGAATGTTCTGCAAAGTCTTTACCACCATGCCCAGGAAAATCGTAAGTGTAAATGGTATAATTGTCCTTTAATAAATCTTTCAATGGAAGCATTTGCTGTGCTGAACCAAGGGCGCCGTGAAGTAAAAGAAGGTTGGGTTTAGAAGCCATGGTTTAAAGATACGATTCAAATTTAGATTTATTCGAACTTTTGGCAAAGCTGAAGTCAGTTTTTATTCTGATTGATATCTTCTGCGAGTCGAGTGAGGATGTTGTCCTTGATGAAGAACTCATCGCAAATCTTTAGGGCTTCTTCTGTAATAAGAGTTAGGGTATCGGGAGATTTTTTGGAATCTTTTTTCTTGTTTTCACTGGATTTTGCTTCGCCAAGAAGATGAACTTGATTCTCGTAATTTAATCCTTCATCTTTTAATTTTCCTAGTGCTTCAATCATCCAGCAAAGTGCTGTAAAGTTTTCGAAGCGAATTGTGATGGGCTCTACACCTTCTGGACAAGGGGGAAGTTTGATAAAAGGGGAGGAGATGATTTCTTCCGTTAGGTACTTTTTATATTCGCTGTTGACTTTTTCGCTCTTTTGAGTTTGAATGAATCCACCAGAAATTTTTGCATAAATGGAAATCCATCTAATTTTTCTTCTGATCTCATGTATTCCTTCTTCTAATAAGTGAGGATCTAATTCTCCTTTGCGATATTCTTCATCAATTTTAGATATCGTCTTGCTAAGAAATTTGATGTAGTCATTTCGGAAGTCGTCACTATCTGTAGAAAGAATGTCTTCCATTTGTTCGGCTTGCTTCGAAACATTCTCAGTAGCATCCGGAAGCCAATTTTCCTTTTTTAAAAATTGTTTTAATTCAATTCTCGCTTTTTTCTCTTGATGTAGAACTTTTACTTTTAATTCTTCTGTCAACTTTGTATCTGATAAAATTTTGTTGCTCGATGCATGTATGAAATCATATTTTCCTAAAGAATCCTCAGCCGATTTATAAATTTCATACAACGGTTCAGCTACCTCTTTGGAATGCGTTTTTCTAAATATTCGAAAAGCCGCTTCTAAATCGAAAAAATTATTTCTAACATTTTGTTTAAAAAAATGAAGCGTTGGATCATCCGTTTTAGCAGCCTCCATCGACAAAGAAATTAACCCTTGTAACGACTCTTGCGTATTGAATAATTTTATAAGTTTCATTATCGTTTGAAATAATTCAGAATTCAGAATTCAGAATTCAGAATTGTGTCACAATGGATGTTAGTATAAGAATTTTGAATTTGCAATTAGGTAATTATCGGTATTTTAACCATTAATAATCGATATTTTTATCTCTTTCGCAAGCAGAAAATTCAACCGCAATTAAAACTCCAATGCGAAAACTTAATGCGCTAGCAGATTGATAATTTAACCAAGAAGTATTTCTCTTTTATGTAACTTCAGAGCGCAGCAATTCTGAATTCTTAATTCTGAATTCTTAATTTAACGCGTGCACCACCAACCCACTTCTCAACTTCGGTTCAAACCACGTTGTTTTCGGAGGCATGATCTGGTTCGTATCTGCAATATCAATCAGTTGTTTCATGGTAACAGGATACAAGGCAAATGCAATTTTCATGTCGCCTGAATCCACCCTTGATTTCAATTCACCTAATCCTCTGAGACCACCAACAAAATCAATACGCTTGTCTTTGCGTAAGTCGACGATATTAAAAATAGGCTCTAATACTTTTTTAGAAAGAATGGTTACATCTAATACACCTATCACATCGCTATCGTCGTACGTACCTGCTTTTGCTTGGAGTGCATACCATTTCCCATCTAAGTACATGCTGAACTCATGCAATATTGCTGGACGATATTCTGCATTTCCTTTTTCGGTGATTTCGAAATTCTCTTTTAATTTTTCAAGGATATCATTTGCCGAATGACCATTCAAATCTTTGATCACACGATTGTAATCCATGATGTGCAATTGATTGTCTGGAAAATGTACAGCTAGGAAAAAATTATAGCTTTCTTGTCCTGTATGATTCGGGTTTAATTTACGCAGTTCTTGTCCTACCAAAGCAGCGGCTGCCGTACGATGATGTCCATCGGCAACATACGTATTTGGAACTTTTGCAAATAAGGTGATGATGTCATTTACTGTTTTTGCATCACTGATCACCCAAAAAGTATGACCAATGCCATCGTCTGTAATCATGTCGTAAGCCGGAGTTGCTTTTATTACTTCAGCAACAATAGCATCGAGTGCAGCAACATGTGGATAAGCGAAAAATACAGGCTCTGCATTCATATTTCCAACACGAACATGGTTTTTACGATCTTCTTCTTTGTCGGGACGTGTTAGCTCATGTTTTTTTATCACATCATTCAAATAATCGTCAACCGAAGCGCAACCTACAATTCCATATTGGGTGCGACCATTCATCGTTTGACTATAGATGTATAGACAATCGGTTTCGTCTTGTTTAAAAACACCATCTGCGCGCATCGCTGCGAAATTATCGCGTCCTTTCTCATAAATTTCTGGAGAATAAACATTATATCCATCGGGAAAATCTATTTCAGGTTTGATGACGTGGTAAAATGAAATTTTATCACCATTCGCTTCTATTCTTGCTTCTTTTTCATTGAGTACATCATACGGACGACAAGCAACGCGCTTCACTAATTCTTGAATGGGACGAATTCCTTTAAATGCTTTTAACTGGGCCATGTTTTATTTTTATGTAGATAGTAATTGTTATTTTTATTTTAGTTTGCAAAATGCGCAACAATTTTTTGTGCGATTTCAATTCCGATTCGCTCTTGCGCTTCGGGAGTAGATCCGCCAATATGTGGACTCAAAGAAACGCGTGGATGCTGGCGTAATTCTTCGCGAATTAATGGTTCGTTTTCGAAAACATCTAATCCCGCCGCAGCTACTTTTCCCGAGTTTAAAGCTTCTAATAATTCTGATTCATTCACAGCGCCACCTCGAGCAGTGTTCACCAAGTAAACACCATTTTTCATTTGCTCTAGTTCTCTTTTGCCAATGATAGGGGGTGCTCCTTTTGGAAACGGAACATGTAAGGTAATGAAATCACTTTCTGCTAGTAATTTTTCGAAAGGAACACACTTCATCGTTAAAACCATCTTCGCATCCGTTACCGTTCTGAAAATATCAATTTCAATTTTCACATCTTCCGCTCTTAATTTGAAGGGAAGAATATGCATGCCTAATCCAATTCCCATGCGAGCTACAGCCTGACCTATATTTCCAAATCCGATGATGCCTAATGTTTTTCCTTTTAGTTCGACGCCCGATGAATAAACTTTCTTTAATTCGTTGAAGCGTTCTTTTGTAGTAGTAGAAGGCATCTCCCGATTACTAAGGTGCAAGCAACGCGCCATGGTAAAAAAATGAGCGAATACTAGCTCTGCTACGCTCTCTGAAGAAGCTTCGGGTGTATTGATCACTTTAAGTCCTTTGTCACGCGCATAGGCTACATCAATATTATCCATACCCACACCAGCTCGACCAATCAACTTTAAATTAGGACACGCATCAATCAACTCCTTCCTAACGGTGGTGGCACTACGAACAAGAATACCATCAAAATCGTTTAGTGACTTCATCAAATCTTCTTGCGCAATCTTATTCGTCTCTACATGAATGCCGGCGGCTTCAAGAATTTGTTTCCCGGCTTTGTCGATTCCGTCGTTCGCTAGAATTTTTGGCATAAGAGGTTTTTCGAATTAGGTGAGTGAGAGATAAATCAAAAGATAAGAGAATGTATTATGCTGTCTTCAATGCGAAATCTTTCATTAAATCAGTCAGCGCTTTCACACTTTCTAAAGGCGCTGCATTGTACATGGAAGCACGGAATCCACCCACCGAGCGGTGACCTTTAATTCCAATGATTCCATGCGCTTTTGCTTGCTTCAAAAATTCCTCATCTAACTCCGGATTCTTCAGCAAGAAACAGGCATTCATGCGCGAACGATCTTCTACTGCACAAGTGCCTGTGAAAAGCGGATTAGTATCCACTTCATTGTAAAATAATTCCGCCTTTTGTTTGTTGATTTTTTCAATCGCCGAAACTCCACCAATTGATTTTAGCCATTCTAAGGTTGCCATACAAACATAAATGGAAAATACAGGAGGTGTATTGTACATGGATCCACCTTCAATATGCGTGGCATAACGCATCATCGTGGGAACGACACGATTTACTTCTTTTAAAATATCATTCTTGATAATTACTAAGGTTACACCTGCCGGGCCCATGTTTTTTTGTGCACCCGCATAAATCAAATCAAATTTTGAAACATCAACAGGTCGACTAAAAATATCGCTCGACATATCACATATTAATGGAATTGGACTGTTTGGAAATTCACTAATTTGTGTTCCGTAAATGGTATTGTTTGAAGTGATGTGTAAATAATCACAATCCGTTGGAATTACATAATTCTTAGGGACGTAAGAATAATTTTGATCCTTAGAGGAAGCGATTACTTGAATATCACCAAATAACTTTGCTTCTTTTAATGCTTTATTTGCCCAAACTCCTGAGTCGACATAAGCTGCTTTTGTATGCAATAAATTCATCGGCACCATGGCAAATTGAGTACTTGCGCCTCCTTGTAAAAACAAGATGGAGTAATTATCTGGAACGCCTAATAATTCTTTCACTAATGAAGTGGTGTTTTCTAGCACCTGTTCAAAATCTTTGCTTCGGTGGGAAATTTCCAAAATGGACATTCCAATATTGTTAAAATCGAGAGCTGCTGCTGCTGATTTTTGCAATGCGGATTCAGGCAATACGCCTGGACCTGCGCCTAAGTTGTGTTTTCTCATTTTTTATATAGCTGATTATGTTCTTTTTAAAGCGAACAGGTTGCTGACCTCAAAGTAAGCAGGAATTCGGCTAAATGACAAGGAAAAGAGGAGGGAATATGACTTTAGTTTTATTTATTACGCACGTCAATATCCCGCTGCAAAATCCAGAGCCCTTTTTCAAATTTAAGTCCATCATAACTAAAGTCTGGACCATATAATTGATACATTCCTTTAGACTCTGGTCGGGGATCGGATGAGGAAAGATGATCCATTACGATCATCTTCTTGCTTTCGTTATATTTCAAACTCATACTTACTTGAGCATTGTATTCAAAAATCAAACGTGTTTTTGCTTTCCCACCTGCTTTTATCACAGGTACCCCTAAATTAATCTTACTCGGTGTAATGCTGATGGATTCTGCCATTTTACGAGTAGTAAAAAACGATTGTGGCGCCCATCCTAAGAGCAAAAAATAGTCTTTCTTCTTATAACGTTCAGCCATCACCGCATAATAAATACAGCCCATCCAAGTGCTGGAATCGCCTTTTAAAAATTCCAATTCATCACGAACGAGTTCTTTGTTTTGATGCAATCGAGTAATGGTAGATGGTTTTTTCGGGTCCAATTGTGTGATGAGGTAGCCAAAATAATGGAATTCACTTCCATTTTTCTTTGAAACCATCCAGGTAATGGCTTTTACTTTTTTAGATGGATCCTGCGCCACCGACAAGGATTTCACCTGATAAAAACTCAAAGAAGAACCAGTTGTAGTGTAAAGTATACTATCTAATAATCTTGAAAACTCTGAGTTCAAAGAATCCTTCAGTCCATCTTCCCTTAACTTTAAAACACTGTCGCCCAAAGCGATTAATCGGGTTATACTGGGTTTAAAAGCTAAAGTATCAGGAGTACAAGAGCCCTGAAAACCCATCAGCAGGAAAAAAAGAAAGAAGGGAATACACCTCATCATTTTCATCGAACGCAAATCTACTATATTCATTGTAAAGCAATGGATTCCTACATATTGCGGGTAGGAATAAAAAAAACCCTGCAACTCGCGCTACAGGGTTTCATTTATTTTGAATGCTTTAAGCAGCATGCATGCTATCTTTTTTAGCAGTTAAAGTCTCTTGAGACTCACGGAAATCAGGATCATCCACACAACAATCAACAGGACAAACAGCAGCGCACTGAGGCTCATCGTGGAACCCAACGCACTCTGTACACTTGTCAGTTACAATGTAATAGATGTCCATCGACTTTGGTTCTTGAGGAGCATCCGCATCGATTGAAGTACCATCTAACTTGGCAAACATGCCTTTTACATTGGTTCCATCAGAGAAGCGCCATTCAGCACCACCTTCGTAGATTGCATTATTTGGACATTCGGGCTCGCAAGCTCCGCAATTGATACATTCGTCTGTAATTATGATTGCCATAATGAGTAGGTAAGTGTTTAAAGCAATATTTTTGCTTAATTATTTCAACACAAAAATAATCAGAAAAGTTTCATTTCGGCAAAAACGAGTAAGAATTGTATGAAAAAAAGTGAAAGAATAGAAAAGTTAAGTCTTTTGGGACATGCTTTGGGTGCATTAATAGATGAAATTGAGTCGGCTGGAGATCATTCGGAAAGTCCTTTGAATCGACTGATGGTGCAATCGAAAAACTCAAATGCATGGTTCACAGCAGAAAATATTTTGCGATCGATGAAGGCGCATGTGGCTTGGTTGGAGAAAGCGAATTTAGAAAATTGGGTGGCGAATTATCCAGCATTGGATACTTTAAAAGGGAATAAGAAAGTGGGCATCATCATGGCTGGAAATATTCCGGCAGTTGGCTTTCACGATTTACTTTCGGTGTTGATTAGCGGACATTCACCGGTGATTAAATGTTCTTCTGATGATAAATTCCTGTTGCCTTTTTATATAGATGTGTTGCAAAGGATTTCTCCTGAATTGGCGAGTCTAATTTCGGTACAAGAGCGATTTACGGATATAGATGCCGTTATAGCCACGGGAAATAATAATAGTTCAAGATATTTCGATTATTATTTTGGAAAGTATCCGCACATCATTCGTAAAAATAGAAATTCAGTGGGCATATTGAAAGGAGATGAAACGGATGCTGATTTCATTCATTTAGGGGAGGATATTTTTTCGTATTTCGGATTGGGTTGTCGTAATGTTTCGAAATTATATGTGCCGATGGGTTATAATTTCAATTCATTTTTTAATGCAATGGAGAAATACAGCGAGTTGATGAACCATAATAAGTTTATGAATAATTACGATTATCACAGGGCTTTATATTTGCTGAATAGTGAACAATTTTTAACGAATAATTTTTTGTTGCTGAGGGAAGCAGCGCCCATTGCTACGCCAGTATCGGTGTTACATTTTGAATATTATGAGGATGAGAAAAAACTAGAAGAAACGTTGAAATCAGAGGAGAAAAATATTCAATGTATAGTAGGAGGGAAGTATATGCCTTTTGGAACTTCGCAACAACCCAGGTTGGATGAGTATGCTGATGGAGTGGATACGTTGGATTTTTTGATAAAGCTTTAACGAAAAAACAATGTTTTTATGGCACACAGATTTATTAAGATCGGTTAAGATTTTTTATGATTTATTCTAGACGAATAAAAATCTCATTTCTAATAATGTTTAATAAGAACACGGATGACGCGGATTTTGCGGATGATTACGGATTTTCTTAATTAATCATCCAAAAAGAAAATCTCATTTTCAAATTTTCAAATCGAAACATTTTCAAATTATTCCCGCTCAAACGCCCCGAGGTCTGGTTGTGTAGTACTGGGATTAGGGCGAGGATTTCCATTGATATCAATATTCATCGGTGGTATTGCCGACTGATTGATATGCGAGTTTTCACCTTTCTCCCTCGCGAATGCAAGCGTGTCTAAGGTTAAATCATTATCGAAAGTATTTTTAAATTGCGGATTGTTGTTGCGGTAAATGGTATTAAAATGCGGAGAAGGGTCAGGGGTGAGTGTCGTACCATCGGCTTTGATGATGCAATGTCGAAATAGGTGACTATCCGCTGCGCCTGCTTTGAAATCTAATTCAAGTTCGTTGTCGTTGTTGCCGTAGATGATGCAGTTTTTGAATTCGGCTTTTGTCATAGGCACTAGCACATCTTGGCCAGTTTGATCCTCGGTGTAATTATTTAAATACATGACTGGCGTGGTTCTTTGTCCAAAATTCCAAAAGTTGGCGAATGTACAATGCGTGAAATCGTATTCTCCTCCAATGGTGAAGGCGGCATTGTAACTTCCGCAGTTTGAAATCACATCGTTCCATCCATCTACCTTGTAATTACGAGCTAATATTCCCAATCCATTCATATTTCGGATATGCGTATTCGTTAGTTTCAACGAGACCGGTAAAGCAGGATCAAAAAGTGTTTCCAATTGCAATCCGATAAAACCATTTTTGATGATGGCATAGTCAATCTCATGAATCCCTCCGTCGTTCAGCCAAATGCGATCCCATTGTCCGGGCTCTTCTTGTAAAGCTGTTTCGCGTCTCAACCCTTGAAAAACGACAGGCTTATCTTTAGTGCCTTGAACTTTAAGCGTGCCGCTTTTGTAGACCCAGAGTCCCCCCGCATTGCTAAAATGAATTTGTGTGCCTTCTGTAATGATGAGTGTAGTAGAAGAATCCACCACCGCAAAACCACCATAGATTACATATGGTAAATTTTTATCCCACGTTATCGTTGAATTCAAGTTCGTATCTATAATTACATAAGGTGGTAGGTTTGGACTTTCTTTCTTGGCGACAAAGAAATGAGCATTTTGACCCCAAGCAACTAAGTCGATATCTTGAATATTTCCATTCGTTTCAAAAACGATGGAATCTTGAACCACATAAGGGAGTGATTGATTATTGGGATTCACAGTCACTTCCACAAATACCCATATACTATCGCCGCCTCTGATTTCAATATCCGAAAAAGAAGTGCCCGGAACTCCATTTACATTCACTCGGAATAGGGAAGCGGCGCCGTTGGCAAGTCGAATGCTGGAAATCTTCAATACCTCATCATAAGGATTATAAACCCTAAAATTCTTCGTTACGGAACCTAAGCTGGCGAAAACGGTATCAAAAAGAATAGTGTCGGTAGAAAAATTTAACTTCGCATTCGAGTCGGTAAGGATTACATCCTTCTTACAAGAGTTGATTGAAATAATAGCTAATAATGTGATTATTAATAGCTTTACGTTATTGAGGATCCGCATACTGGTACAAATATACACCTTGTAAATAATTGAACGCGAAGGGTCGCGATTGAAATTTAACAGAAATTAATTTGAGTTATTGCCTAACTCGGAAAAATACTTATCTTTGCCCCCCTATTACGATTATATCCATGAAGAAAGAAATTCATCCAAAGAACTACCGATTTGTCATATTTAAAGACATCTCTACAGATTATGCATTTATGACTAAATCTGCTATTGATTCAAAAGACACCATTACTTGGGAAGACGGTAAAGAGTACCCATTAGTAAAGCTTGAGATTTCGCATATGAGTCATCCGTTTTATACCGGAAAGATGAAATTGGTAGATACCGCTGGTCGTGTTGATAAGTTCCGCACACGTTACCAGAAAGGTAAAAAGCCTGCTGGAGAAGAATAGTTGAACACAAATCCCTTATATTGAAACCGTTCCGTTTGGAACGGTTTTTTTTTGCACATGAATTTTTCCGTTGGTAAACACTTG
This sequence comes from Bacteroidota bacterium, assembly GCA_031411335.1. GTDB lineage: Bacteria > Bacteroidota > Bacteroidia > AKYH767-A > OLB10 > JAJTFW01. The sequence continues at coordinate 18,887 of JANOAX010000044.1, forward strand.
TATTCGTTTATTATTCGTTTATTTAAAAAAAAATGTTTTTATTTGTTGGAGTCAAAATGATCGTATTGCAATCATACCAAAAAGTTACCTAACAATCAAAAAAAATAAACACATGGCAACAGAAGCCGCGGAAGCGAAAGAGAAAATGAAAGTCTTGCAAATGGCAATAGACAAGATTGAAAAGACCTATGGAAAGGGCACCATCATGAGGATGGGAGATGAGGCAGTAGAAGTAATGGATGCTATTCAAACAGGATCTATCACTTTAGACAGTGCATTAGGAATAGGCGGCTTTCCGAAAGGAAGAGTTATTGAAATTTACGGACCTGAATCATCTGGTAAAACGACGTTGGCTATACATGCTATAGCGAACGTGCAAAAGAATGGTGGTATCGCAGCGTTTATTGATGCGGAACATGCATTCGATCGTTTCTATGCACAGAAATTAGGAGTGGATATCGAGAATTTATTGATCTCACAACCTGATAATGGTGAACAAGCATTAGAAATTACGGAGAACCTAATTCGCTCAGGTGCGATTGATATTATTGTGATCGATTCTGTTGCGGCGTTAACACCAAAAGCAGAGATTGAAGGAGAAATGGGTGAGAGTAAGATGGGCTTACAAGCTCGTTTAATGTCTCAAGCATTGCGTAAGTTGACAGGTACCATTAGTCGTACCGGATGTTGTTGCATCTTCATTAACCAATTGCGTGAAAAGATTGGAGTGATGTTCGGTAATCCGGAAACCACAACAGGAGGAAATGCTTTGAAATTTTATGCTTCAGTGCGTTTAGATATTCGTCGTATCGGACAAATTAAAGACGGTGATGTAGTTGTTGGAAATCGCACCAAGGTAAAAGTGGTGAAGAACAAAGTAGCGCCACCTTTCCGTATTGCTGAATTCGACATCATGTATGGAGAAGGAATTTCTAAGAATGGTGAAATCGTCGACTTAGGTGTTGAATTCAATGTCTTGAAAAAAGCGGGATCGTGGTTCAGTTATGGTGATACCAAAATTGGACAAGGTCGCGACGCTGTAAAAAATATGCTTACCGACAATCCGGAAATGTGCGAAGAAATAGAAGCTAAAATCCGCGCTGCCATTGCGGAAAAAGCGAACGCGCAGTAAGGAAAACTTGCTAAAATATTTATTCTGATTATGCAGGAGCCTAGTTAGAGTTTAATGATGTTTTGAATTGGAGAAGGGTGGTTCGAAAGAGCTGCCCTTTCTTTATGATGAATTGCAAGTTGGCAAGTTGTAAATTGGTAAATGGCTGCGCTCAGATTTTTTCACTGAATCCCCTCAGAAAACTTTGAGCATTAGCGTCTCTTTAACTATCTGTATAGTGAGAAATTTTGGCGAAGAGAAACTTCTACGAATAGCAATAGAAACTTTGCGCTCCCCGCGCCTTCCTAGCGTTCCTTGCGGTTATTTTTTCTCAGAGTTCTCAATGAATACCTCTGTGAACTCAGTGGTAAAA